>CAYLSM010000001.1:0-57339 GCA_964386505.1 uncultured Gemmatimonadales bacterium
CCGCCGGCCTGCCCGCCGGCTGCGAGGTGATCGTGCCTGCCTACACTTTTGTCGCCACTGCCACCGCTGTGCTCGAATCGAACATGGTCCCGGTCTTCGCCGACATCGACCCGGACACCGGCAACATCTCGGCCGCCTCAGCCGAGGCGCTCATCACCGAGAACACCCGCGCCATCCTGCCAGTGCACCTGGCCGGTGTGGTGGCGGACATGGACAGTCTGAACGCCCTGGCGGCCAAGCGCTCGCTCGTGGTGATCGAGGACGCCTGCCAGGCCTGGGGCAGCGAACACAACGGCCGCAAGGCCGGTTCCCTGGCCGCGGCCGGAACTTTCAGCTTTCAGAGTTCGAAGCACATCACCGGCGGCGAGGGCGGCGCGGTGACAACCAACGACCCCGAGCTGGCCGAACGCTGCCGCTCGTTCATCAACTGCGGACGGGTGCGCGGGGGATTGTGGCACGAGCACGGCCTGCTGGGCGGCAACTATCGCCTGAGCGAGCTCCAGGCCGCGGTGATCCTGACCCAGTTCGAGCGTTACGAGCCCATGCTGGCCCAGCGCCAGGCCGCCGCCGCGTTCCTGCGCCGCGAGTTGGCCGCTGTCGAGGGTATCGCTCCCTTGCAGCTTCCACCCTATGCCACAGCCTGCAGCTGCCATTTTCTGATCCTGCGCTACGACCAGGCGGCCTGGGGTGGATTGCCGCGCGATCAGTTCATCAAGGCCCTCAACGCCGAGGGGGTCCGTCCGGCGCACGGTGGCTATTTCACCCCCATCTACCGCCAGAGGTTCCTGCAGGAAAAAAATGTCGGCCCCTTCGACCGGATCAAGAGCCACCTCTTCCGCGGCGAGGTGATCGACTACGGCAAGTTCCACTGCCCGGTCACCGAGCGTTTCACCGGCAGCGAGGCGCTCTGGCTGCTGCAGAACCTGCTGCTGGCCGACCAGGCCGGGCTGGAGGATATCGTGGCCGCGTTCCGCAAGCTGCGCGAGAACTACCGCGAGCTGCTCTGATACTTTATTGGTTTTTAGCCGTTTACCGGACCCCGCGGAACGGATGGCGCGCCGCGGGGTTCTTTTTCGGCAGACAGGTTTCTCCGCGGAAAGCAGGCCCCCGCTGGCTTTGCTTCTTTCGCATAGAGGTAATGCATGAACCGCGAATCTGTCCCCGATTACCCCGCCGCGGTCGAGGCCCTCTACGGCCTCCAGCGCTTCGGGATCAAGCTCGGGCTGGAAAAAATAAACTCGTTGCTCGAGGCCCTGGACCGCCCGGAGAAAAATTTCCTGGCCGCCCACGTGGCCGGGACCAACGGCAAGGGCGCCTGCGCCGCGGCGATTCACGCTGTGCTGCGCGCGCATGGGGTCAACGCCGGGCTTTACACCAGCCCGCACCTCTGCGAACTGCGAGAGCGTGTGCGCGACAGCCTTGGCCCCGTGCCCGAAAATTTTGTCCGTGAATGGGTCGAGAAAAATCTCGAGCGCGTGCTGCGCGAGCGGATCACTTTCTTCGAGACCTTGACCGCCCTGGCTTTCGACTGGTTCGCCCGCCGGAATGTGGCCGCGGCCGCGGTGGAGGTGGGCCTGGGCGGGCGTTGGGATGCCACCAACGCGCTGAGTCCTGCGGTCTGCGTGATCACCTCCATCGGACTGGAGCACGAGGCCTGGCTGGGGCGCGGCCTGGCCCGGATCGCCGGGGAGAAAGCCGGGATCGTGAAGATCGGTGTGCCGCTCCTGTGCGGAGTCACCGCCCGCGCGCCCCGCGCGGTGATCGAGGCAGCCTGCCACACCTCCGGCAGCCCGTTCCTGCCCCTGGAGAGCGAAATCCGCCTGCGAGCGGTGCGGGTGGTGAAAGAGGGAACCCGGTTCAGCTACCGCTCGGCGAGACTTAGCCTGGAGCGGGCTGTCGCTCCGCTCTACGGGACGCACCAGGCGCGTAACCTCGCCCTGGGGCTGCGCGCCGCCGAGCTTCTGTTGGAGCGCCTGGGAGTGGCCCCGCGCGCCGAGGCCGCACTGGCGGCCCTGGCCGGACTTTCCTGGCCGGGACGGTTCCAGAGGGTGTGCCTTCCCGGTGGCACGGAGGTAGTGCTGGATGTGGCCCACAACCCGGCCGCGGCGCGCAAGCTGGCTGCGGTCTGGCGGCGCGTTTACGGCTCGCGGCGGGCTACGGTGATCGCCGGGTTGGCCGCGGACAAGGATTATACTTCGTTCCTGGCCGCACTGGCCCCGCTGGCGGTGCGTTTCGTGCTGACCGCCCCCGATTTCGGCGGCTCGGACAACCGCTCCGGCGCCGCCGATCCGCAGGCCATGGCCCGCGCGCTCGAAAAGCACGGCAGGGGTGTATCTGTACAGGTCGCAGGAAGTGTCAAGCAGGCCCTGGAAAGCGCCCTCGGCAATCCGGAGCCGCTGCTGGTCACCGGCTCGTTCCGCACCGTGGGCGAGGCCATGCGCTTCCTCGGCCTGGCGGTCGAATAGATTCAACCTTTTCTGGAGTTTCGATTTTGCCCGAAAGCTTCGGCATAAACCTGGAAAGCGGGCACAGCCTCTGGCTCTGGCTCATTATCGCCGCCTTGGCCGCTCTGGTCCTCTGGAGCTACCGCCGCACCTGGCCCCCTGTGGGTGCGCCCTACCGCACGCTGCTTATCGCCATACGGCTGGCCGTATTTGTGCTGACTGCCTGGCTCTTGTTCCGTCCCGTGCTCACCTGGAGCGTGGACAGCGAGCGCCGCGCGCGGGTAGCCGTGCTCCTGGACAACTCTGCTTCCATGCGCCTTCCAGCCTCTGCCGCGGGCGGCGCTGACAGCGCGAGCCGCCTGACCCTGGCCCGGTCGCTCCTTGGCGGCCTGCACGCGGACAGCCTCATCGCGCTCTACACCTTCGGGGCGCGCCTGGCCCCGCTCACCGCCCCGGACAGCCTCGGAGGTGCTCCCTCCGGCCGCACCGACCTGGCCGCAGCCCTGCGGCAGGTCACCGCGCCCGGCGCGCCAGCCTGGGACCGGATCTATGTGCTGACGGATGGCGTAGTGAACAGCGGCGTGGACCCAACAGCACTTGCTTCCGGACTTCCTCCGGTGGAAAGCATCCTGGCCGGCCAGACTCCCGCCGCGCCTGACCTGGCCCTGGCCGCCCTGAGCCTGAGCCGCCCGGCCTATGACAACGAGCCGGTCGAGCTGGAGCTGTCCGTGGCGGTGAACCTGCCTCCTGGTGCTCGCAGTCTGCCCTCCGGCGTGGCCCCGACAGTCGATTTCCAGGTGGACGGCCACAAGGTGGCCGAGCTGCGTCTGGAGGCGGGCAATCTGGCCGGACGGTTCATCGGCGGACAGGCCAAGCTGCCGGCCCTGCCCGAGGGCGAGCATGTCCTGCGCGCCGTGCTGCGGCCCCTGCCAGGGGAGTGGACCGAGCGCAACAACGAGCGCCTGCTGCTTGTCGAGGTAGCCCGTGGCCGTCACCCGCTCCTGCTCGTTACCAACTCCGCGGACTGGGATTTCGCTTTCCTGCGGCGCGCCCTAAGCCGCAACGAGGACTGGGCCGTCTCGGCCCTGGTGCTCCTGGGCGGCGAGCTGAATACTGTCCGCAGCCAGGACCGGGAGGGAAAGTTTTCGGCTGGACACCTGCCGGATGACCGGGAACTGGAGAATACCGAACTGGTGGTCCTTCACGGCGACCTGGCGCGCCTGGACCGCTCTTTCCTTGAGCGTGTGGCCACCCGTGTGTCGCGCGGCAGCCTGGCCCCGGTTCTCTGGCCGACAGCGCGCCTCGCCCCGGGGGCTCTTCCTGCCGCTCTGGCCGCCTGCCTGCCCTTTGCCCCACTGCCCGCGCAACTGGTCCTACAGCCGGCCCGTGACATCCCCGGCCGTCTGCTGCCGGATAACCGTTTCGGCCTGGCGGTCCAGGCGGGTGATGCTGAGCTGCCGCCGGTGGAAAGCGTGATGCGCGGGCCCGGGCTGGTCAGGGACGCCGAGCCGCTGGCCGCCTTGAGCGGCGCCGTCTCCAGCCTGGCCTCCGACCCGCATGGCGCCCCTCTGCTGGTGGCGTTGAGCCGGGATGGCGTCCGCTCGGCCACGGTCCTGGGGACCGGCCTCTGGCGCTGGCACATGCTGAGCCAGGAAAGCCCGGGGCAGGACAACTCCCGCTACGAGCGTCTCTGGGAGACCCTGGCCGGCTGGCTGATCAGTGGCCGGCGCAAGGAGGGTGGCGCTCTGAGGCCCGAGCGCAGCGTATTCCAGTGGGGGGAGGAAGTCGTGTTCAGCGCGCCCGCGGGAGGTGAGCCCGACAGCCTGACCCTGCGCCTGAGCCTGGTGCGCGAAACTGAGGCCCCCGGCGGTGCTCCGGACAGCCTGGTCCCTCTCACGGTTGCGCCTCCAGATCCCGGCCAGGCCCGGCGGGTCTCCGCCGGCATCCTGAAACCCGGCGTTTATCGCTGGCTGGTCGCTCCCGGAAGGCCCGCCCCTGAGGCTCAAACCTATGGCGGCCTGTTCGCGGTGGAAAACTACTCCCCCGAGTTGACCACGGTTCAGCCCGACACCACTCTCCTGTCCGCCCTGGCCCGCGCCACCGGCGGACGCCTCACCGTCAGCCGGGCTTTCTCAGGCCGTATCGGTGACAACCTTTCCCGGCGGCGTGTCAGCCACAGCCTTTCCCTGGCCGGGGAAAGCTGGCTCTTCTTTGTCCTGATCGCCCTTCTGTCCGCGGAATGGATCCTGCGGCGGCGGCGCTCGCTGGCCTGAAACCGTCGCGAGATACGGACTGTGGAAAAAGTTGACAACCGGCGCAGGTAAAAATATTTTCATTCCAAGTCCCTTGTCCGAGAATATTTTTCATATTTTACCCACGGGACTTCCGGCGTTGTTTTGCGTCATGCTGGCGAACAGAGCGACATGCAAGTCGGTTTTCAGGACTTTTAACGGCGAGGTGGTAGCCCCATGAGCGACAACCGCAGTCAGGACATCAAACTCATCAAGCTCTCGATACAAATCGAAAAAGACACTCTCGCCTTCTTCGAAAAATTCATCCACAAAGCCGGTGAAACCAGCCACCTGACACCGTTCCTGCAGGGTGTGCAGGCCGAGTTGACCGAGGATATCTCCCGTTTCGAGACTCTTCTCCAGCCCCTGGAAAGCGAGACCGGGACGGATGAAAGCATCCAGAGCCTGTCGCTGGATGAGTATGTCAAAGGGGTGCACGGCGCCCGGGTGGACAAGTTTTTCACCTCCAGCCGCACCGCCGAGCTGCTCGACAGCTACTACAACCCGATCCAGGCCCTCGGCGCCTCCATTCAGATATTCAAGGACATCGCCAAGTTCTACCAGGATTCCGCCGCCGACATCTTCTACGACAAGGAGAAGGCCGCTTTCCTGGAATCGGCCGAGCGAAAGAAAGAGCAGTCGGAATCTGTAGCCCGCAAGAGACGCGAGATAATCAGCCGCTTCCCCTGAGCGGCCCGGCCGCACTCTTGAATGCCGGTGCGTAACCATGCGCGCCTCCCGGAGTCTGACTGGTTCGCGGGGGGCGCGCTTTATTTGAAATGTACTCTGAGTAGGAGCGTTGAAGATGGAAATATCACTGAGCCGGCATCTCGACCTTGAATCCGAGCGGGAGGTCCTTCTCCTGCCCTTGACCGAGGGCGCTCCGGCCGAGAATCAACTGTTTGCCGCCCTGGACCGGAGGCTTGACGGCGCCCTGGCCTGTGCCGCGGCCCAGGAGGATTTCCAGGCCAAGAGCGGACAGGCCCTGGTCCTCAACACCCTGGGCAAGATCGCGGTGCAGCGGGTAGTGCTGCTGGGCTTGGGCGAGGCTGCGCGGGTCGGCACCGAGCGCCGCCGCCGCACGGCCGGACGGGCCGCGGAGCAGTTGCGGCGGGTCCGCGCTACTTCGGTCCTGATTGTCTGCCAGGCCGCCCCGGGCGACGACTTCAAGCCCGCGCGCGGGGCAGCGGCCCTGGGGGGGGGCCTGGACCTTGCCCTCTACCGTTTCGGCAAGTACAAGAGCGGTAACGGCGACAAGCCGCCCTATGCCGGCCCGGACAAAGTGGAGCTGCGGGTGGTCGACGCCCAAGGCCAGAGGTCCGGGGAAGAGGCGCAGATCAAGAGCGCCGTGGAGCGCGTCCTCCTGGTCACGGCCGCCGTGCGCACGGCTCGCGACCTGATCAACGAAATCCCCCAGGAGATGACTCCCGAGCGCCTGGCCGAAAACGCCGCCAGCCTCGTCCAGGGCATCCCGGGGCTCAGTTGCAGCGTGCTGGATGAGGCAGCGATGGAGCGCGAGGGCATGCAGGCCTCCCTGGCCGTGGGACGCGGCAGCTACAACCGTCCGCGTTTTATCCAGCTAAGCTGGACACCGCCCGAACAGGCCGACAGCGCCGAGCACCTGGTCCTGGTGGGCAAGGGGGTGACTTTCGACAGCGGCGGGCTGAACCTCAAGCCCGGCGACTCGATGCTCTCGATGAAAGCCGACATGTCGGGAGCGGCGGCGGTGATCTGCGCCCTGACCGTGATCGCCCGACTGCGTCTGCCGCTCAAGGTCAGCAGCCTGATCTCGGCGGTGGAGAACATGCCCTCGGGACGGAGCTACCGGCCGGATGACATCGTGCGCTCGTTCGGGGGTATCAACATCGAGATCGGCAACACGGACGCCGAGGGCCGGCTGACCCTGGCGGATGCCCTGGGTTGGGCCGTGGCCCGCTGCAACGCCACCCGGATTGTGGACCTCGCCACCCTGACCGGGGCCTGCATGGTCGCCCTGGGGGTGCAGACCGCCGGGGTGTTCGGCCAGCCGGAATCCTGGCGCGACAAGGTCCTGGCCGCAGCCTCCGGCACAGGCGAGAAATGCACTCCCCTGCCGTTGGATGAGGACCTGGCCGATGACATCAAGAGCGAGTACGCGGATGTGCGCAACACCGGGGCCACCCGCTACGGCGGAGCGATCACAGCGGCGCTGTTCCTGCAGCGGTTCGTCAAGGACACGCCCTGGGCGCACCTGGACATCGCCGGCCCGGCCTGGACCGACAAGCGGCGGGACTACGCTGGCCCGGGCGGCACGGGTTTCGGCGTGCGCCTGCTGGTGCGCCTGGCCGAAAGCCTCTGCCAGGGGAAATAATCTGCTGGATTCTATGCAAAGGAAAAGGGGCGACCGGCCGGCCGCCCCTTTGTTTTAGTCCCGAGACAATTGTCACATGCCTGCCAGCATCATACCTTCTCCACCGTCACCGCTGTCACCGGGCAGATCACCTCGCAGGCTCCGCAGCCGACACACCTGCCGGCCAGCACCTCCACCCGCGCGTTCATCCCTCCCTCATCCCGTACGATCCGTAGCGCTTTGTAATCACAGTAGCGCAGGCACTGGTCGCATTCCTTGTGCCGGGTAAGAAGGCACAGTTCGGCTTGAATCCGCGCCACCCCCATGACCAGGTGCTGCTTATCCTCAACCGAAAATTTGCGTATCGCCCCGGTCGGGCAGACACTGCCGCAGGCGACACATTCGGGCAGGCAGTAACCGCTGTCGAATTCCACCGCAGGAGTTAAAAGCCCCAGCACATCCCAGGAGTCAACAGTTGGTGTGATAATCCCGGTCGGGCAGGCCCGTCCGCAGTTGCCGCAGCGGATACAGACTGCTCCGAGCTGTCCCGGCTCCAGTGCCCCGGGCGGATGCAACCGGGCTGTCATTTTCGGCCCGGCAGCCCGGCCGAGGCCCATTTTCACTCCCACACCCAGGAGAGCCCCCAGCAGCACCCGCCTTCCCCCGGAAAAGACCGGAGCCGCGGCTTTCTCCTTCCGGAACAACCGGCGCGCCCAGGAAAGGCTGTCCTGCAGACTGCCCAGCGGACACAGTTTTCCACACCAGAGGTTGGGCACGGCCCAAATTACCGCCAGAACGAGGATCAGGCCGGCGGCCTTGAGAAACACCGCCCAGTGCTGTTGACTGCGGAATATGTCAAAAAAGGCGGTGAACAGGTTGACCGGGTCGAGAATGCTCAGCAGCGGCTCGCCCAGCAGTGATGCCACCAGCGTCGCGGCCAGAATCAGTCCCCCGATCCGGGGCAGGCTGGCCAGGCGGCTCGCGGGCGGACGGCCCTTGGCCACCAGATCGCAGAGCGCCCCGGTCGGACAGAGCCAGCGGCAATACCAGCGGTGACGGAACAGTGCGATCAGCAGCACAGCCAGCGCGGCCAGGCACAGCCAGGAAAGCCTCTGCCGCGCCAGGACCGCGTCCAGAAGGACCAGCGGGCTGCTCCAGAGGTACAGCCCGCTCAACCGTCCAAGTCCAAGAGGCAGGGACAGGACAGCAGCCGCCCCGGTCAGCAGCAGACGGGCCGTCTGTCGGGAGCGGAGTCTCATCCCAGGTTGGCGTTCTGCTGCTTCAGCAACGCCTGCACCTGCTTCACGTCCACCGCGCGGGCGGAAACCCCGCTACTCACCGCCACGGCCGCGGCCGCCCCGGCCCCGTGCCCGGTCACCAGGCAGGTGCCGATAATGCGCGTGTCCTCGACCAGCTCTTTCTCGAAGCAGAAACAGCGTCCCGCGGCGATCAGGTTCTCGGTCTTTCTGGGCAGAAGCGCCCGGTAGGGTATCTGCCACCAGGGACGTTCGCGCATGGTCACCCGCTTGCCCTTGTACATGAGGCTCGTCCAGGCGCCGCTCACTCCGATCACGTCCTCGAAGCTCCTGTAGGTCATCGTATCTTCCAGGCTCAAGCGGTACTCACCGTCCAGGATACGCGACATCCGCACGCCCAGTTGCGCGGCTGTGTCCAGCAGAAACACCTTCTCGTAGCCGGGCTTGGAGCGGATTTTCTGCACGTTCTCCCAGATCTGGATCCGGTATTTCTGCTGCAGCTCGGCCAGGGTGTTCAGGTCCAGCGCGTCCTGGTCATCCTCCCCGTGCATGTTGAACCAGTTCACGCCCTCAATGGGCGTGGGCAGCCCGATCTCCTGCGCTTCAAACCCCGGCCGGGTCTTGTCGATCTTGTCGATGTTTCCCAGACGGTGCACCAGGCCGATATGGTATTTCATGTTCTCGTAGTTCTCGCCGGCCAGGTGCAGCACGTCCCCGTCCCCGGTGCCGTCCACCACTATCTTGGGCGCCACCGCCACCCGCCCTGATTTCGATTCCAGGATCACTGCCTTGATCAAGCCGTTCTCCACGATCAGGTTGGAGACCCAGCAGTGGTAGAGCACCCGCACGCCGGCCTCGCGGGTCAGAGCGTCCAGCACGTACTTGCCAGCCTCCGGGTCGATCGTGGGGTTTACCTCCTCGATCGACATGCCCAGCTCGCGCAGACGGCTGTTGATCTCGCCCCCGATCCCGAAAATCACCTGCTTGAACCCGCCTTTTTTATCCAGGCCGTGGGTGGAAAGCAGCGGAAGCACCAGTCCACCGGTCCAGAGGCCGCCCAAATGATTATAGCGCTCCACCAGAATAACCTTGGCCCCGGCGCGCCCGGCGGCGATTGCGGCCGCCACCCCGGCCGGGCCTCCACCCGCCACCAGCACGTCCGTTTCGGCGATTACCGGTATCTCGCGCACCGGTTCGAGAATGCTCGCACCCGCCTGCAGCCTGGATGCCGCGGCCAGTGAGTCCGTTTTGACAGACGCTTCCCGCGTGACTGCGGCTTCCGGGGCTTTCTGCGGGCTGCACTGCGCCGCGCCCAGAAGCGCACTGGAGGAGACTGCGACCGTTGAGATGAAATTTCTGCGCTTCATGGCAGGGCCTCTTGGAATGACTTGACTGGATGGATTTTATATTTCCGAACGGGCAAGCCGGCGGCATGCTGGAGCAGGTAAGGCGTGTCCGCCGCAGGGATGGGATTAAGATACTTGGCCTCAGGCCGCTGTCAAGCCGTAACATGAAAGACGCGATAATACAGAAAGGCTTGTCGTAACAGCTATACTCTTGCGGCTGTCAGGCCGCCGCAGTTCTGCCTTTGGGGGCCGCGCCTGTCTGAGCCTGCACTACTGGCAGACGGTGCATATGCTATCTCAAAACCCTTCCTCCTGCCTCAGGATACGCGCCGCCTCCACCAGGGCCAGGTAGCCCTCCGTGGGTACGTACTCCGGGATCGAGTTGCCCGAGCCCAAAGCCCAGCCGTGCGCGCTGGCCCGGAACCGGCGCCCGTCCTCCACCGCCCGGCGCGTGATCTCCCCGGGCTTCTCGCGGCACAGAAGGTCCATGTCGATCCCGCCGAACAGACCGATCCTCTGGCTGTAGCGCCCGATCCACTCGTCGAACGGCGCGATCACGTCCTCGTTCGAGTGCTTGGCGTCGATCCCCGCGGCGATCATGTCCTCCATCACCTCGAAAATCTTTCCGCAGGAATGCCAGAGCATCGGCTTGCCGGCGCCGTGGATCGCCCCGATCAGGCGACGGTACTGCGGGACAACGTGCTGACGGATCACCGCCGGGCTGGAGAGCAGCCCGCCCTTGAACCCCAGGTCGTCACCGATCCGGCAGACCGCATACAGGTCACCCCAGCGGCGCAGGAACTCGCTCCAGATCGCGAGCATCGTATCGCCGATAGCACGGTAGAGCGCGGCGAACGTCTCCGGGTCATCCACCTGGAGGTAGCTGAGCTGCTCGAACCCCACCAGGTCCTCGCTCAGCTCGTACACGCCGTAGCCCACTCCGCCCACGGCCCGCATCCCCTCCGGCAGGGCTTTGCCCAGAGCGCGGAACTGGCTGTCGTAGGCTTTCCAGAACAGCTCCGGAAGCTCGGCCCAGGGGTAGCGCTCGAAATCGGCCCGGCACTGGATCGGCCCGGGCCTGCCGCCGTAGATCGCGCCGTGGCCGGGCAGTATCTCGGCGATCCCGGCCTCGAACGAGACCGTATCGTAGGTCATCTCGCGGAAAAAACGGCAGTAGCAGTCGAAAAAGTGCTCCTGGTCGACAGTTTCGCCCTCCAGTTCCCGGGCGAAAGAGAGACCCAGCACCCGCTCCATCACCGGCGGGTTGACTATGTGCTCGTACAGGGGAAGGCGCGCCGGGCGGCGGTTACGGGCCGCCTCGACCAGGTGGGTGTAGTCGGGTGTGAACATTCTCGGTTCCCTTTGCTCAGTCCTTGAAACTGCTCTCTCGAAGATCGTTTGCCTTGACCCGCCGGGCCAGCCAGGAGCCGGCGGTTAAAAGCAGCACAACGCCCAGGCCCCACTGGGCCAGGCAACTCCCGATAGTGGCCACGCCCAGCGGGTTCCACCAGTTGGCCCGGTCCCAGCCCAGTGAAAGCCAGAACCACCACAGAAGCAGCACCGCGAACTGGAGAGGGATCAGCCAGCTCAGGGTGAACGCGAACCAGCGGCCGGGTTTCATGTCCGGCGTATCGTCACGGTTCACCACCTCGCGCACGAACCGGCCCGCCCCGTAGAGGCGCACCGCCAGGCTGAACAGAAGGCCGCTCACCAGAAGTCCCAGGCCCCAGACCCAGTCCTGGTTGTCGAAGAATTTCCCGGACAGCGCGCTGGGCGCTCCGCCCAACAAGGTCAGGCCGGTCACGGCCAGGGTGGCGGTGCGGCGGCGAAGCCCCAGGTCGATCAGGTTCTTGACCCACATTTCTATCATGGAGATGAAACTGGACATGGCCGCGAAAAACAGGGCCAGGAAAAACAGCGGCAGCATCACCCGCCCGCCCAGCCCGGCCCCCAGAAGGCGCGGGATCCAGATGAAAGTCAGCCCCGTGCTGTTCTCACCCGGCAGCTTGACCACAGCGGCGGCCTGCTCGGCGGGCAGAAGGGCGAACACGGTGGGGATCACGGCCAGGGCGGCAAGCAAGCTGGCCGTGTTGTCACCCAGGCCCATGATCAGGCTGTTCTGGACTATCTTCTCCTTCGGACGGCTGTAGACCGAATAGGTCAGCAGAAGCCCCCAGCCCGCGCCGGTGCTCCAGGCGCTCTGCGACAGCGCCTCCAGGTAGACCCGCGGGCTCAGGAAATCCGCGGCCTTGAACTGGAACAGGTAATGCACCCCGGCCATGGCCCCGGGAAGGCAGAGCGCGCGCACCGCGGCGTAGACCATGATCAGGGCCAGCACCGGAATCATCACCTTGGCCGAGCCCTCGATCCCCAGGCGCACCCCGGCGCCCACCACCAGCCCCGCTATCACCGCCGCCGCGCCGTGATAGCCCAGGGCCTGCCAGCTCCCGGCGAACGCGTGCCAGAACTCCGGCCCAGTGGCGCCGTTCACCGCGCCGCTCAAAGTACCCACCAGGTAGCGCAGGCACCAGCCCGTGACCACCGAGTAGTAGAACATGATCCCGCCGGTGATCAGGGCCACGAACCCGCCCATCCAGGCCCCACGCTCACCGCGCAGGAACATGAACGAGCCCAGCGAGCCCCGGCGCGAGGCCCGTCCCAGGGCGCTCTCTGTCACCAGAAGCGGGATCGACCAGAGGAACAGGAACAGCGTCCAGGCCAGGATGAACACTCCGCCGCCGTTGGCCGCGGCCACGCGCGGGAAGCGCCAGATATTGCCTGTGCCCACGGCGATCCCCAGGGCGGTCATCAGCATGCCCCAGCGGCTGGAGAACAGTTCGGCCGCGCGGCCGGCGCGCTTTTCTTCATTGACTGGCAGTTGACTCATCGGCTGACCCGGGCGGAAAGAGTGTGTCGGACAAAAAGAAACCGGCTCCCCGTATACTCTGCGGAGCCGGTTCCGAACCGGTTTATCCCGCCCGGCCGTGAAAGGCCGGGCTGAAATGCCCTTTAATTACTGCCAGACATCGGGCTTGTTGTCGCCGTCGGTGTCGAATCCGGCCTGACCCTTGCTGCCGTCCTCGTTGTACTTCTGCCACACGTCCGGCTTGCCGTCCTTGCCCTTGTTGTCGTAGGCGATCTCTTTCATCTTGCCGTTGGGATAGTAATCGACCCACTGGTCCGTGATCCCGTCGCCGTTGGTGTCGGCTTCCATCCTCTCCTTGACCCCGTCGGTGTTGTAGAAAATCACCTGGTTGGGCTTGTCGGTCCCTTTGGTGGACATCTCCACCTTTTCCAGCTTGCCGCTGGCGGGATCGTAATACTGCCACTGGTCGATCTTGCCGGCCTTCTTGGTGTCCTTCTCGACCCGGATCTTCTCACCCTTCTCGTTGAAATAGATCCACTCGTCCAGCGTGCCGTCGAAATCGGTGTCCGTCTCGGTCTTGACCGCCACGCCTTCCTTGTTGAAATAGCGGGTCTTGTCGATCTTGCCGTCACCGTTGTTGTCAGCCTCGATCAGCTCGATCTTCGCGGCGTTGTTCGAATAGGTCCAGGTATCCGGCTTCCCGTCCTTGTTCGTGTCCTGTTCTTCCTTAAGCAGTCCGGCTTTGTCCTGCGCTGTCAACTGGACCGCCGGAGCCGCCACCAGGGCCATGCCAAGAAACAATGCCGCTATCGAACGCATCTCGTACCTCCAGCAGGTTATCGTTCATCCGGTTTGGAGTCAGTCAAAGGAATTTTCCCCAAACTAATTTTGCCATGCGCCTGACGCAAGCAATTTTTCATGATTTTACGGCGGTATTCCGCGGCGCAAGGCTCAGAAATCGGCGCCTATGGAGAAATAGTTCCGGTGACGGCCCTTGACCAGCTCGTCGCTCTTGTAAATCTGGTTCTTGTAGTAGTAGTAGGTGCTCTCGTAGTGATCCAGCGTCTTGGCGAAATCCAACTTGATGATGAAATATCCCAAGTTCATACGCGTGCCGAAACCGTAGGCCGCCTGGGCGTTCTTCATCTTGAAGAACTTGGTGTTGGTGGTGGTGAACGGCTGGAACGAATCGTCGTTGTACCACACGCTGCCCACGTCGAAGAACATCACGCCGCCGATCCCGCGCAGGTAGATCGGCAGCGGCCAGCCCAGCACCAGGTGGTCGATCAGCGGGAAACGCAGCTCCAGATTGCCCAGCACGATATTGTTGCCGCGCATGTCGCCGTAGCCCGCCCCGCGGAACGTGTAGGGGCCGCCCACGTAAAAAGTCTGCGGGTCATTGCCCTGGCGCGTGCCCGCGATCACCCGGCTGGCGATAGTGACCCGCTGCCAGAACAGCATGTACTTGCGCCAGTCGGCCAGCACCTCGGTGAAACTTAGCTCGCCGAAGAACTGACGCACGCCCAGACGGTAGCGGCCGCCATCCACCGGCCCGGTGTAGCCGAAAGCCGCGTTGTCGTAAACCAGCGCCACCTCCGGCCCGGCGAAATAGCTCGTCCCGAACTTGGTCAGGTCGCGTTCCTTGGTCCCGACGCCGTAGTAGCTGAACGGGTCGAGGTAGAAATCCACCCCGAAGGTTTTCGAGCTGATCGAATAGGCGTTGAACGCCCACTCCAGGCGGCGGAAACGGTCAAACGGGCGGCTGAACACCATCCCGACCCCGCGCCAGATGTTAGCGAAATATTCGCCCCCGTACGAGGAGATGCTCGACAGGTAGTACACATCCCGGAACTGCGTGACATAGAACCCGATGTTGGTGCGTGGTTTCAGGTAGGTGTACTGGAACAGAAGGTCGCTGTCCTGGATCTTGCCGTACAGGTTGGCCCCGACCATGATATTGTGGTTCGACAGCACGTCGCTGATCGAGACCATCACCCCGCCGGAGGCCCCCACGTTGCCCATGTACGAGCCGTAGCCGGTCACATAGTCGGTGGTGAACTTGGCCTTGTACTTTTTGTTCTTGAAAGTCGAGGTGTCGGGCAAGGGAATCTTGTCCTTGGGCACGTCGAAATCGAAGCTGATCGACGGCATCTGCTTCTCGCGCGCCAGGGAGTCGGCCCGCAGAAGGCTCATATCGAGTGAATCGAGCCGCTGGGCGCCGCTGCCGGTGACCGAGGATTCCACGGTGCTGTCCAGGTGCGCCAGGGCGCTGTCCAGGCCCGGCAATCCGGCGTTCAACGAATCGGCCCGTCGCACCAGGTCGAACAGCGAAAGCGTGTCCAGTGCCGAAATGGCCTTGACCCGCGCCTGACGGAGCGCCCGGGCCAGACTGTCAATCCGGGCCAGGCTATCCAGCATGGCCAGACTGTCGCTCAGACCGGCCAGGAATTCGAGCCGCCACTCCGAGGCCGTGCCCTGGCGCGCCAGGCTGTCGAGCACTGCGGAATCCTCAACCCGCGGCGGGCTCACATCGATCATGTCCGGCATCGGGGGACGGGAAACCACCGGACGGGCGACCGCGGTTTTCATCCCGCCCGCTGCCTCGGACACCGGGTGGCCGTTGACACCGTTCGGCCGTCCCGTTGCGGCCAGGGTGGAGTCGGCGGGTTTCGGGGCCGGGTGAGGCGCCAGGCTGTCCCGCGCCTCCTGGTCGCGCTCCAGCTCGGTTTTAAGCTCGGCGATACGCGTCTTGGTGGCGTTCAGGTGGATCGTCTCGTAGGCGAAAGTGCGGCTCGTGTCCGGCACCCAGACCTTGCCCATGCTCTCAGGGCTGTTCAGCACGAAAATGTCCCAGCCGGCCTGGTAGAACGCGCTGTATGCCAAGCGCCCGCTGGCCGAGCTCCAGGTGATGCAGGGGCTGGTCTCGGTCGGGCCGGCCACGCCGGTAAGGATATCGGTGACCTGGTATTCCTTCCCGTCGGCGAAATCGTGGTAAAAGATATTCGGGATGCCCGTGCGGTCGGTTACGTAGGCGATCTTGCTCCCGTCCGGCGACCACTGAGGCGAGATGTTGTCCATGTAGCTGTTGGGCAGGATCGAGTACTTGCCCGTGGCCAGGTCGAGAACGCCGATCCGGTAGTCGGCGAAGATCAGGCGGTCCAGGTCGGTGCCGGGGCCGTACTCGGTGACGAAAGCTATTTTCTTGCCGTCCGGGGAATAGACCGGGTCACGCTGGGTGTAGCGGTCATCGGTAACCTGCTCCAGCTTGCCGCTCTCCACTTCCACGGTGTAAAGGTTCGAGCGCCCTCCATCGATCCCGCAGAACACGATCTTCTTGCCGTCGGGCGAGAAACTCGGACTCAGGATACCGTCCAGCCCGAACTTGAACTGGTGCACGATCCGGTTGTTGAACGTGGCCAGCACATAGATCGCTTCCTCGGGGCCGCTCTTGGCCACGAAAGTCAGGTAGCGGTCGTCCCGGCTCCAGTTCAGGCTGGTATAGAGGAACCGGAAACTCTCGAAATCCGGGTTGCGCTGGCCCTCGACCAGCTTTTTCGGCTCGCGCCCGTCGATAGCGCTGGCCTCCCAGATATCGATATAGCCGTCCTTGTTCGAAATATAGGCCAGCTTCTCGCCCGTGGAATTGAGCGCCGGGGCCACGTTGTAGCTGCCCCCGTCCTCGCCGTGCTTGGTCAGGCGGCGCGAGAAATCCTCGGGTTTCTTGAAGTTGACAATCTGCGGCAGATAGGTCTTGCGGATGTCCTCGTTCCATTGCTGGCTCAGGGTCTTCACATCGGCCCCGATCGAGCTTTTGAACGCCCGGCCCACGTTGCCGAAAACCGGGGTTTTCTGCAGGATCTCGCCGATTTTCTTGTTGCCGTAGCGCTGCGAGATGAAATACCAGACCGAATGCCCGAAACGGTAGGAGCGCAGGTCGGCCATGTAGCCCAGTTCTTCCAGGGTCATCAGGTAGCCGCTCAGTGCGGCGTCCCGCAGCCACATCTCGGTGTCCGGGGTCATCTTGTCGAGGCTCAGCTCCTCGACCATGCCCTCGATGAACCACAGCGGAGGCGAATAGGCGAACGGGTTGGCCAGCGGCGCGGCGTCGTTCCAGAGGATATCGATCTGGAACGCGTGGGCCAGCTCGTGGGTCAGCGTGTGCTCGAAATCCTTCCACGAGCCGGTGAACGGCAGCAGCACCCGGCGCTTGACAAACTCGTTCACCCCGGCCAGCCCCTCGTTCACGTCCTCGGGCAGCACGTTGGTCTGCTGGAAATCGTTGTGGCTGGCGTAGAGGATCAGCGGCACCCGGCGGTGCAGGTTGAAATTGAGCATCCGGCTGTAGCGGGTGTAGGCCCGCTCGGCCAGGCGCGCCGCATCCAGCACCATCCGGCGCTCTTTCTTATAATAGTAGATATCGTAGTGCTCGGTGGATAGCACCTGCCACTGGAAATCCTTGTACTGCACCTTGTTCTTACCGAACTGCGCCCGGCTGCTGGCGGCCGGGAGCAGGGACAGCAGCGCAAGGAAAAGCACCGTGCGGAACAGTCTGCCTGAGCGCGGTGCACGGTTGGCTCGGCTGGCATTGACTGGCATCTGGGACATTCGGGGGCATCTCCAGGGCCGGATCTCGTTTTACTCAAAACCAAAGGAATTATTCAACACACGCCCGCGGGCGTAAAAATCAATACACATCAGAGGCTGCAAGGTTTCATCGGGCAATGATTTCCGTAATCCCTTCCCGGACTGGCCCTTATTCTGCTTGCGCGCCTGAAACGGATAAGATATCTTTACCATTATTCTAAAAGCCTGCCGCCGGATTCGCAATCCTGGTGCCGTGGCCATTCCGGCCGACGGCAATCCTTGAGGCGGATACCGCAACCGGCTTTTATCCGGGCGGCGGTTCACCCCCCCGGGCGGGCAGGCTCAGCCGGGCGCTGAATCCGGTCGTTCGGCGCCCACCCGGCGCATCGCTCCATGCAGCTTGCGGTTCAGAAAGCGACCACGAGCCATGACCGATTACCTTACCTCATTCGGCACCATTTCGCAGCAGGCCTCCGAGGCAATCGACCGGGTGTTGACCCTGCGTGCGAAAGTCAAGGGCAAATGCCTCGGTCCCAGCCGAGAGCTGCAACGCGAGGTGAGCAGCCTCTACGAGCGCGAAGTGCTCGAGCGGCTCCAGCAGATCAGCCGGCTCATCATCGAGATGGGCGAGTCCCGTCCCAAGAGGTTGGGAGCGGCCCTCAGCCGCCTGTCGCTCAATCTGGGCCAGAGCGCCGACCGCCTGGTGGCCATCCTCTGCCTGCCCGGCTACCGCAACCAGTTGAAAATCGTCCTGTCTCTGTTCGATCATATACACCGCTCGCTGCTCCACTTTCAGAAAAATGTGACGAATCGGAACGAAAGCGGCCTTTTCAATGTAAACAATCTTATGCAGGACATCGCTCTGGCGGTCTGCCCTTTCCGGGACGAATTCATGCCGCCGGGAGATGACCGCACGGTCCGCACCGCGTTTGTCGAGAAACTGGACGAGGAAGTCCCCCACATGTCCGGTCAGGCCGAGGGACTCTATCTGGCGCTTTACCAGTTGGCCGCCAATGCCGTGACCGCGGCCGGCCCACAGGGCACGGTCAGCCTCTATACGAAATATCACGAGCGGTTCCGTCAGCTCATGGTGACCGTGGCCGATAACGGCCCGGGAATCGACCGCCTCGAGGTCATGCGCAGCGCCCTGATGACCGAGGCCGCCACGGCCGATACAATTGAACAGGTTCGCTCCGATACGAGCGATCACAATAACCGTATTTTCGAATTGATCTACCTGCCCCGTGTCAGCGCGTTCAGCCTGGCCGACCAGTCACACCGCGGTCTCGGCCTCACCCTGGCCCGCGAGCAGATCAAAGCGCATGGAGGAAAAATCGAGATACATAGCAAACCTGGACGGGGAACAACATTCCAGGTAAGTTTCACCATCTGATCCCACAGCCGTGGCCGATGCCAATAAATTATCCAAAGGGGCAAAACGTGGACAAACGTCTATCTCCTCTCCGGAGCCCGGTCCTGATCCTCCTCACGCTTTCTCTGGCCGGGACTCTGCTGCTCAGCGGTTGCAGCCTGTTCAACAAGGCCACTCCGATGGAGAAATCCACCGGAATCCGCTACATGGATGTAGTGCTGTACGCCGGGGCGCAGGCTGACAAAGCCTTCGGGATGCTCAACGGCGGGTTCCCGGTGTTTGGACGGGACGGACAGTGGATAGAGACAGACACGGGTGACTGGGCCAAAGGTTATTACCCGGGGATGCTCTGGCTGCTGTCGCAGGTGTCGCCCGACCCGCATTACAAAGACTTGGCGCGCCAGTGGCTGCCTGCGCTTAACGGCCTGCGGGACCAGTTCCACACTTTCGGGCTGGGGCAGGCCTTCTTCCCGACTTATGTCGTGGGCTATCAACTAACCGGCAACAGCTCCTACCGCGACGAGGCCATCGAGGCTGCCCGCGTGCTGATGGGAAGGGTCAACCCGGCCGGGTTCTTCCCGGCGTTCGGCGCGGCGGGCGACACCGTGCTCGGGCGGCGCCTGTCCATCGAGAGCATCATGGACCTGGAGCTGCTCTACTGGGTCAAGGAGGCCACCGGCACAGCCGAGTATGAGATCGCGGCCAACAACCACGCCTTCTTCACCCTCAGCCGTCTGGTCAGCTCGGATGGGCGGGTGCTGAACATGGCCGATTTCAACCCCCGGACCGGGAACACCTGGAACGAGCGCACTCCGGAACTGGCCGATCCGCGATACACTCCGCGCGGACTGAGCGCCAGCAGTTGCTGGGCTCTCGGGCAGGCCTGGGCGATCTACGGGTTCACCACAGTCTACCGTCACCAGGGCAAGACCATGTTCCTCGACACGGCCCAGCGTGCGGCCAACTATTTCCTTGAGCATTGCTCGGAGGACGGGATCCCGCCCTGGGATTTCGACGCCACGGGCAATGATGCCGAACTGAAAGACGCCTCCGCCGCAGCCGTGGCCGCAGCCGGCATGCTCAAGCTGGCCCGCCTCAGCCCGAACAAGGATGACCGCGCGCGCTACCAGCGGGCCGGAGAGAAAATCGTCCAGACCCTCAGCACCAGGTATTTCAAAAAGGGTGTGGGCGTGCTGGGCGGCGGCGTGTTCGACCGCGACACGGCAGACTCCGGCGGCACCTCCACGGTCTGGGGCGATTACTATTACATCGAGGCCCTGCTCCTGCTGATGGACTATGACATCTGAGCCGCTTGCCCGCTCTTGAACTGTGCAGAGGAGCCGCCGGGCATTCCGCCCGGCGGCCCCTTTTTCTTGCGCATCCAACTGCCATATGTTAGACTTCGGCAGGCAACCATATCAAGTCATCCATTCTCTCCAGTCCAAAATTCGCCCGGTCCGAACGGAGGTCTCAATGCCGAGAATGGTCCGTAAGGCATTTCTTTCCACCTCACTTGTCTCAGCTTTTGCCCTGCTGGCCCTCGGCTGCTCCTCGGTCGGCCGGGTCAGCCTCAACCCCACGGTCAACCTGGCTGTGGCTCCGGTAACTCTGGCCGACCAGGCCGCGGTCTACATCCCGTCGCTGCAGCAGAAACTGATGCACAGCCAGACACTCGACGTAATCGGCCGGGTGGAGATCGAGCTTGGCCCGGCTTTTTCCAAATGCGCTCAGGAATCGTTCCAGCTTTTTTTCTCGCAGGTGATGATGCTCGGCCCGAGCGAGACCACCGGCCTGCCCTGGCGGATCGACCTGCGCACCGACAGTTTCCGTATCAACCCCGACCTGGGGGCCGACCTTCAGATCTGGTGCAAGGTCATGCACTCGGGCAAGATCGTGCTGGACCAGGCTTTCAAGGCGCATGTGGATGGTCCGGCCCAGGAATTCAGGCAGCTCGGGACTGCCCGCAAAGTGATCCAGCAGTCGGCCGAAAGCGCTTTCCAGCAGGCCTTTGTCGAGTTGCAGAAAACCCTGCGCGAGAAAACGGCGGCCAAATAAGATTCCGGCCGGAGGCTTTCTCCACTCCGGGGTCCCACGGCTGCAGCGGTAATTAAATACTTGAGATAAAACCGAAGGGGCACGGGACTTCAGCGTGCCCCTTTTTCTCGTTCACGCTACCGGGGAGGCTCCGAGGTGCGCACGCGCCTGGGACGGTTCTGGTTCGAGGGCCCCTGGGATTACACTCCCGGCGGCCTGCGCTATATACAGCCAGAGCCGGGGGTCTACGCGGTCCTCTGCCGGGGAGAGAACGGCTTCCGCACCTTGGAGCTGGGCACGGCTGAGAATCTGCACCGGGCCCTGGAGCAAAGCCCCCGCGCCTCCGCCTGGGCCGGGCTCTGCCAGGAGGGAGTCCTCTGCGTGGCCGTGCGTTACGACAGCGAGCACCCGGACAACACCCAGGTCCTGCTCGAGCTGCAAAGTCTTGCGGAGTTGGATTAGCCCGGACGGCGATGGGCGGATGGACGGATGGCTGATGTTCTCAAGGTTCCTGCAGGAACGCACCCGCGTGTGCGACCGGCCTGACACATGGGTCCGCCACTACACAAGGCGTAAGAGCGGTCTGAATGTACTCGCCGTCTTTGCTGCTTTCTCCAAAACGAAAGCAGAACGTTTCTTTCAGGAACCGCTTATTATCTGGAAGGATGATTTGAACTTCAGAAAGAAATATACAGCCGGGTTCAGTTGAACAGTCCGGGAAACGCCCCCTTGAATCCGCTGAACATGAAATGCACCCCGATGGCGATGATGAAAATCTGCATCACCCGGGCCACGGCCAGTGTGCCCACCCGCCCCATCATACGGCCGAGGAAACCGGCGAAAGTCAGGATCAGAAGGGTCAGGCCGAACACCACCACGCAGACCGAGAGGGCGAACAGATGCCCGTACTGGCCTTGGAACAGGATCACGGTCACGATGGTTCCGGGGCCGGCCAGCAGCGGGCAGGCGATCGGCGAGACCGCCAGGGCGCGCAGACGGTGGACACGGTCGCGGTCGCGCGCGCTCACCTCCTCGTGAAGGGCCGATTCGGGGCTGTCCGTGCGCACCATGTCGTGCACTCCGGTCACCACCAGTAGAAGCCCCCCGGCAAAGGTGAACTCGCTCATCGTGATATGGAACACCCGTTCCATGGCGTACAGGCCGACCAGGGCGAACCCCACGATCAGGACAAACGAGGTGGCCACCGCGATCCGGAACACCCGCTGACGTTCGCCGGCGGTGGCGCCCTGGGTCAGGCTCAGGAACACCGGCAGCCCGCCCAGCGGGTCGACTATGGCGAACAGAGAAAGCACCGCCTGGAAAAATATCACCGGCTCGAAATACATGCGGCCCGCCTGTCCGGGTTTACCTGATAGCCTTGCCTTGATATAGGGGCACGGCATGCCGTGCCCGGTTGCTTTCTCCCCCCCTTTCCCAAAGGGGGCCCGGGGGGATTTATCCAATCACCCCCGCACTCCATACCAAAATACAAGACAATTTCAAGCATTTCAACACTTACAAAAACAGCCGCCCCGCGCGTAACGGGAACGGCCGGAGAGCACATCGTGAGTTGCCGCTTTACAGGTCCACTATCTTCAGTTTCCCTCCCAGCCTTTCCTTGAGCACCCCGGCCAGGATCGAGCGGTGGCAGGCTGACGGGTCCTTCTCATAGCACAGCAGGCAGACAGTTTCGGAGGCCACTTTGTTCTGGAGCGCCTGGAGCGCCTCGCCGCGTCCGGCGAGGCATTCAGTGTACCCGCGGCGCAGAAGGCTGTAGTCTCTGCTGCACTGAACCTCCACCCGCAGGGCCTTGGGCGCGCTTAAGCTTACCATGTGCTCGTAGCCCAGGCCATGCCCGGCGCAACTGGCGGTGAGGGCTTTCTTCGAGTAGCCCGGCTTGCGGCTGTTGGGGTTCTGGCGGATATCCAGCAGAAGGGTGATGTTATTTTCCTTCAGGCGGGCGAAAAACTCCGGCGCCTCCCGGCCCTCGAAACCGATTGTGAACAGGCAGGGTACGCTCTGCATCTCCCTCTCCACTCTACATCAGGCAGTCGTCTCACTCCTCGAACTGTCTCACCGCCTTCTCGAACTCCAGCTCCTCGGCGTCCGGGAAATCACCCTTATGGCCGGGATTGGCCTGCTTGGTCTTGCGCTCCTCAAGCTCGGCCTGCTGGATCGAGCGCATCACCTCGGTGATCTCGCGCAACAGTCGGGCCGTGTACTCCGAGGCCTGTGTCAGGTACTGCACGTGACGAAGCAGGGGGGTGAACACGGCCAGCCGCTCGAACATGAATCCCAGCAGCAGCACAACCGTCCCCACGCCCAGCACCAGCGCCCCAGTCAGACGCTCCAGCATGCCGATCCCCAGAGCCACGCCCAGCACTCCCAGCACCGACAGGAATGTCCCCGCCGCCAGCCAGAGGGCCCGTCCCAGGCCGCCCGCCCCGGTTTTTTTCTTCCCGGCCTCCGCGGGGGTAACCTTCTTCGCTTTCATGCTCCAGCCTCCGTTAAGGGCAGGCGCCGGACGCTCCGGCGTCCCAACGCCCCCAATCAGAATGTGTACGACATCCCGGCCCGGTGCGTGGTGCCCAGTCCCGAGCGCCCGGAATCGATCTCCGCGGCGTAGTCCACGCGCAGCCGCTCATGGTTGAACCCCAGCCCGAAACTGGGCGAGGTGCGGTCGAAACGGCGGGTCAGCCCGGCCCGGGCCATGAATATCCTGGGCATGATCTCGTACTCGCCGCCCATGGAAAACGCGGTGTAGCGGGCATTCTCGAACCGCAGCTCGCCCGCCACCACGAAACCCTCGATAATCAGGTAGCTGCCGCCCAGCTCGATCTCGCGCGGAAGGTCATCCGCCAGGCCGGTGTCCCACGAGATGCGGCTGAACGCGTTACGCACCACCAGGGCCAGCGAGCTGAACGGATCGGGCACGATATACAGGGCCAGGTCCAACCCCGCGCCCTTGCCCCCGGCATCCGGGATGTCCGTGCTGATAAAGCAGCCGCGCACCGCCGCGCCCACGGCCAGGAAATCGGTCACCCGCTTGCCCCAGGCGTAGGCCAGCGAGTTCTCGGCGTAGCTCATCTCGTCCTGGCCGAACGGACCCTCCACGCTCGTGCCGCGCCAGTTCCAGTACAGGCCGCTCGCCCCATAGCCGCCGTCCGGCTGATGGTAGTCCAGGTAGACATTGCGCACCAGGCCCATCGAGCCGACATCCGCGAAACTGAATCCCACCGAGCGTGTCTCGGCGAAAGCCAGCCAAGCTGGGTTGTGGTAGCTCGCACCCACTCCCGAGGCCAGGGCCGAGTAGGCCCCGCCCATGCCCACCCCGCGCACCGAGACCGGGAATGAGCTGAACGCCCCGCTGGTCACGGGCGAGGAGGCGGCCCGCGCCCCGGCCGCGGCCAGAAGACCCAGGCCCAGCGCCAGCGCGGTCAGGCGTCCTGCTGTTTTTGCAATCCGGCTCATTCTACCACAGGCTCGAAAAGGTTTCAACAAAAACTTCCAAAATTCAGCAATGTATTGATTTTCGGCCGCTGCTCAACGCCGGGCCACGGCCAGGGTCTTGCGTATCTCCTCGTGCCGCCCGTTGTCGTAGCTGATCTCCCAGGCGTAGATGAACACGCCGTTCATCACCAGGTCACCCCGGTCGTTCTTCAGCAGCCACTCGGCGTTGACCGAGCTGCCGCTGCCGTCGATACGGTCGCTCACGTCCACCCGGCGCACCAGGTCGCCGCGCAGGTTGAATATGCGCAGCACGGCCCGGCTTATCCGCGCCCCGGCCTGGCCGCTCACGAACGAGATGTGTGCGCTGGTGCGGGCCGGCACCTCCTCCACGTAGGCCACCGACTGCCCGGCCGAAAGCCCGAAACTGTTGACCAGTGTTTTGCGCCGCAGCGTGTTCCAGCCGGCCCGGTCGGTCACGGTCAGGCGCAGACGGTGCAGGCCGGCCTTGCTCAGGGCATCGAAATCGGCCTCCAGTTCGCCCGTACTCAGCCAGGTCTGGTTCCTCGGCTTTATTTCATGCCCGTCCGGGTCCTCGATCACCACCTTGGTCTCAGCTCTGTCGATCCCGGCCACGTCCGGATAATCGCCCCAGTCGGTGAACGCCGCTGTCACCCGCACGCCGTCCGAGGCCACGTTGACCTGAACCTGCGAGGTGTCCGGGGCGCGATTGTCCACGGTGAATAAGGTGCGGCTCACCGCCTGTCCGGCCAGCTCCGCCACGTCCAGGTCGGCCAGCATGTCATAGCGGCCGTCCGCGCTGCCGTCCTCAGCCAGGGTATCGGCGAACTGGAACTTCAGCGTGTCCCCTGTCACGGACTGCGTCCCGGCCAGCGGCACCCCGCGGTAGTTAACCCGCAGCGAGGCCGCCGCTCCCGGGGTGAAAGTCTGCCCAACCCCGCGCGCAATCGCCCGGACACGCAGCCACTGCCCGTACACGAGCGAGCTGTCGGGCGGGTACACGTCCACGTAGCCGCTGATATTCAGGGTGAAAGTGCGGGTCAGCGTGGCCTGGTTGCCCGCCCGGTCCGAGGCAGTGACTGTCAGCGCGTAGGCCCCGGAGGCCGTTGGCTTGCCCGCATCGAAACGCAGGGTCAGGCGGCTCACCCCGTCATGGCTGACAGTCGCCGCAACCGCTCCCTCCGGCCCGGTCACGCCGGCTGTGGCGGTCAGGATATTCACCCCCGCGCACTCGCGCCCGGGCACGGCCGGACGGTCCGTCAGGTCGATATAAAGCGCGCCAGAGTCCGCGGCGAACTGCACGCCCGCGGTGTCCGGCGGGATGTTGTCCAGCAGGAAACTGAACGTGGTGTCCGTGCCCGAGGTGGCGCCCAGGAGGTCGGCGGCGTGCACGGACAGGCGCCAGCGCCCGTCATCCGCGCCGCCAGTGGAGATGAGCCGCCCGGCCTGGAACGCCAGGATATTGTTCTGGTGGTTCAGCGCCCCGCCCACCTCGGCCGAGTCCGGGCCGAACAGACGCGCCGTGGTGGCGCTCCAGTCGATCCCGGCCCCGCTGTTGTCGGTCAGGGTGAGGCTCACTGTGAGCGGCTGGGTGAACGCCGCCGCGTTGACCATCTGGCCGAAAGGCGCTCCGGGCGCGGTCACAGTGGGCCGCAGCCCCGGACCGTCCACCACGAAAGTGAGGTTGCGGGTGCGGTTGTTGCCGGCACGGTCGTACATGTTCGCGGCCACGCTGTAGATACCGGCCCCCAGGGCGGGCGAGAACGTGGCGATCAGCGTGCTGTCCCCGTCGTTCGAGTACTCGGGCGGCGTTGTCATCACCGCGCCCCCGCCCGCGGCGGTCACGGTCAGGGCCGAGGCCCGCGGGGCGAGAAGCGACACCCCGGAGCCGCCCGCGCGGTCGTACAGGGTCAGCGCCACCCGCGTGGAGGAGTAAGAGAAAACCAGGCTGTCCGGGGGACGGGAGTCGTAGAGGAACGACAGGCGCGTGTCCAGGGTGCCGCTGGAGGGGTCGTTGTCCTCGGCCACCACTCGCAGCTCATAGCGCCCGTCCTTGCTGCCGTCCGTAGCCACCGGGTTCGCGGCGGTGAACGTGAAAGTCCCGGGCGCGGTGAACGCGGTCGCGCCGTCCAGATGCTGCCCGCTGGTCACGTTGTACAGTTCGAGCAGGCTGGCGTTGGGGTTGATCCCGCTGCCGCTGTTGTCGGCCACCGTGACCGTGAACGCCCAGGGCTGGGCCTGGCTGAAATTGATGTAGCCCGGCGGGGCCGTGGCGTTCACCAGGCCGGAGGCGCTCACCGAGGGCCCGCTGCTGGCCTGACCCACGCTGAACGCCACCGTGTACTGCGCCGTGTTGCCCAGGCTGTCATAGGCCGAGACGCTCAGGTTGTAGCTGCCCAGGACAGTGTTCACGGAGTTGGGGATAAAGCGCAGACGGTCGGGCGGAAGCACGATTGTCTTGCCCTCCACATCCTGCCCGCCGGGCGAGGTCACCTGCACCGCGCTGCGGCCCAGGTCGAGGCCACTCACCCGCCCTGAGCCGTCCCACAGACGCAGTTCCACCGTGTCCGAGGGGCCGTAGGACAGGAGCACGTAGCCGGCCAGACGCTGTGCCGTGCCGGAAACATAGATCAGCGTATCGGTGACCAGCGGCGCGCGGTTGTCGAACAGCACGCTCAACGTGTCGCTCAGGGTGGGGCCGTTGCGCACCGCGTCGTACGCCCGGGCCGTGATCTTGCTCACCCCCTGCTTGCTCAGGGTCACTTTCGTGCTGCTGAACACGCCGGTGGCGGCATTGGCCCGCACGCTGTCGGCGAACGCCCCGTCCAGGAATATCTCCACGCTGCTGCCCGGCTCGGTGCGGCCCGAGACAGTCAGGGCCGCCGTGTTGACCATTGCTGGCAGGGTGTTCAGCGCCACCTCGGCGGGCTTGAGGTTGTCGATATAAATCGGGGCGCGGGCCTCGCTGGTCTGGTGCGAGGTGGGTTCGAGGGCGGATACGATCAGCCGGTATCTCTTTTCCGCGCCCGACGAGACAAAAGCCCCGGTCCCGTCCTTGCCGTCCCATACCACATTGTGCGACCCGGCGGTCTGCGCGGTGCCGCTGGCCAGGGTACGCACCAGGTTGGAGGCGTTGAAAACAGTGCTGTCGCGGAAAATCTGAATCGTCACCTGGGCGTCCCGGCTTATCGTGTACGAGATCGCGGCAACATCCGCCACCCCGTCCGCGTTGGTCGGGCTGAGCGTGTCCGGGGCGACTGTCAGGCCGGTCACGGCCAGATCGGTGCTCAGAGCGGTCACCGAGCCGCTGCTCTGCACCTGGTTGCCCGACTCGTCCACCGCAGTGATGACAAACGAATAAGTACCGTCAGTCAGGGTGGTATTGTCCGGCGGGAACAGGGTGGAGTAATTGCCGTTACCCGTGAAAGCCTGATCCAGCGTGGAGGTGGTGCTTACCATTTCGTTGTTGCTGTTGAAGAAATCCACTTTCACGCCAGCGCCGGTGTTGGTGTAGATATCCAGCACGTAGCGGTCCAGGCCGCCGATGGTCCCGGACGAGTAGGGCACAATCTTGGTGATGAAACTGAATTTCTCTGACACCTTGTATATCTGATCCGCGCCTATCGATATGTCGTTGCTGGTCACCTGCACCGTATCGCCCGAATCCAGTATCCGCCCGCCCTGGATGTAGAAACGGAAATTCGCGGTCACCGTGGTGCGGCTGACCAGCAGAAGGCCGACCGGTCCGCTGTTTATGGTAAGGTTGACTGTTGATTTGTACAAAGAGGAAGGGCTCGTGTTGGCTGAGTCGATGCCCAGGAAAGTGGAGCCGTCCCCCGGCGCCAGCATCGCAAACGCTGCCGTGCCCAGGGAATAATTGGTCGGCAACCCGCCCAGGGTGAAGGACACCTCGGCCTGGTCGTTGATCTTGTCGTTGTTGGGGCTGAACGGGTTTGGATTGACGCTTATCCCGCTGATCGTGGGAGGCTTGCTGTCTATCACTACCTTGCCCACGACCGGATTGACCTTGAAACCTCCGCTGCCGTCAAGGTCCTGGGCGCTGATCCGGTAATAGTATGTCGTATCCGGCAGTTGGATGACGTTGCCGTACGGCTTGCGCATCGCCTTGCCGTTCCAGGTGAAGCTGTTGACCCCCGCCACCCCGTCAAGCAGGTATTTCCCGGTAACGGCATCCTGCAGCGTGTCCGTGGCGCACAGGATCCATTGTCCCCCGAGGAAAATCGAGTCTGTCGGCGCTCCGGTGTATATAGCCATACCGCCCACCCGGTAATCGTTGCTCGGGTAGATCACTTCCACCGCGATTTTCGCCGCTTCACTCAGGGTGAATGAGAAATGTGTGGTCTCGTTGACGCCATCGTTGTTCGGGCTGAACGGGTTGGGGTCCACCTGCACATTGGAGATCACCACCGGCTGGTTGGAGGCGGCGCGGGATGTTGTGGCGCTGAGACAGAGTGACAGGACTGCCGTAAGCAGGAAGGCGGGGGGGAAAAGTCTGACAGTTGCGGTGCGTCTCATCAGCGCTCGGTCAGGCTGTGGGTGAAATGCCTCGCTCCGGGCGCCGTCGCCGCGGAGTCCGCCTGGGGCCATGCGCGCCCCGAATGAATTTGTTCAATTCCGTCCGTTTCGGCAAGGATAAAGGCGCTCCATGTGTTTAAATATTTTCAGCCTTTCTCCTGATTTTGCCCAGGGCCGCAGCCGTCTGCCGGCTTCCGTCTTCTTTAAGATGAATGGGCGCGGCTTGTCTTGCCCCAAATAATCCTTTGGCTTGGCTTTGCTATAGGTGCATTCCCACAGCGGCCCACAGGGCCGCCCGGGGGCCGTATGTCTGAGCCACAGAAAAGGAGCGGAGTTCTTCTCTCGTGCACATCGAAGCTGCAAAAGCACCGGAGCCCGGCGGGCGATTCGCGCCAGCGCCGCCGCCGCACCGCGGGCAGCGTGCAGAAGCTCCGTGCACACCGCGGGTGCTAAACCTGTAAGTGCCGGGGCGAGTTTACGGCCCCCCCTGGCTTCTGGTTCTCTTGGCCGTAACCAAGAGAACAAAAAGCTTTTCGGGCACGGCATGCCGTGCCCCTACGGCAATACACCATACCCGCCCCTCACTGCGGATGCACCTCGGCGAACAGGTCGTAGTCGCCCGCTTCCACCACCGTGGCCCGCACGATCTGCCCCGGGTGCGGGCGGCCCCGGCTCAGGTAGACCCAGCCGTCCACCTCGGGCGCGTGGGCCCGGCTGCGGCCCAGCCACTTGTACTCCGGGGCGGGACGCTCGGCGGGCGGGGCGGGCTGTTCCACCAGTACTTCCATCTGTTGCCCCAGGCGCTCCTGCTGTATCTCCGCGCTGATCGAGCGCTGAAGGTCGAGAAGGGCCTCCAGGCGGCGCTCCTTCTCCGTCCGGCTGACTGTCTCGCGCAGAGCCGCCGCCCGGGTGCCCTCCTCGGCCGAGTAGATGAACCCGCCCAGACGGTCGAAGCGCGCCTCGGCCACGAACTCCAGCAGCTCCTCGAAATCCCGCCTGCGCTCGCCCGGGAACCCCACCAGCACCGTGGTGCGTAGCACCGGGCGCGTCAGCGTACCGCGCACCTGCGCCAGCAGCCCGCGCAGAGCGGCCCCGGTCAGCGGACGGCCCATCGCGGCCAGCACCCGGTCGCTGACATGCTGGATCGGCAGGTCCAGATACGGCAGCACACGTGGGTTGGCGGCCATGAACTCCAGCAGACGGCTGTCGACATGCGCCGGGTGGGCGTACAGAAGGCGCAGCCAGGGGATGGAGGTCTCGGCCAGAAGGCCTGCCAGAAGGTCGGTCAGGTGCTCGCCCCGTTCCGCACCCCAGCCGGTCACGTCCTGGGCGATCAGGTTCAGCTCCCGCACTCCCAGTCCCTCCAGCCAGCGCGCCTCCTCGGTCAGCTCCCGCAGCGGACGGCTCACCCGGGGGCCGCGGATCAGCGGGATCGCGCAGTAGGCGCAGCCATTGTCGCAACCCTCCGAGATTTTCAGGTAGGCCCAGCCGTGGGTGACTGTCTCCACCCGGCGCAGGGGAAAGTCGGTAGCCTCACAGCTCATACTGCCCGCAAGGCCCAGGGCGCGGCGCAGGGCAGCGGGAAGCCCGGCCTGGGACTCGCCCACCCCAAGGAATATGTCCACCTCCGGCAGCTCGGCGCGCAGTTCTTTGCTGTAGCGCTGGGCCAGGCAGCCCACCACGGCCAGCACGCGCAGGCTTCCGCTCTCCTTGAGCCGCGCCGCCTGGAGGATCGTCTCTATCGACTCCTCCTTGGCCGGCTGGATGAAGCCGCAGGTGTTGACCACCACGGCCTCGGCCTCGCTCAGGTCCTCGGTCAGTTCGAACCCGGCGCGCTCCAGGTCGGCGCTCATGCACTCGCTGTCCACCTGGTTCTTGGCGCAACCCAGGCTGATCAGCCCCAGGCGCGGTTTACGCTCGCTCAAGCCTTGCTCTCCCGTTCCAGGAACAGTGTCACCACCGCTGAGTGCAGCCAGACATTCATGAGCACGCCCACGATCCAGCCCACCGGCAGGGTGAAAAGGCCCACCAGGACAGTCAGGCCGCCGGTCAGGTTCTTGAACTGCTCGGCCAGAGCCCCGGCCATCGAAAAAGGCAGGTTGGTCAGAAAGGCGATCATCAGAGAGGCCGCGGCCAGACCCAGCACCGGTTTAAGGTGGACCCGGAAAAAGCGCAGCGCCGAGCGCAGGGAAATGGCCGCCCCCTGCCCACGCAGAACCGCGAAGCAAAGGGCATAGCGGTACCAGACCAGGGCCGCCCAGGACAGGACCACGAAAGCCACTCCGCTCAGCATCAGTGGTATGCCGAACTTGATTATCAGCCCCAGGATTCCCTGCCGTCCCGCGGCCACCAGCTCGGGCAGATGGCCGATCAGGTGCACGGACAGAAAGATCATCGGCACCAGCGGCGGCAGGGTGATCAGGGCGGCCAGCGAGGCGATCCCGGAGCCTGTGCCCAGCCCGATCTTGCCCGCGCTCCAGAACCGGGCCAGTTCCACCGGCCGGGCTTTCTCCTCGGCCGAGTCGCCGCACGCCGCGGCGACCACCCCGGTCAGCCCGGCGGTGTAGTACAGCCAGATAAAGAAGTAAAGGCTGGCCCCGACACTCCAGCCCAGGAATGCCCAGAGCACCAGGCTCCAGTTTTCAACCATGAACCCCAGCGGGTCGTGCGCCACTGCCGCCGGCGAGGGCAAGCCGTGGGTCAGCCACCAGAACAGCATCGGCAGCAGAATCCCACCGCCCATCAGCACGGGGGCTGAAAGGGAGGTGATCACCTCGAACACCAGCAGCCACAGGTTCTTGAACATCACCTGGGCCGCGCGCCGAAGCGCCGCTATTATGCTTTCTACCATCTTGATACTCCTTTTTCCGGGTTTGCCTGACTGATCGGTCCGGTTGCGCGACTTGTGGCAGCCTGTAAGTCTGACCGGCTGTCGGCCGCCCGCGGTTCCAGTTTTTCAGCGGCGGCTTCCCAGGCGCTCCTGGACAGCGCGTCCGGTCAGCTCCCTCAGGGCGTCATGCGCCACCCAGCGCGCGGTGGCACCGCCCTGCAAGGCGATCCGGTGCGCCGCCGCAATCGCCTGGCTGTTGAGGGCCAGGTTGCGCTTGCCGATCTGGCGCAGGGCCCAGTTGACCGCTTTCTTAACCAGGTTGCGGCTGTCGCCGGCCTCGCGCTCGACTGCCTCCAGCAGCGGAGCGAACCTCTCATCCGGGGCGGCCTTGTCGTTCACCGCCAGCGTGGCGGCCAGGGCGAACCCGGCCCGCTTGACATACTCGTCCTCCCGGGCGCACCATTCCAGGGCCTTGTCCCAGGCCTGCGCCGTGCGCCGGAACAGGTGGATGCAGGCGCCGTCGCACAGGGCCCACGAGTCGAACTGCGCGGCCCATGCCTCCATCTGCCCGCCCGTGACCAGTTTCGGCTCCTCCAGGAACACGGCCAGAAGGCGCGCCTCGTGCCAGCCGCTGTCCCAGAGTGACAAGGCCAGGGCGTGGCAGCGGCGCAGCCTCCGCGCGCGGAGAATCCCCCGCAGCGCGGTCATCGGCACGCCGAACACTTTTCCGGGCCGGATGCCGTAGTGCGCCATGCCTGCCACGTTGCGCTCCGAGCCGGCGGCTTCCAGCTCGGCCAGCAGGGACTCCACCACCTGTGATTCCATCGTTTGAGTCGCGTTCATCACAAGACTCCCAGGCTGGCCCGGACAATCATCCGTCTGGGGCTGGGTGTGGCGGCTCGGCTGAACCCGGCCCGCTCGTAGGCCGCGGGAGTGCCGGGATAGAGGAAAATATCCGGGGCTTTGTTCGAGGCAGGCAGCACGGGATAAGCCTCCAGGACCGACGCTCCCTGAGCTGCTGCGTACTCCATCGCCGCCCGGATGAGCTGCACCGACAGCCCCCGGCGGCGGTACGGGCGGGCCACGAACAGGCAGACCAGGCTCCAGACAGGAGTGTCATCCAGGGGTTGCAGAAGGCGCGAGCGCGCCAGGCGCGGGAACTCGCCGCGCGGGGCCAGCGAGCACCAGCCCGCGGCCTCTCCCTCCACGTAGCCCAGGAGACCGGGCCCGCGGCCCGCCGCCACCAGGGCCCGCATCGCGTCGCGGTTGGGCTCGCCCTTATCGCGGTTGAACTGTGCCGTGCTCTGGCGCCACCACATGCACCAGCAGCCCGCGCAGGCTCCGCGCGGCCCGAACAGCCGCTCGAAATCGGCCCAGCGCTCCATGGTCAGGGGAAAGCATTCGAGCTTTCCCGGCAGGTTTTCTGCGCTCCGGGTCATGGCCACCCGTGATGTGCAACTGTGTTCCCGCCCGGGGTCAGAGGCGGTGGCTATTCCTGATCAAGCACCTGGGTCCCGCGCGGCGGCGTGAACTTGAACTTCTCCGGCTCGATAGCCGTGTTCTCGCGCAGGTCACTCAGGTCGAAAGTGTTGAAATTGGCGCTCTCGTCCTCGTAGCGCACCGCCCGCGTGGCGAAAGAGGCGGCATCCACCCAGGCGCGCAGGTTGCGGTAGTAGGGGCTTTCCTTGAGCGGGATCAGGTCGAGCACCACGCAGTTCGCGCCGCCGCGCATCTCCTGGCCCACCACCGTAACCTCGAACCTGGCCTCCAGGTCACCGCCCAGCACATAGCGCGGCACATCCGCGCCCACGCGGTCCATCCGGGCGCGCATCGCCTGCGGGATATCCTCCTGCGGCTGAAAAAACCAGTAGTACTGGCCGTCCGCCACCATCAACTGCCCCTTGGGGCTGGAGTACTCCAGGCGCACCCGGTCCGGCTTCTTGAAATAGAACCTGCCAGAGTAGCTCTCCCGCTTCTCCAGCACCGGCACCTCGACTGTCTGCTTGAACGCGGCCACCAGTGAGGACAGGCCCTCGTAGTAGCGGTCGATCCCGGCCAGGACAGTCTCCAGCTTTATCTCGGTTTTCTCGGCCCGCGCCGTGCCGCTTGCGGCAAAAAGCAGAAAGGCCAGCCACAGCAGTCCGTTCTTTTTCATCCGGTATCTTCCTTTCAGCCCGTGACTCCGTAGTCCTCAAGCTCATCCTGACCGATCAGCACCTCGCGCGGCTTGCTCCCGTCCGGCGGCCCCAGTATCCCGGCCCGCTCCAACTGGTCCACGATCCGCCCGGCGCGGGCGTAACCCACCTTGAGCCGGCGCTGGATCAGCGAGGTGCTGCCCTGCTGGTGACGGACCACCAGGCGGGCCGCCTCGTCGAACAGCGGATCGCGCTCGCCGTCAGCACCCTCCTCCTCTTCATCCTGTTCGATGTCCAGAAGGATATTGGGCGGATGGCGCAGCGCGGATTCGGCTCCCTCCTCACCACCGCCCGAGGCCTCCAGCACGCGGCGCGCCTCCAGGCGCCAGTGGCCCACCACGCGCTCAGTCTCCTCGCTCGACAGGTACGCCCCCTGGATACGGATCGGCTCGGCCTGACCCGCGGGCATGAACAGCATGTCTCCGTTGCGCAGAAGCTGCTCGGCCCCCGAGACATCCAGGATAGTGCGCGAGTCGATCTTCGAATAGACCTGGAAACTCAGGCGGCTGGGGAAATTGGCCTTGATCAGCCCGGTGATCACATCCACCGAGGGCCGCTGGGTGGCCACCACCAAGTGGATGCCCACGGCGCGGGCCATCTGGGCCAGGCGCACCAGCGAACCCTCGATCTCGTTCTTGACGTCGCTGCACATCAGGTCGCTCAGCTCATCCACCAGCACCACGATATAGGGCAGCTCGGCGATATCGGCCTCGGTCTGGCCCTCCAGCAGGGTGTGGACCACCGCCCCGGAGGCCACCCGGCGGTTGAAATCCTCGATATGGCGCACGCTGTTGCGGCTCAGCAGACGGTAACGGTTCTCCATCTCCAGCACGGCCCACTTGAGGATTCGCGCCGCCTCCTTGGCCTCGGTCACCACCGGGTGCAGAAGGTGCGGGATGTCGTTGTAGAGGTTCAGCTCGATCATCTTCGGGTCCACCATCAGAAGGCGCACCCGCTCGGGTCCATAGCGGAAAATCAGGCTCGAGATGATCAGGTTCATGCACACGCTCTTGCCGCTTCCGGTGGTTCCGGCGATAAGAAGGTGCGGCGTGCGGGTCAGGTCGGCCACGCGGATGCGGCCTTCCAGGTCTTTGCCCAGGGCGATCGGCAGGATCAGGGCGCTGGTGCTGAACGCCTCGGAGTCGAGCACCTCGCGCGCGCGGACCAGCTCGGGCGCGGGGTTGGGCAGCTCCACCCCCACGGCGTCCTTGCCCGGGATGGGGGCCACGATCCGGATACGCTTGGCCCGCATGGCCATGGCCAGGTCATCGGCCAGGGAGGAAAAACGGTTCACTTTCACTCCGGGCGCCGGGCGTATCTCGAAAGTCGAGACCTGCGGCCCCCGGGCGATATCCACCAGTTCGCCCTCCACCCCGAAATCGGCCAGCTTGGAGATCAGCACGCGGCCCATTTTCTCCAGTTCCTCGCGGCTGACCAGTTTCTTGTTCTCATCCACCGGATCGAGCAGGTCGAGCGGGGGAAGGTTGTAGCTGCCCGAGACCGGTGCGGCGTGTGTCGGGACCGCCACCCCGCTGTCGGTTTTGGCCTGGCCGTTCTCAGTGGTCCGTGGTTCGGGCCTGGTCTGCGGTTCCTCCTCGATGTCGTATTCGAAATCCTCCGGCTCCTGCTCCGCCGGCTTCGACGCCGCGGCGGCCGGCGAATCCTTGCCCAGAAGGCCAGCGGTCCTGCGCGTGGCGGGTGGCTCTTTCTTTTCAGCCTCCTCGCGGGCGCGCTTTTTATTCTCCCTGCCCGCGGGTTTCGGCTTGCGGGCAAAGAGCGGCTTCAGGCTGCGCACGGCCCAGGCCAGCGCCCCACCGAACCCGACCGCCGCACCCTCCACCCGCTCGGCCGCGGCGCGCAGGCTCAGGCCGGTGAACACCACCAACACCACCAGCAGCGCGACCAGGCTCACAGCCCAGGCGCCCACCCGCCCCAGGTACAGGGTCAGATAGCGGGCCAGACGGAACCCCAGGCCGCCGCCGCTCCAGTCGAACGAGCGCAGCGAGTCCCCCTGCCCGGCCAGTGCGGCCACGAGCATAAGAAGGAACCCGGCCAGGGCGGCAAACAGGCTGAACCGGGCCAACGCCGGGGTGGGCTTGCCACGGAACACCCGCCAGCCCCAGGCCAGCAGGAGAAGCGGCAGGCTGTAGGTCCACACCCCGATCAGGTCCTTGAGCGACTCGTTGAGCAGCTTGCCGGCCAGGCCCATCACGTTGGTCAGCTCGGCCCCCGGCGGGGGCGGCGGCGCAAACCGGCTCGCCACCGGCTGGGGAAGTACGCTCAAAAGCACCAGCAAACCCAGGACCATCAGCAGCAGTCCGAGGATTTCCTCTTTCCTGTCCTTGCCGGAAGAAGCCATGCAACCGTTCCTTTGCAGGCGTTCATGACGGCGCGGCGCACAGTCCGCGAAAAAAACGAAAACCGGTTAAGAAAAGTAGCGCCGGCCCCCGGCCTTGTCAATTCGGCAATCCGGACAAAGGGAATTTTCCCGAAGCGGAACTCTCCCTCGTCGCTGCAGCCGGATGGCAACTGTTACTCCAAAAGTAACACAGTTTTCCGGGTGGAGGAACAAAAACTTTATTCTCCGGAGTCGGATGACAGCGCGTCAATTCAACAACCGTGGTTGTCGCTGTTCGAAATTGTGCAACGACCCGCTGCTGTGTGCGAAATCGGGCAATCAGGACTCCAAAAACAGCACACTTTCCTGATTTTCTCTGCCGGGGGACTTTTCAACCAACGCCACCCCATCCAAGGCTTGGACAACTACAATCAAGTCCGCCAAGGCGCAGCCTTCCATTACGCAATTGCTTTAATTTCAACATCTTTCACGTGTCTAAAACTCGTTCGACACTTAGCACGGAAATTGCTCTAAGAATACGGTGTACACTTGGATGGGGGAGGAAAAGATGAGAAAAGTAGAGCTGTCGGATGAGCAGGTCAGACTGCTGGTAGAGTCCTGGCGCAGTGCGGCCCGGGGCTCGCTGGAGCAGAAACTGATCGAGGACCTCTTCCTGATCACCGGCGCAGTCTCCGCGCTGGCCCTGCTTTCGCTTGACATTCGCTGATATGGAGGTTGTGGACGCTCAGCCGGCGGCGTTCCACATCTTTTCGAGTTCTTCGATCAGGCTGTCCAGCCCGTCGAGGTCGAAAACCCCGCTGTAGCGTCCCAGCACCTCGATCAGGTCGGGCACAACCAGCGCGCCGCCCAAAGCCTGGATATCACCCCCGGCGGTACGGACATTCTCGGCCAGCGCGGCAACACAGGTCTTGATCTGCGCGGCCACCTGCACGCGGTCCACTCCGGCGGAAACGCCCTCGATCCGGGCTTTTTCCACCAGCGATTCGGCCTGCTCCAGTTCCTCCAGCAGGGCCTCGTTCTGCTCGAAAATGGACACGCCGGCCTCCGCGTCCCTGTTAAATACCAAAGCATAGGGTTATAATATAATATAACCATAGCCCGTAAATAAAAAAAGGACTCAAATGAGTCCTTTTCTTTTTGCATCCGGGCATTATCTAAGCCCGTTTCAGGCACCCTGCTGCAGGATCTGACGAACCCGCTCGCGCGACACCCCCACCTGACGGCCGATTTCGGCCTTCGACAAACCCTTGCGCTGGAGCTGGAAAATCACCTTGCGCTTTTCGTCGCTCATCTTGCGCCACTTGGGTTCGCGCGCCCCGTTAGAGGTAAGGATCTGGGAAATGCGGTTCTCCGTCAGACCGTACTTCTGGGACAGCCGCTTTATGCCATAACCCTGCTGGTAGTCGCGGATAACCCGATCATCCCGTCTCTTCAGAGAATTACGGCTGTTCGGCCGGATCTGAAATCCGACGCGCAGCTTGTGTCCCAGCAGCTCCAGGGCCATTGAAAGTCCTTTCTTCATCTGTTCACCTCGCCGTTAACTTATACCGTTGTTCAACCGGAGCTGGTCGTTCGTTCATTGTTTAATACAGCAGGAACTATGCCAGTGTTTCAAAAATACGTGTCAAATATTTATTCTGGTTTTTATTTCTTCCAAAGATTGATAGAAAAATGTGACCAGCGGAGTAACACCCGGCCCAGCCTCACGGCCGACCATCTCTGACATCGCCGGAGGTGCCCTGAGCCAGCGCTTCGCGGGCAATAAAAAACGGTGGAAAAGAAATCTCTTCCACCGTCGCTGAAACGTTATCATCCTTCCTGTTTCGGCTCAAAGCGAGTGAGACACACCGGCCTCCAGGCTTGACGCCACCGACTCCAGGAACCGGTCAGGCTGCGCGGCCATGAACCCCAGCGCAACATTGATCTGGGCGAAGGCTTTCTGCTTCGACTGCGGCTGGATCACTATCGAGACCGGGTCCAGGCTCAGCACCTCTTTCTGGCCGCTCACGCTCTCCAGGGCCCGGCAGACCGGATTCAGCCGCACCCGCGCCTGGCGCGAGAAATCCAGCTTGCACAGGCCGTCCGAGATGTACACGCTCGCCAGGCCCAGGCGGGCGGCGAAAATGCGCAGGCGCATCTTCTCCAGCAGACTGCGCACCTCCTCGGGCAGCGCGCCGAAACGGTCCTCCAATTCACGGGCCACCTCATCCAGCAGGCCCGGGTCCTCGCTGGAGGCGATCTTGCGGTAGAGGGCCAGTTTCTGTTTCTGGTCCGGCACGTACTCGTCCGGCAGGTAGGCCGGCAGGTCCAAGTTCACCTTGACCGACATCGCCTCCACCCGCTGGCCGCTGTTCTCCAGCTTGGCGATCGCGTCCTTGAGCAGCTTGAGGTATGTGTCGAACCCCACGGCGGTGATGAACCCGTGCTGCTGGCTGCCCAGGAGATTGCCGGTGCCGCGCATCTCCAGGTCGCGCAGGGCGATCTCGTAGCCGCTGCCCAGCTCGGTGTACTCCTCCAGCACGCGCAGGCGCTTGACCGCGTCATCGGTCAGCATACGCTGGGGCGGCACCAGAAGGTAGGCGTAGGCGCGGTGGAAACTCCGGCCCACCCGTCCGCGCAACTGGTAGAGCTGGGCCAGCCCGAAACAGTCGGCGCGGTTGACGATGATCGTGTTGGCGTTGGGGAAATCCAGCCCGTTCTCGATGATCATGGTCGAGAGAAGCACGTTCACCTCGCGGCGCTGGAAACGGCGCATGCTGCTCTCCAGCTCGCGCTCCGGCATCTGGCCGTGGGCAACCCCGATCCGGCACTCCGGCACCACGCGGTGCAGGAACTCGTGCATGGCGAAGATCGAACCGACCCGGTTGTGCACGAAAAACACCTGCCCGTCGCGGGCCAGCTCGCGGCGGATCGCCTCGGCGATCACCTCCTCGTCGAACCCGCAGACCCGGGTGTGGATGGGCAAACGGTCCTGGGGCGGAGTGGTGATCAGAGACAGGTCGCGTATGCCCATCAGGCTCATGTGCAGGGTGCGCGGGATGGGCGTGGCGGTCATGGTCAGGGTGTCCACCTCGTTGCGGATCTTTTTCAGCCGCTCCTTGTGCTTGACCCCGAAACGCTGCTCCTCGTCGATCACAAGCAGGCCCAGGTCGCTGAACTTGACATCCTGGCTGAGCAGGCGATGGGTGCCGATAAGGATATCCACCTCTCCCTTGCCCAGGCGCTTGACGATGTCTTTCTGTTCCTTTGGCCCCTTGAAACGGCTGAGGGTCTCCACCTGCACCGGAAAATCGGCCAGACGCTCGCTGAACGTGATGTAGTGCTGCTGGGCCAGGACCGTGGTCGGAACCAGCACCGCCACCTGCTTGCCGTCCTGCACCGCTTTGAACGCCGCGCGCAGAGCGACTTCAGTCTTGCCGAAACCCACGTCGCCGCAGAGCAGACGGTCCATGCAGGCCTTCTTCTGCATATCCGTCTTGATTTCCTCGATCGCCCGGAGCTGGTCGGGTGTTTCCTCGTAGACGAACGAGCGCTCCAGGTCGCGCTGCCAGTCGGTGTCCGGGCTGAACTCGAACCCGCCGCGCACCTTGCGCGTGGCGTAGACCTGTATCAACTCCTCGGTCATGTCCTGTATTGCCTTTACCGTGCGCGCCTTGACCCGCAGCCACTGCGTGCCGCCGATCTTGTGCACAGTGGGCGGCTGGCCGTCTTCGGAGCTGTAGCGCTCCACCAGGCCAAGCTGGTCCATCGGCACGTACAGGAAATCGCCGTCCGCATACTCCAGCCACAGGCATTCCACCGTGGCGTTCTCGGTCGTGATCTTTTTCAGCCCGCGGAACTTGCCGATCCCGTAGTCGATATGCACCACGAAATCACCGGGCCGCAGGCTGGAGAAATTCTCGAGCGAGGGGGCGCGCTTGTAGTTGCGGCGGCCGCGCACGTGACGGAAACGGCGGAATATTTCGTGGTCAGTGTAGAGGACCAGCTCGCAGTCCGGATAGCTGAAACCGGTCTCCAGGCTGCCCAGGGCCAGAACGGCCAGCTCGGCGCTCTCGCCCAGCAGTTCCTCCAGACGCTCGAGCTGTCCGGAGGTGTCGCAGAGCAGCCAGTTCTGGCGCCCCCGCTCGTGCTCACGGCGAAGGTGGCCGCGCAGGCTGTCCAGGTTGCGGTCCACGGCCGGGGCCTCGCGCGTGTCGAACCGGATCGCCTCGCCCGGGCCCTCTTTCACGTGCAGGCTGCACAGGTCGGCGCGGCGGAACTGCTCCAGACGCGCACCCAACTCCTGCGGCGACAGGTACAGCTCCTCCGGGGCGCGGAACAGGGCTCCCCGGCGCTCCACCGCCCGCTCGTGCAGCTCGTGCACCTCCTCCCAGAACTTCTCCGCCTCTTCCTGCACCTTGTCCCGCTCGTCGAACAGCACCAGGCTTCCCGGGGCCAGGTAGTCGAACAGATCGCCCAGGCGCGCGGAGCCAGCCTGGCCGCCGTTGCGCTTCCAGTCGAACGGCTCGGCCACGGGCAGAAGGCGCACGCGCTCCAGTTTCTCCACCGAGCGCTGGCTGGCGATCTCGAAACAGCGCAGGTCGGCCAGCTCATCCCCGAACAGCTCCAGACGCACCGGGTTTTCCATCTCGAAGCCGTAGATGTCCAGGATGCCGCCGCGCACGCTGAACGTGCCCACCTCCTCCACCATGGCCTCGCGCTTGAACCCCAGCTCCACCAGACCGGCCAGAAGGCTCTCCAGATCCACGCTCTGACCCAGGCGCAGCGTAATCTCGCGGCTGTTGAAATCCCCCGGCGCCACCACGCGCTGGCAGAGCGCGCGCACCGGGATCACGGTCACTCCCGGGGTCAGGTGCATGAGCCGCGAGAGGGCCTCGATCCGAGGCCCCACTATCCCCGGCTCCGGGCGCGAATCCTCGTAGGGCAGAACCTCCCACTGCGGGAACACGTTCACCTGTTCCTCTGGCAGGAAATTGAGCAGGTCCGCCTCGATTTTCTCCACCTGGCGCGCGCCGCGGGTCACGTAGAGCGTGGTCCCGGGACGGCGCGTTTGCAGCCCTGCGGCCACAAAGTTGCGGGCCGAGCCGTACAGGTTGCCAAGACGCGCCTCGGCCGCAGTCTCATCCCCGCGGCCGTACAGGTGCTCCAGCGCTTTGGCAAACGCGCGCGAGCTGTCCAGCCGCTCCAGCAAGCTTTTCAGGTCCGCCATCTTACTGCCTTCCCACTCTGTTTCAGCTTATACCCGTTGTCTTCCGCAGGGGCGTCCACATGGGGCCTCCCGGGCGTACTCGCGGGTGTGCTCCTGCAGCAGGCTGATTTCGTCGGAAACAACCCTCTGGCTTATGGTTCTCTTGGCAGTAACCAAGAGAACACCAATGCTTCTCGGGCACGATGCTCCGTGCCGCTACATTAAACACGGAACTCTTCATAGATGATGCAAAACCGCTTTCAGTCCTCTTTCCGGTTAGCCAGCACCTGCTCGGCGGCCAAAACGAGCAGGAACAGCCCGAGCAGCCAGGGCCAGAGTTCCACTCCGCCGCGCTCCGGGAAAACCGCCTCGGCCAGGTCGTCATCCGGGCCGATGAAGCGCACCTCGCGCCCTGTGAAATAGCGCCGGATTTCCTCCCGGCTTTCCGTGCGGACATCGCTCTCGGCCGGGTCGATCCCGGCGGCGAACGCCCCGGCCAGGCGGCCGTTGTCGTAAATGCGGTACAGCCCCGGCTGACTCGCCCCGTCGAAATCCACCCGGCTTCGCTCACCCGGAGGCAGCATGAAACGGCTCTCGGCCGGGCCGTGAATCTCAAGTCCTGCCGTGTTGACCGGCGCGCCGAAAAACAGGCTCACGCTTTCGCCCACACGCACCTCGGGCTGCACCACCGGGCCGCGCCCGGCACAGAGCGTGAGCAGCGAATGCACCAGTGGCACGAAAAGCGGGGTCTCGGGAAGCTCGGTCTGGGATGGATCGGCCAGGTCCAGTCCGGCTGCAGCCAGAGCGAAGCCGCCCTGACGGACAAAACGGAGGAGGGGTTTCCCCCCAGCGCTTTTCAGGTCCCAGGCCCGGATTTCAGCGTCTGATACCTCCGGCTGAGCCAGGTTGCGCAGCGCGGTCAGCTTTATCCGCTCCAGGGCCGGCAGAGACTCGAACAGCGCACCGAACACCGCCCCTGACTCCTGGCCCGGAGCCGGTCGCGACGGCGTGTCGAAAGACCCGCCCTCCAGGCGTTCAAGTGCGCCGAGGCTCACCGGCAGGCCCATCCGCGCCGCGGCCTGGCTGAATCCCTGCGCCGCTCCATCCGCGGCCTGGTCCTGCCCGGACGGCAGCACAAGCACGCCCAGTCCGGCGCTCATGGCCCGGTCGAGAAATGCCCCCAGGGCTGCCTCCGGGTAAGCCACTCCGTGCAGGATAACCACATCCGAGCCTGTGAAGGCTGTCTGCGGCAGGGGCAGGCCAGCGGCCTCGTTCAATCTGATTGCCCCGGCATCGTCCAGCACCTGAAGAGCCGCGCGCAGCCAGGGTCCGCCCGCTCCGCTCTCCACCAGGGTCACGCGCAGGCGCGGCGGCACGCTCAATAGGGTCGAGCGGTTGTTGTCCACCTCCAGGTTGTCGGCATCCAGACGGGCGGAAAGCTCGTAGGCGCCGGCCTCCTGGGGCGGCAGCTCCACTGTGGCCGCGGCGGCGTCATCCGGCTCCAGGCTCAGCTCGCCCTGGGCCACCAGACGGCCGTCCAGGTAAATCCTCGGCATGGCCTTGACCGTGCCCGTCCCCCCGTAACGCGCCACCGAGACGCGCACCTTGAGCGGCGCGCCTGGGCGGACTATTTCGCCGGGCAGGGACAGCCCGGTCAGGGCCAGGTTCTCCGGCGCCCGGGAATGCGCCTCGACCACATACCAGCGGGTTATCCGCCCGGTAGTTTCCGAACCCAGGCTGTCTGGCCCCAGAAACCCGTGCTGGCAGTCGCTGAAAACGAACCCCTCGCGGGTCACGCTGCCGCGCTCGGCGGCCAGGGCGCGCTCCGCGGCGCGCACCGCCTCGCCCAGGCTCGCCGTGCCGTAGCCCGGGGCCAGGAGCGCCCCGCTTGGCCCCGGCCCGCCAGGGACCAACCATTGCACGTTCCGTGAGGCCTCCAGGCCTGACGGCGCAGTGACAAGGCAGTAGCGGTCCTGTCCGCCCAGCCAGGAGCGCACCCGCTCCATTCTGGCCGCCAGTCGGTCACTCACCGCGCCGTGCTCATCCACGTAGCCCTGGCTGGCCGAGTTGTCGAACACGAACGCCACGGCCGCGGGAAGATGCTCGGCCGGACCGGCCTTGAAAAACCCGCGCAGCACGGGGCGCGCGGGAACCAGCACCAGCAGGATTACCGCCAGGGTGCGCAGGATCAGCAGCAGCCAGCGCCGCATCCGAAGGCGACGCACGTTGCGCTGGGCCACCTCGGACAGCAGCAGAAGCGAGCTGAAATCGCGCCGCTCGGCCCGGAAACGGCTGAAAAAATGGATGATAAAAGGGATCGCCCCTGCGGCCAGACCGAGCAGAACCAGCGGATTTAGAAACTGCAGCACGATTGCTCCCCTCTTGCACCCCGACGCAATAAGGCCGCGCGGCTCAATCGCCGCCACGGCTATCCAACGCGATTACCCCTCCCGACTCCGCTGTGGAAAGTCGCGAGGGGTCCCTCAGAAATCTGACACTGCCCTGCTCCCGGCCCAACCGCACGCCGGCGGGCAGTCTGCTGCCAGGCGCACCCGGCGGACCGCCTGTCCGGCTCACGAAAATTCACCACCGGAGGCTGCACGAGGTTGCACGAAAATACATAAAAAAGCCCCGGTTGGCAATCCCGGAGCTTGTCTTTCTCAATTGCCGACCACGTCCGTTCAGCCAGCCAGGCCGGGCGGCACTGGGTAGACCTCGCCCGCGGCCTCCAGCTCGGCCTTCTTCTCATCGGTCAAGCCGATCTCCTCATCGCTCAGGTAGCAGGCCGGGTCCGGCCCGAACGGGTCGTCGTAGACCCGCGCGGCCCGCACGCGCATCGCCCCGCCGCAGAGCGCGAAGTAGCGGCACAGACGGCAGCGCCCGCGGATACGCCCGGCCCGGTCTTTCAGCCCGGCCATCAGGGGGTCGGAGGTGTCGGTCCAGATCTCGGAGAATTTGCGCTCGCGCACGTTGCCGAACGTGTGGTCCATCCAGAACTGGTCCGGGTGGACATTGCCGAACCAGTCCACCTCGCCGATCCCCACGCCGGTGGAGAACATCCCGCCGCGGTTCCACTCCAGCAGCTTGCGCACGGCCTCGGCGCGCGGGCTGCCCTCGGCCTCCAGGCGCCGCAGCACGTAGATCCCGTCCACGTGGTTGTCCACGGTCAGGATGTTGACATTGAGGCCCCGAGAGTGGAAATCGCGCGTGCGGCGCATGATTATCTCCATGGCGTCCCGGCTCTGGCTGTGCGACAGGTCGCTCTCGGCGATCCCGGCCCCGCGTCCCGAGTAGACCAGGTGGTAGAAACAGGCCCGGTTGATCCGCTCACGCTCGATGAAATCGAAAATGGCTTCCAGATCGTTGTAGTTGCTGCGGGTGAGGGTCAGGCGAAGGCCAACGCGCTGGCCCAGCTCCACCAGGTTTCGGAACCCCCGCATGGCCAGGTCGAAAGCGCCTTTCATGCCCCGGAAACAGTCGTTCACATCTCCGATCCCGTCCAGGCTGATTCCTACATAGGTAAACCCGGCCTCTTTCACTTTCCGGGCCGTTTTCTCGTCGATCAGGGTGCCGTTGGTCGAGAGCGTGGGACGAAGGCCTTGGTCCACGGCAAAGCGCACCAGCTCGAAAATGTCCCGCCGCACCAGCGGCTCGCCGCCCGAGAACAGCACGGCCGGAACCTTGAACCCGGCCAGGTCGGTCAGGAAAGCCTTGGCTTCCTCGGTGCTCAGCTCGCCCGAGTAGCGCTTGTTCTCACTGTCCGTGTAGCAGTGCACGCAGCGCAGGTTGCAGCGGCGCGTGCAGTTGAACACTACAACCGGACGGCGCTCGGCGGCGCTGGCCGGGGCGGTCTGCGGAACGCTGTGCTGCACCGCCGCCGCCGATCCATGCGGAGGCGGGCAGGACGGTGCAGCGGCGGCATGACCGTAGCGGATCGCGTCCCCGCTCGACTGCTCCCCGCACAACAGTTTCGTTATGTCTATCATCCGCTCTCCGCTGGATTGAGGGCTTGACCGGAACGTCTCGTCATGTTGAAACGGCGGCCGGTCGGGAGATGTTGCGGCAAGACTTGCACTCGGTTGCAACGAATTGCTTCCGAAGCCCTCAGGCTATAGATTATACAAGAAGATATAGTCATGCATCAGGTCAATTTAGTCCCGGGCCGACAGCCTGTCAATCCAGGCCGCCGTCCGGCCGTGATTCAGCGAGAGCGGGGAGAACGTCAAGCATGGAGAAAGTCAAGCGCTTCGGGATATCCATCGAATCCGACCTGGCGGACCGTTTCGACCACCATATCCTGGCCGAGGGCTACTCGAACCGCAGCGAGGCCCTGCGCGACCTGATGCGCGAGCACCTGGTGGCCGACCAGTGGAACCTGGACGGGACCGTGACCGTGGCCTCGCTCAGCCTGGTCTACAACCATCACCAGCGCGACCTGGGTGACACCCTGACCGATATCCAGCACGACCACCACGAGATAATCATATCCTCACTCCACGTCCATATCGATCACGACAACTGCCTCGAGGTAATCATCCTCAAAGGCCCCAACACCGAGATCAAAAGCCTGTCCGACCGCCTTATGGCCACAAGGGGAGTCAAGCACGCGAAGCTGACCATGACTACCACCGGACGAGATATCTGAAAAGCGTGGCTCCACCCCGGACGGCATCCGCCACCTTCAGCATGGAAGGAGGAACGTCCAATGATCAGCCGAATCTGGCACGGCTGGACCACCAACGCCAATGCGGACAAGTATGAGGCTCTGCTGAAAGAGGAAATCTTCGTCGGCATCCGTAACCGTCACATCTCCGGCTTCCGTGAAATCCGTCTCCTTCGCCGCAATCTGGCCGAGGAGACCGAGTTCGTCACGATCATGACTTTCGACTCCCTGTCCGCGGTGCGTGATTTCGCCGGTCGTGACTACGAAGCCGCCGTTGTCCCGAAAAGCGCGCGGCAGGTTCTTACCCGTTTCGATCAGCGTTCACAGCATTACGAGATAGTTGTCTGAGCCTCACTCCGACGCCGATCGCCTTTGATTAAAAAAGCCCGGACCCGGTACGATACCGGGTCCGGGCTTTGACATTCCTCTGCGAACACGCCTTAAAGCCCCAGCAGCCCGACCAGCAGAACCAGAGCCATGAAATAGGTCAGCATGCTTACCAGCACCCGGGCGAAAAACCCGGCCTTCTCGAACACACTCTCTTTGAAAAACATCTCTCTCTCCTCGTTAAGTGCAACGCTCGCGTTTCCAATATGCAAGCCGGATACCCCGGCTGAACTCAGCCCTTAAACAGCGAGGCCGGCCGCCCTTCCCGGGCTGCCGGCCTCGCTCTGTCCGTTGATCGCTTTCTGTCAGAGCCCGGTCAGCGGACTCAGCAGAAAACTCAGCAGGAAGAAGTAAGACAGGTACAGCCCGAGAAACCTGGCGGAAGTCATCAGATAATCGATACGTTCAGTCATCTTTACACCCCCCGTGATTAAAAACTCTCGTCCCTAATCGGCATCGCCGCTCCGGCCCTCTTTTATTGCTTCTCATTATCAATCTCCACATACGACTGTCCTTTCCTTTTCCGTTCCATCCGACCCGCCCCCTGCGGATCGATACTGTTAAAACACCATTGTTTACTTTTTGTTCCATTTTTCTTGCAAAAAAAACAGACCCCGACTTCAGATATTTTCTGGACGCCGGGAGGCCGCACCCGCTTGTTTCGGCTGCGGCCCCACAGGCGTCCCTCGTATTTTTTCTCTCATATCAGCTTTCCGCCAGAGACCGAGAGCATCACCCAGGCGAAATCGATCATCGCAAAATACAGCGCCGCCGAGATTGCGGCTCCGGCCCAGGCGTAAGAGGGGCCGTCATTCTTATCACTGCGGATGGTTTTCATTTTTTCTCCCTCGATGGAATTGAGTGAATCGAAGCTTGACTATCCAGGGAGAAAAGCGCTTTTCTCGACTTTCATTTACTATGACCATTCAACCGGCCGCCAGGTTTCACAAATCTTGCCTGCCCGACTCGGCTGCAAGTTTCAGGGCAATAAAAAGCCGGCGGGGATTTCTCCCCGCCGGCTGCGTTCCGCCTCTTTCCCGGCGCTTAGATCAGGCTGTTCAGGCCCAGGCTGAGCGCGGCGAAAGCAAAGTAGACTATCGTGCCCAGGAAGGCCTGGAGGTACACGGTCACTGTGCTGTTGTCAGCGGACTGAGTCATGGCTTTCATCGTTGTCTCCCTTTAGGAGTTTGGGTTTCGGCATCAGTGTGAGGCTTTTCGAAAACCGGTTTCTGTGCCCTTCACACTATATGACTCACCCATTGCCCGCAGGGTTTCATTTTTTGGGGGAAAATGAAGCTTTACGGGCGAACATAAAGTCTTCCCCTCTGCAACACCGCCTCGCATCGCGGGAAAAAACCTTCCTGCGGGTGTCAGGCCGCCGTAGTCGTCTTTGGGGGACGCGCCTGTCCGAGCCTGCTCCACGGGTAGCGTGAAAATGCTCCGTAGACACCGATGGTCACAAATCGGTCGCTGTGCGGCGCGCATTCAGCGTCAGCGTCGCCCCGCACCGCAACAGCGGAATCGCGGCGACTGACACACCGCTGGCAGAAATAGCGCCGTGTCCCGGACGAGTTCGCGGCCCCCACGTCCTTTGGTCCTCTCGGGCAAGACCGAAAGGACATAAAACACGATTTTAGAGCTTGATCAGAACACGCCACATTTTGGGAATACTTGAGCCAAGTGCAGCATCACATTCAATTTTTACGGCAGGAATTACAGGAGGGAAAATCAGGACTGACTGTCCGTAGCGGCAAAGCCCATGAAAGCCCACATCCGGCCCAGGCCGGCCTCGGCCTCGGCGCGGAAGGAATGGAAAAGGTCGTTGTGGCAGCGCGTGCACCAGCGGCTGATCGCGATGCCGGATGCGGGCACACCCATTTCCTGCGCCCGGTGCGCCAGGAGCGAACGCAGGTCGATCCGCCAGCCGCCGCTTTCAGTCCGTCCGGCGAACCCCGGGCTTTCCGGCCCATTAACACCCAGCCAGACCGCCACCTCGCGCCCCACCTCGTAGCAGGCGCCGCAGATTGCCGGACCGAGGTAGATTTCGAGTTCCTGCGCCGCGGCCCCGGTCAGCGCGGCCAGACGGGCCACGCCCTCCTGGAGCACTCCGGCCGCCACTCCGCGCCAGCCCGCGTGCAAAAGCGCCCAGGCCCGCGCCCGGCGGGCCAGCACGAACACAGGCACGCAGTCCGCGGCCGAGACCACCGCTGCCAGCCCCGGCGACGCCCCCACCAACCCGTCCCCCTCCAGCACGTGCTCCAGCGAGAAAGACTCGTCCATGGCGCCCTCGAGCAGGCTCACGTTCACCACCCGCTGCCCGTGCACCTGCGCCAGGCGGAATGCATCGCGGAAACCCCGCGCTGCCAGCTCTGCGCCCAGAAACGGCAGGCCCTCGCCGCGACCGCGCTCAGGCAGGCGCAGGCTCACCCCGTGCACCAGTCCAGGCACCCCGGCCCAGGGGTTGTAACGCACATAAAAAAACTGTCCCTCGGCCCGCAGAGTCTCCATCCGGCCCGCCGTTTAATGTTTATCTTTTTGTGACCCGTCCGCGTCCCGGCCCTGACAGACGGAGGCGGACAGAACGGTGGCTTCAGTCCAGAAACAGGTAGCGCCGCCACTTGTTCTCGCCCGCCGGGTGGTGGAAACGGATAAACGAGAAATAGCTGGGACGGCGCGGCTGGCGCAGAAGGTGCATGCCCGCCATCTCGGGCGTGCGGTTACCCTTGTGGTTATTGCATTTCACGCAGGCGGTGACCAGGTTCTCCCAACTGTCCTCACCCTGGCGCGCCCGCGGGACGATGTGATCGGTGGTAAGTGGTTCGTGGGTGGAGCCGCAGTACTGGCAACGGTACCCGTCCCGCCGCAACAGGTTGCGCCGGTTGAGAGAAATCGTCCGGCGACCGGGCTGTACGTAGATCATAAGCCTGATAACGGAAGGAATGGGGTACTGACGGCTCACCGAGCGGACAACAATGTGGTCGTAATACTCCAAAATCTCGGCCTTGCCCAGCATCGCCAGAATGATCGCCCGGCGCGCCGAGCAGATATGCACCGGCTGGAAACTGTTGTTCAGCACCAGCACCTGGCTGCTCAGAGTGTCACCTGGGTCCATGCCACTGCCTGCCTCCGAAAAAGTCCCTCGCTTTAAGTGGATTTTACCATTGCTGAAGCACCGCGCTTACCAGATCATCCGCCAGCAGCAACATCACCCGCTGGGCGGCCTGTTGCTCGGTTTCCTTGTCCGGGTCGTAGACCACGTAGCGCGAGAAGTTCGAATCCCGCCACAGGGTCTTGCTCTCCACCCGGTCGACAAATTCCACGTCCAGCACTATCGTGACCCGCCGCCCGGTCACCTGGATGTCCTGGGTCTGACGGTACGATTCGGCTTCCTCGTAGTAGTGACGCACAGTGCCGTTCAGAGCCGCATCCGCCTGGTCAGCCTCGGCCAGACGGAGATTCGCCTCGCTCAGAAACCGCTCGGTCACCAGGTCGGTGATCCCCTGGGGCAGGCTGAATTCCGGCGTCTGGTTCTCGAAAGTCGGGATGCTGATTGTCCGGATGTGCGCCGGCAGACGGCCGGTGGTGCTGTAATGACTGCACTCGGCTGCGCACAGCGCCAAAACTGTTGCCGCCCAGACACCCGCCAGACGGTATGTCGCCGCACGGCGCCGCACTGTCACTGGCCCTCGGGCAACGTGATCTCGAACGCCTTTGCTGTAAGCTCCTGGTTGATTTCCTCTTTGCTCACCAGCACCGTGATCTCGCGGTCCTCCTGAAAATCGCGGTACACCGTGTGCGTGGCCCGCTGCATGCCGTTCACCGGACGGAACTCGGAGCGTACTATCTCGCGCCGGATCTTGCCGTGCTCGAAGTGAGCGAACCGCACCACCGCGCGCAGGGCCGTATCGTAGGTGAACTCGTAGACCGAGTTGCTCCCGCTCAGCCGCAGACGGCGCAGGGTGCCCTCCTGGGCGGCCTGCTCGTGCATACCCTCGCGGCGGAACCGCTCGGCCTTGAAAATTCCGGTCACTCCGCCCAGGAACTCACCATCCGTCAGGCCCTCGCTCGAGGAGAGCCGGGCCAGGGGTTCCGGGTTGCCGCGCTGTGCGCGGACCACGCGGTTCTCCTTGGGCAGCACCACGGTGATCGAGTCCCCCCGCTGGAGCATCTGCATCCAGAGCGTGGTGAACGGCGGTCCGTAAATACTCATCTGCAGAGTGTCTGGGGCATGAAAAAACAGCGCCCCGTCCCCGCTGAACGTGCGTCCCTTGTCCAGAAGGCGCACCCGGAAAATCTGCTTGTTGGTCTGCAGGTCCTGCTCCAGGCGGTCCAGGTCGGCCAGCACAGCCTCCGGCTCGATGGGCGTTCCGCCCAACTGCTTCATCGCCACTGCGCAGCCGGCCCCCAGGCCGGCCAGGATCACCAGCGCCAGCGCGGCCAGTCCCGCCCGGATCGCACCTTGTCCGTGTGCCGCTATTTTCGGCCTCCCTCGTTCCGTTATTTCCCCGTGTTTTTCAGCTTATCCAGCCGGGCCTTGAGTTCGCTGTTCGTCGCATCCATCTCCAGGCTCCGGTTCCAGGCCGCCACGGCCTCGGCTTTCTGCCCCAGGGAGAGGTAGATTTCCCCCAGGTGCTCGTATATTTCGGGGTGCTCCATCGCGGCCAGGGCGCTCTTGATCTCCTTGAGCGCCTCCTCCCGGCGGCCCTGCTTGAACAGCACCCAGCCCTTGCTGTCGATGTAATGCCCGTTCTCCGGCTCCGCGGCCAGGGCGCGGTCCACCAGACGGCCCGCTTCCTCCAGGTTCTCACCCTTTTCGGCGTAGTAGTAGCCCAGATAATTCAGCGCCGGGGCATAATCCGGCCAGTCCTTGAGCACCAGGCGCAGGTACTTGACCGTGTTGGCGTCGTCTCCCATCTCGTGGTAGACATTGGCCATCGAGAACAGCACCTCGCGGCGGCTCTCCGTATCCTGTTCCCGCACACGCGGCAGACCCGCCTCGAGTTCGGCCAGCGAGCGCGGGTAGTCCTTCAGCGTGTAGTAGGCCCGGCTCAGGGTCAGGTAGACCGGTAAAAAATCCGGCAGGCGCTCTTTTACGGCCTGGAACACCCTCACTGCCTCGGGGAGCCGGTTCAGGCGCGAGAACAGGAACCCGAGCGTATAGAGCCCGTTGTCTGTCAGACTGCTGTCCGCTGCCAGCGGCTCCAGCAGGCCGAGCGCCTTGTCCAGTTGCTCGGCGTGATAGTACAGACGGCCCAGGCCCTCGCGCACCGCCGTGGTCGTGTCACCGCCGGCCACGCGGCTCTCAAACAGAGAGATAGGGGCAGTCAGGTCCTGTCCGCGCAGCGATACGGTCAGCAGATGGTCAAACACCGAGGCCGTTGCCCCGGGATCGCACTCTATCAGCCGAAGGTAGTTCTTCTGGGCGCAGGCCCAGTCGCCGCCAGTCTCGCAGAGGTTTCCCAGCACGCGGTAAGGTTCGGCGAACGTGCTGTCCTCCGCAATCGAGCGTGTCATGTAGTCGCGGGCCTTGGCCTGGTCGCCGGTGCGCAGGTAGAGCACGCCCACCTGGAACAGGTCCCGCGACAGGTTGCTGTTGTCCGCGGTCAGAAGCGGCTCGTACAGCGGGATCATCTCGTCGTACTTGCCCTGCGAGAACAGCACCCGCAGCAGGCTGCGCCGGGTGAAACGGTCGCCCGGCTCTGCAGACAGGATCGCCTTGTAGCTCACCACAGCGCTGTCCGACTGGCCCGTGGCCTCCAGGGCGATGGCGTACACCCGCTTCAGCGCCGGGTTGAGCGAATCCCCCTCGCTCTGGCGCGCCCGCAGGCGCTCGAGCAGGGTCGGCCAGGCCTCATTGCCCGCGGAGCTGTCGCCGCTGTAGGCCGGGTAAGCCGCCCGCAGCGCCACCGCCACCACCTGCGGCATCACGCTCTCCGCCTCCTCGGGTTTCTGCTCGAGGAACAGAAGGTAGTGGTCCAGGGCCTGCGAGTATTTCAGCTCCAGCTCATCCAGACGGGCCAGGAGGTTGTGCGCCTCGGCCAGCGAGCTGTCCGCGGCCAGGGACTCCTCCAGGTACTGACGGGCCGGTTCGCGGCCGCCCACACGCATGTACAGCGCGCCCATCTGGTAGCAGTCGAACGCGTAGTTCTCGCTCTCCGGGTTCAGAAGGTAGCGGTAGACCGGGATCATCTCCTGGTAGCGACCCAGGCCGTTGAGCAGGTCGAGCAGACGGCGCCGGGCCCACTCCTCATCCGGCTGGCGCTCAAGCAGACGGCGGAACCAGGCCACCGCCTCATCGTTGCGCCCGGTGGCCTGACAGCTCACCGCCAGCATCCGCAGGGCCTGCACGTTGATCGAGTCGCCCTTGTCCACCAGCGGCTTGAGGGTCTTGAATATCTCCTCGTGACGGCCCAGGGCGAACAGCGCCTCGGCGTACAGCACTTTCAGATAGGCGCTGGAGGGGTCCATCCGCATGGCCGCCCCCAGGCTGTCCAGCGCGAACTGCTTGTCGTCGTTCAGCAGGGCCCCGTAGCCCAGGATCACCTTGCGCACCGCATCCTTGTTATAGGCCGCCTGCGGCGCGGCCGCCCACAGCCCGGCCGAACCCGGCCCCAGGACCAGCATCAGCGCCAAAGCCCACTCTCTCGTATTCTTTCCCACTCTCCCTCCATCCGCACGCCACCCGGCGCGCATTCATATCAGAGTAATATATCCCTGTCCGAGCGGAACTGTCAAGCAATCCATTCAGCCGACAATTCACCTCATCTTGTTTGTTTTCATCGAGTTATACCGCATTTTACCGCTCGGGATAATACTTTTCAAACCGGAGGCTTATATGTATATTACAATTTTGGTTTAGGTTCGTTTCCTGCAAATGGCGGGGCTTTCCGGCCCCATGGGGGCATGACTTTGAGCCAGAATGGCAGAATAAAGACCGGCGTGGTGGGTGTGGGACATCTGGGAAGTCTGCACGCGCGCATTTATAACGAGATCGGGAGCGCCGAGCTGGTGGGCGTGTACGACTCCGACCCGCAGCATGCCAGCGAGGTAGCCGGGCGTTTCGGAGTGCGCGCTTTCGGATCCCTGGACGAGCTGGCCGATTCAGTGGAGGCGGCAAGCCTGGCCGTTCCCACCGACCTGCACTACGAGATCGGCCGCGTGCTCCTGGAACGCGGCCTGCACCTGCTGGTCGAAAAGCCGGTCACCGAGACCCGCGAGCAGGCCGCCGAGTTGATAGATCTGGCGCGCCGTTCCGGCAAGGTGCTGCAGGTGGGGCACGTGGAGCGTTTCAACCCGGCCCTGCTCTCCGCGGTGGAGCATGTGCACAGCAGCCTCTTCGTCGAGAGCCTGCGCCTGGCGCCGTTCAATCCCCGCGGCACCGAGGTGGATGTGGTCCTGGACCTGATGATCCACGACATAGACATCATCCTCAGCCTGATGCGCCGCCCGGTGGTCGAGGTGGCCGCCTCCGGGGTGCCGGTGCTGACCGATAAGGTCGATATCGCCAACGCCCGCCTTACTTTCGAGGGCGGCGCCGTGGCCAACATCACTGCCAGCCGGGTCAGCCTGGAAAAGGTGCGCAAGATACGTTTCTTCGCCCGCGACTGCTATGTCTCGACCGACCTGCTGGGCCGCAGCGCTACGCTCTATCGCAAGCGCGCGCCAAATGGGGCCGGTCTGGCCGGAGCGCTCACCAACCGCGGTGTCCTTCCCGACATGCTCTCGCTCTTCGAGCGCCGCAGCCTGAAAGTGGACAGCGCGGCCGAGCCGCTGCGCCTGGAGCTGGAAAGCTTCATCGGCTGTGTCCGAGACAGCGTGCGCCCGGTAGTCTCGGGCGAGGACGGGCTCCAGGCGCTGGAGGTGGCCCAGCGTATCCGTGAGGCGGTCGGGCGCTCCCTCGAACTGGCCGGGCTCGCCCCAGCCGGCAGCCCCCAACTGGACTGAGGAGAAAACGTCATGGGCATATCCGGCTACTGGGAGGCCCGCCGCCGTTTTCTGGGGCGCGCCGGAAACCCCCGTCCTATCTGGCGCCTGTTGATCATGCTGGCGATCATCCTCTACCTGATCTACCGTTTCGGCCACATGGAACAGATTCTTTCCCATTGAGCCAGAGCGAACCGCCTCCCGGACTTGAGCCGATGGACGCTCCCGACATCTTTGTCTCCGCGCCCGACCCGAGCGGCGAGATGCACGCCGCCCGGATGCTGGAGCGCCTGCAAGGGCTGGCCCCGGGCCTGACAGTGCGCGGGATCGGCGGCCCGGCCATGCAGGAGCGCGGCGTGGAGCTGCTCTGCACCCAGGACCGTCTGGCCGTGATGGGACTGGTGGAGGTCATTGCCCACCTGCCGTTTTTCCTGCGCCTGATGGCCGACATCCGTGCCGCCTGGAGGCGACGTCGCCCCGACCTGCTTGTCCTGGTCGATTTCCCCGATTTCAACCTGGGTCTGGCTGCCGAGGCCCGCAAGCTGGGCATCCCGGTCCTCTACTACATCAGCCCGCAGGTCTGGGCCTGGCGTCAGGGCCGCAAGCGGCGCATCGCGGCTCTGGCCGACCGCCTGGCCGTGGTCTTCCCCTTCGAGGTGGATTTCTACCGCGACACCGGGGCGCGCGTGGAGTATGTGGGCCACCCGCTGATGGAGACCCTCGCGCCGCGGCCCGACACGGCGGCTTTCTTCGCCCGCTGGGGCCTCGACCCTTCCCGCCCCATCGTGGGCCTTCTGCCGGGAAGCCGCGCCCAGGAGCTGGAGCGTCACCTGTCCGTGTTCCTGGAGGCCGCCGCGCGTCTCCATCAGGCCCGGCCCGAGGTCCAGTTCGCCCTGGGCCTTTTACCCCACATCGCCGCCCGTCTGAGCGCCCAGCAGCGCGACTCCATCGGCCGGCTGGAAATCCGCGAGGTCACCTCTGACAGCGCGGCGCTGATCTGCGCCAGCCGCCTGCTGCTTTCCAAGAGCGGCACCGTCACCCTGGAGGCGGCTCTGCACGGCACCCCGCTCGTGATCGGCTACCGCACGAGCTCGCTCAGCTACGCCCTGGCGCGGCGGCTGGTCAAAGTGAGCCACATCGGCATGCCCAACCTGCTCGACCCCGACCCGCAGATCCCCGAGCTGGTGCAGAATGAACTGACCGGAAAGCGTCTGTGCGGGCTGGCCCTTGAGATTCTGGAAGATTCCTCGCCCCGGCGCGCGGCGATCCTGGCCCAGTGCGCCCGCGTGCGCGAGCACCTTCGCTCTGCCAAGGCCGCCAGCCTGCGCGTGGCCGAGATCGCCCTCGAAATGTGCCGCAGCCGCGGGGAGGGCGCATGAGCGACACCCATCCCAAATACGGCTGGCGCGACAACCTTCTGTTCTGGCTGGCCGGAGTGGTGGGCGTGACTATCCTGCGGCTTCTGTTCTCCACGATCCGCACCCGGGTCTACGGCGAGCAGAACCGCAGCGATGCGCGCAAGCTCGGCCCCGGGCCGCTGGCTTTCGCCCTCTGGCACAACCGCCTCCTCGGCCCCTGCTGGCAGAACCGCGGCGAGGGGGTCTGCGTGCTGAGCAGCCAGCACCGCGACAGCGAGTATATCGTGCGGGTGGTCAAGCGCCTGGGTTTCTACTCGGTACGCGGCAGCGCCACACGCGGCGGTGTGCGCGGCATGCTGGCCATGCTGCGCGCCATGCAAGAGGGCCACGACCTGGCCCTCACCGTGGATGGCCCCAAGGGTCCGGTCGGGGTGGTCAAGCCCGGGCTGATCTACGCCGCCTCGCGTTCCGGCTGCCCGCTGCTGCCCTCGGCCGTGAGTTATAGCGCCTACTGGAGCCTTCATACCTGGGACCGTCTGCGCATCCCCAAGCCTTTCAGCCGCATGTCCGTGGTCTACGGCGAGCCGATGCTGATCCCGGACAAGCCGGATGAGGCCGAGGTGGAGCGCCTCTGCCTGGAGGTGGCCGCGCGGGTGGATGAATGCGCCGCCCTGGCCGACAACCTGGTCCGGCCGGTGGAGCATGCTGGCAAGAGTCCCTGGCTGCGCCGCACGCTCGAATCTTTCCTCACCCGGCCCCGTGACCGCTGGTATCAGTTTCCGCTTCTTCTTTGCCTGGTGCCTTTCGAGGCCCTCTGGCTGGGCGGCTGGCTGGTCCGGGAGTATTTCTACCGACGGGGCCTGCGGGCCGGGGTGCACTCGCTCGTACCGGCGGTCTGCGTGGGCAGCCTGAGCGCTGGCGGCGCCGGCAAGACCCCGGCCGCCCTGCTGATCGCGGGTCTGCTTCAGAAATCCGGCTACCGGGTCGCCCTGCTCAGTCGGGGCTACAAGCGCCCGGATGGCGAAAAGCTGTTCCTGTCCGGTCCCGCACCCCGCGAGATACCGCCCGGAGAGCTGGCCGTGCGCGCCGGGGACGAGGCCGCCCTGGCCGCCCGACGCCTGCCCGCGCTCATCCTGGCCGTGAGCCCCGACCGCCGCGCCGCCGCGGCTGCGGCAGTGGAACAGTTCGGGGCGCAGGTGCTGGTTATGGACGACGGGTTCGGACACCGCTCTTTCGGCCGCAGCATGGACCTGCTCACCCTCACTCCGCGCATCCTCGGCCTGACCGGCCATGTCCTGCCCGCGGGCTACCTGCGTGAGCCGCGCTTCGCCGCCGACCGCGCCCGTGCCCTGCTTTTCGTGCTGGATGAGGACGAAAGTACGCTGGAGGTGCCGGTCACCTGGCGGCGTGATAAGGTGGTCATGCGCCTGGTGCGCAAGACCTTGGGACTGCAGGAGCTGGCCCACTGGCCCGGCGAGAGCTACCTCGAACCGGCCGGGCGTCTGCGCGGACGTAAGGTGCTGGCGATCTGCGGCCTGGCCCACCCGGAGAGTTTCCGCGACAGCCTGGCTCTTTCCGGTGCGGGCGAGCTTGAGGTGCTGGCCTGGCCCGACCATTTCGCATGGCCCGAGGCGGCCCAGCGCCAGGCGGCCGAGCGCGCCCGCGCCACTGGCGCAATCCTCGTGACCACCGAGAAGGACGCGGTCAAGCTCGACCCGGCCCTGGTCGGCCCGGACTGTCTTGTTCTGTGCCAGGGCCTTGAGGACCGCTCCCACGGCGCCCTGGGACGTATCCTGGACGAGCTGCTCCTTCCCGCCGATGGCAACTGGAGACGCAGCCGGGCCTGATCCCGCCGCCCCGCCGCCTCAGACTTTCGATAATCCGGCCAAGAGGTTATATTCAGTCCAGAG
>CAYLSM010000002.1:0-55523 GCA_964386505.1 uncultured Gemmatimonadales bacterium
GCGAGTAGAAATAGCTTTTCAGCTCGCGCTTGTATACAGGCCAGAAACCCATTTTATCGTTCGCCCTCCTCAAGCGTTCCGGGTGATTATCTGCATGAATATTTCCTCGAGGCTCAGACGGTTGGGCCGCAGCTCCAGAAGGCCCGCGCCCGCGCCGGACACGGCCTCGGCCACGGCGCGGCGGATGTCGGCCTCGCGCTCGGCCAGAACCATAAGCTCGGTCTCGCCCTGCGGGGCGGCCGGGCCGGTCAGGCGCACCGAGGCGACCCCTTTCAGCTCGGCCAGACGCTTTTCCAGCGCGGGCGTGTAGCTTTCCACCCGCACGGTGACGCTGCCGCCGCGGCCGCTGCCTCCGGTGAGGTTCTCCAGCGAGTCCTCGGCCACGATCCGGCCCTCGTTGATTATTATCACCCGCTTGCAGACCGCGCTCACCTCGGGAAGGATGTGCGTACTCAGGATGATTGTGTGCTCGCCGGCCAGGGAGCTTATCAGCTCGCGGATCTCGATGATCTGGGCCGGGTCGAGGCCGGTGGTCGGCTCGTCCATCACCAGCACCTGCGGGTCGTTCACTATGGCCTGGGCCAGGCCCACCCGCTGACGGTAGCCTTTGGAGAGCGCGCCGATCAGCCGGTTGTTCACCTTCTCAAGACCGCACTGGGCGGTGACTTTCTCCAGACGGGCGCGGCGCTCGCGCGCGGGGATTTTCTTGGCCTCGGCCACGAAACGCAGGTACTCGCGCACGGTCATGTCGTTGTAAAGCGAGACATTCTCGGGCAGGTAGCCCAGGGCGCGCTTGACCGCCAGCGGCTCGCGGTCAACCGAGTGCCCGGCCACCACCGCCTGCCCGCTGGTCGCCGGGAGGAACCCGTTCAGGATGCGCATGGTCGTGGTCTTGCCGGCCCCGTTGGGTCCCAGGAACCCGACAATCTCGCCCTTGCCCACGCTGAACGAGATGTCCCGCAGCACCTGGAACGCCCCGTAGAACTTGTTCACCGATTGCAGCTCGATCATCTACTCACATCTCCTTCCCGGTGGCAGATAACCATTACTCCAACTTTTTAACCTCAAATCGGGTAATCTTTACATCAATCCTGTACATAGATACAAGCTCCATGCCAGGCAGGCTGAAAAATGAAGGCGCATTTTGCACAACGACTTACCTTCGCTGCCTTGGCCGGGCTTTCTCCGGGCCGCGCTCCAAATGGGGCAGCCCGCTCCCGCCGGAACAACAAACGGGCGGCCCGTAACAGGACCGCCCGCTTTCGTGCGATTTCATTTTTGCGCCGGCGCCGCTTCATTCCCGCCAGGCCTGATCAGTCCTCCAGCGGTTTGACATTGGCTGCCTGCAGCCCCTTGGGGCCATCGACAACGTCAAACTGCACTTTCTGGTTCTCGTACAGGGATTTGAACCCCTCGTGCTGGATGGCGCTGAAGTGTACGAACACATCCTGACCGCCATCCTGCTCGATGAAACCGAAGCCCTTGGCGTCGTTGAACCACTTGACTTTTCCCTGCGGCATGACCGGTGCTCCTGCGAAAGCATTGACAGCTGGCCGTCCGTTCCGGACGGCTGGAAATGGACAAAGAGGGCTTACGCCCGAAAAAATATTAATGCCCGTCATACACTTAGCAAGAGAAATCTGCGCCTTCCGCGGGCCGGACCCAAAAGCCTGCCACGGCGCGGGGATTGACACGGGCGGCTGCTGAGTTATTTTAGGCTTTGCACATTCACACTCAAAACGAACCGCAAGCGGAGCGCCCCCCGATGAATGCGAGCCTGCTTGATCTGTATCTGGATTTGCTGAAGAAGAGCCTTTCCTACTCGCTATGGCAGGAGCCGGGCGTGCCGGTTGATGCCTACGCCTCGCGCAAGCGCGCGCCCAAACGTCTGTTCCTGCGCGCCCTGAGCGGTGCTCTGGGCCGCCTGGGCTACCAGTTGGTCAAGCCTGTCCATTACAGCCCGGAGCAGCGTGAGACAGGGCAGATCTGGCCCATGCAGGCCGACACCATGATCGGCATGCGGCGGCTGGAGAACATTCGTCAGTGCGTGGAAACAGTCCTGGCCGACAACGTGCCCGGGGATCTGATCGAGACCGGGGTCTGGCGCGGCGGGGCCTCCATTTTCATGAAAGCAGTGCTGGAAGCACACGGCGCCACCGGGCGGCGCCTGTTCGTGGCCGACTCGTTCCAGGGACTGCCTCCGCCCGAGCTGGAGCGGTTCCCGCAGGACCGCGGCGACAAGCTGCACAAGTTCGATTTCCTGGCGGTGTCGCAGGAACAGGTGGAGGAGAATTTCCGCAAGTACGGTCTGCTGGATGAGAGCGTGGTGTTCCTCAAGGGCTGGTTCAAGGACACCCTGCCCGCGGCTCCCATCGAGCGGCTGGCCCTGATCCGTCTGGACGGAGACATGTACAGCTCGACCATGGACGCCCTGGGGGCGCTCTACCCCAAGCTCAGCCCGGGCGGGTTCTGCATCATCGATGACTACAACCTTAAAACCTGCCGCGAGGCCACGGTGGATTACCGCCGCAGTAACGGGATCACCAGCCCCATCCAGGCCATCGACGGCCAGGGCGTATTCTGGCGCAAGTGATTCACACCGGGGAATATGATCTTTCGTAAGGGCGAACCTTGTGTTCGCCCTTTTTTGCTTTAATCCCTCTGAAAAGGGAGATGTCCCGATGGAATCGGGAGGGGGGGTGCAACAAGGGGCGGCCGGCCAGCCGCCCCTGCACTGAATGCCAATCTGTTCAGGATATTATCTTGCCGGTCCGCTATCCCGGCTCAGAAATAGTACCAGATCGAGTGGTAGTCGTTCACGTTCTCGCCCTCGGCCGCCAGGCGCGCCAGGTAGTCGTGGATCGAGACATCCGTGTAGATATAGGGCCTGGTCAGGGCAAGCATCGACTCCCAGGGATAGAAACGGTACACCCGGCGTCCATCCGGCAGCAGCATCACGATCTCGTGGTCCTGCCACGACTGCAGGTAGCTCTTGCCCAGGGTGGGCACGTTGAACACCGGGGTATCCGTGCGGGCCAGGCCCGGCAGCAGGCGCGCCTCCTCGGTCCACTCCTGCAGCAGACGAGCGATGGGCACCCGGAAATCCGCGGTCTCGTCCTTGCCCTTGGTGTTGAAACAGTAGTAGGGGTCCACTCCGCTGCGCTTGAGCACCCGCCGCAGGTGCGCGGTCTGGAAGCGCCGGCTGTTGTAGAAAGTGAACACCTCCTGGTTGTAGACATTGAGCCCGGCCGAACGCAGGCGGCCCACCGCCTCCAGGGCGGACGGAGTCATCTCCAGCGGGCTTTCGAAATGGGTCACCACGCATACCTCGCGTCGCCCCAGATCGTGGTAGCGGCTCAGGATCTCCACCAGCTCGGGGGTGATCCGCATCGGCAGGGTCACCGGGGTGCGGGTGCTGATCCGGATGCGCTCCAGGTGGCCGATTGCGGCCAGGCGCTCCAGTATCCAGGACAGGTACTCGTCCCCCAGGGTGAGCGGGTCGCCACCGGTGACCAGCACCTCCTGGATGTTTTCGTTGCCCGCCACCCAGTCGATGGCTTTCTCCAGTTGTCCGCGGCTCTCACCGCTGTGTTCCAGGCCGGTCACCTCCCAGTTGCGCTGGCAGTAGACACAGAGCTGCGGGCAACTGTTGAACGCCTTGAGGATCAGCACGTGCACGTAGCGCCGTGTGATCCCGTCCTGCGGGCTGGTGGCGGCCTCGCCCATGAAATCGAGGTCCTCGCCGCTTTCGGCCGCCCGCCGCATGCCCTCCACATAGTGCAGCCCGGGCAGGACTTGTGCCCGCAGGGCGGCATCCGTGGCCCCGGGGCCGGGTTTCTGGAACAGGCTCAGGTAATAGGGTGTGACCTGGAAGGCGATGCCCTGCTTTTCGGCCAGGGCCAGGGCTCGGTGCTCACTGGCGGTCAGTTCGACCAGGCGCTCCAGGTCGGACAGGCGGCACACGATATGGCGCATCTGCCAGCAGCAGTCGTTCCATTCCTTCGGGCCACCCCCCAGGGCGTCGGCGATCCGCTGCGCCGACTGCTCGTTCAGTGTTTTGACTCGCGGATCGAGGCCGCTTTCGTAGCGCGCCATGGCCTCGCGCACTCGACCGCCGTAGCCATCCAGAAAGTGCGAGCGCGCCAGGCCGGGACGTTCCTCGGCGGTCAGTTCAAGCGGCGACGGTTTCTCCTGACGGTAGAACCCGAAACGTCCGTTGATCCCCAGGAACAGGAACAGCATTTCGCAGATGAACCCCCGGCTGACCGGCTCGCCCCGCGAGGGAGTGCGCGCGGCCAGCTTGATGAGGCTCCCCAGGGCGCTGGCCCCGCTCAGCTTCTCGTTCTCAGTGCGGATGATGTTCTTGAACACCCGGATGCACCACTTGGCGTGCTTTTTCCGCACGTCGTGCAGGTCCTTGAACTTCTTGTCAGAGTAAATGTTGAAATAGTGCCGTTCGAGGTCGTTCAGGTACTCGAACAGGCCGTTGCGGGCTTCGCTGATCGAGGCGCTGCTGAGCAGAAGATGCTGTATCCGGCGGTCCGTCTGCCAGAGAAGGTCGAGCAGGGCGGGCCGCTCGAGCTTGAGGATCCGTTCGAGGGATAAGGCGACTGCCGGGGGCGACATGGCCCTTTCGCCTCCCAGTCCGCCGGCATGCGGCGGCGCGTGGATTCCGGAGACTTCCTGATCGTAGCTGATACTCATATCGATACCCTCGCGTTGAATTCAAAGGGGATTTTCCGCCCAGGACTCCGGGGTCTGCGCACCGGGAGATCGGGGGGCTGCATGCACTCTCATCGGATGACTGGGCCGGAACTGCGGTCGGTGCACGGCATCGGAACTGGATATTCGGGCGGTGCTTGTCCGTTCGTTTCTCTCTCTACTTGACAATAAAAGCCGTCCTGCCGCTTTTGTCAAGTTGCTTTTGCAAGAATATTCCTGCGAACGGGTTAGAAAGAATGCGGCAGCGCGTGCAGCGGAGGCGGAGATTTATCCGGTTGACAGGTCGGCCCAGGAGTCGATAAATTTCAAAGCTGTTTAGGAGACGGTAAACAGAGCCTGGTCCGAGCGGTGAGAAAAGAGACGAGAAAAACGGGAGGCGGGTATTGTGACGCGGTCTGGAAAGCATCTTGAGAGAAATCCCGCGCCGGTGCTGCAGAGGCATGCGGCGGCGGCGCTGTTCTGCATCCTGGCGATCATGCTTTATCCCTTTGCGCTCCGGGCGGCCTCATCCGACAGCCTGGAACTGAACCGCAAGATCGACAAAATCCTGGCCCGCTACGGCCAGCTCCCCGAAAACTGGGGCATCGTGTTCCGCTCGCTGGACAAGGGCGACTATCTTGTCAGCCGCAACGACCAGCACGGCTACATGCCCGCCTCCAACCTCAAGCTGCTGGTGACCGCGGTAGCCCTGGACGCCCTGGGACCCGATTTCCGCTACCGCACCACCGTGCTGGCCGATGGCTCGGTCTCGCCGGGCGACAGTACCCTGCAGGGCGACCTGGTTCTGCGCGGCAGTGGCGACCCCACCATCAGCGACCGTTTCTTCCGCAGCACCACCGCGGTCTGGGACGAGCTGGCCGAGCAGGTGCACGCCGCCGGCATCCGTCACGTGAGCGGCGCTCTGGTGGCCGACAACTCGCTGTTCCAGCCGCCGTTCCTGGCGGACGGCTGGTCGTGGGAGGACCTCACCTGGTGGTACGCCGCCCCGGTGAGCGCGCTTTCCTACAACGACAACGTGATCGACCTGAACGCCTATCCGGCCCAGGTGGGTGAGCCGCCCACGCTCCGTATCGCCCCCTCCAGCTCGGTGATGAACGTGATCAACCGCGCGACCACGGTGGCCGACCGCAGCGGCGACCACCTGGTTATCTCGCGCGAGACCCCCGGCACCGCCGTGGTCCTGACCGGAGGCATCTACAAGGGAAGCCTCGGTTACATGGAGCACGTGGCCGTGGACTCGCCCGGCCTGTTCGCCGCCTCGGCGTTCCTGGACGCTCTGGCGCGCAAGGGGGTGCGGGTGGACGGGCCGGTGCGGCTGGTCACCGACACCGAGGAGAGCGACAGAATCATGGGACGCGCGCCCTCCATCGTGGCCCAGCACGAGTCCGTGCCCCTGACCGAGATCGTGCGTGTGATCCTCAAGCGCAGCCACAATTTCTACGCCGAGCAGTTGCTGTTCACCCTGGGAGCGCGCCAGGGGCGCGGTGGTGGGTTCAGGCAGGGGATCGAGGTTGAGCAGAGGCTCTTGCGCAAGCTGGGTGTGAACATGTCGAAAATACGTCTGGAGGACGGCTCGGGCCTCAGCCGCCTGAACCTGGTCACCCCGGACATGTTCATCCGGCTGCTCACGTTCATGCACGACCACCCGGCGGCCGAGGATTATATCGCCAGCCTGCCGATCAGCGGGGTGGACAACGGTGTGCGTATCATGCACAGCACCCCGGCCGATGGAAAAATACACGCCAAGACCGGCTACATCGCCTCGGTCATGTCCCTGTCGGGCTATGCCCGCACCCTGGATGGGGAGCCGCTGGTGTTCTCGGTGCTTGGCAACAACTGGCTGATCTCGAAGGTGGCGGCGCGGATGGTGATCCGGGACATCTGCGTGGAGGTGTCGCAGTACCGGCGCGGCTGGAAACCCGGCCCTGAGGGGATGAAACAGCCGCCTCGTCACGCCGAGTAGGCACTTTGCAGAAAGAGGCGGCTCAGGCCAGCAGGTCGACGTTGGAGCCGCGGCCGTCGCCGGAGGGGCCGCGGTCTTTACGGCGGCGCTGACGGCGATGCTCCTGACGACCCTCGTTCGGGTGGATTTTCGTCTTTTCGCCCGGTGAGGTTTCCTTGGTGCGGCGGCGTTCCGCGGCGGCCCGCTGCAGTTCGTTCTGCTCGGACTGAAGGCGGCTCAGCTCCGGGTGCGACTGCAATTGCTGGTTCTCTTTTTCCACGTGGCTGAACTGCTGCATCACCGTGGCGTGGTCTATCGGACGGACCATTCCGGAAGTCCCCCCTCTCAGCGGAAAAGTTTCCCGAACCTTACCAGCGGCTCCTCCGGGAAATCGTGGAGCCACTGCCCGGCGGTCTCGTCGATGATCGCGGCCAGGGTCGGGTCCAGTCGGTCGAGGCTTTCATCCGCGGCGCCCTGTCCGGGCACGAGACGGTCTCCTACCATGTGCAAACGCCCGTCGCGCAGCATTATCCGCAGCAGGCGTGTCAGGCGTGGACTGTAGAGAAGGCCGTCCACCACCCGGAAGCCGAAATCCGGGAACGCCACCTCGTGACGGTGGCAGATACGCTCCAGGATCCAGATAAAATAGTAAATCTCGGAGACGGACAGGCTCGACCCGTTCACCTCGGCCAGTCGCAGAACACTGGCGCGCAGGACCTGGCCCATCCAGCGGCGTTTCTCGCCGTAACGTTTTTTCGCTTTGATGCCCTGCCTGACCAGCAGTCCGCTCCCGATACCGACCGAGGTCCCGGCCAGGATCGACAGTATCCATTTCCCAGCTTTCATCCCTTTTCTTCCCCCATTCTTTCTTTTTCGGTTCCCGGCGCTTTCGACCTTAATTATACCAGGATCGGCCCCGGAAGTAAACCGCGGCTGGTTGCGAGGCGGGCGCTGGATACTCGATAACTCTTGCCGCGCCGTGTTTTCTGATTATATTCCAAAACCGGACTTGTCCCGGCCAGGCCGGGAAACGTGCCGACGGGCCGTGGTTGCAGGCCCTGCCGTCCGCGCGGCCTGTCAGCCCGGGGGCACCCCTTGTATCCAGAATACGGAGAACCAGATGCAGCCGCGTATCCTCTCGCCGGGCCTCCTTCTTCTCTGCGCCGTCCTCTGTCTGGCCGGTCCGCTGAGGCTATGCGCCCAGCGTTCCCTCTCCGATCTCATGGACAAGAACGCCTCCGAACAGTCGATGGAACAGCGGCAGAAAATGCTGCAGAGCCGGACCAACGTTCAGCCGGGCGAGCGTGTCCCGCTGGACGGTGTCGTGGACCGCGCCGAATACTGCCTGGGGCCGGGGGATGAGACCGAGGTCTCTATCTGGGCCGGTGATGATTACTACACCTACCCGCTGGTGGTCTCGGCCGAGGGACGTCTTCTGGTGCCCACGGTGGGGCCGGTCGAGGTGGGCGGACAGAGCCTGGAGAACGCGGAGAAACTGCTGAGCGTCCAGTGCGCCCGTTTCTTCACCAACGCCAGGGTGCAGCTTTCGCTGACCAACCCGCGCCTGTTCCGGGCCTACGTGGTCGGTGCGGTCAACAAGCCCGGCACCTACTACCACAGCGCGTTCGACCGGGTGAGCGACCTGGTGCGCGCCGCCGAGGGAATCAAGGCCGGCGGCTCGCGGCGCAGGCTGCACCTTTTAGACCGCCACCACAAGCCCCTGACCAGCGCCGACCTTCTGGCTTTCGTGGCCACCGGCAACCCGGCTTTCAACCCGCGGCTGGTGGACGGCTGCATCCTGGAGGTGCCGCAGGTGGAGGGCTACGTGCTGCTGCGCGGACGGTTCATCAACTTGGTGGGCGCCGATTCGATCAAGATCAACGACATCTCCAAGGACGAGCTGAGCGAGCACCGGGTGGAGATTAACCCCGGTGAGACCCTGGGCGACCTTCTGGCCCTGGTCGGCCAGCCGGATGTGGAGGGGGTGGGCGGCCGGGTGCGGGTGCGTATCCTCTCCGCAAGCGGAGCCGAGAAGCAGGCCGAGCTGGACGAGGCCATGCTGAAGACGCCACTGGAGACCGGTTCGACCATCGAGTTCCCGACCCAGCAGTATTTCGTCTACGTGACCGGTAATGTCACCCGCTCCGGGCGCTACCTGTACCAGAGCGGTTTCACCGCCCTGGATTACCTGGGGCAGGCCGGCGGCCCCAGCATGTACGGCAGCACGAGCAAGTTCAAGGTGCGGCGCAGTGACGGCCGCATGGTTGAGGTGGCCGCCACCGACCGTCTGTATCCCGGCGACATGCTGTACATCCCGGAAAAAGTACGCTGGCTCGACCGCACGCTCGCCCCGCTAATTTCGCTGGTGGGTGTGCTGATCGCGGTCGCCGCAAGATAACCACCGCGGGGGGAGCTTTGGCCGACAGAACGATTGACCTGCCGCAGATGCTTTCGATAATCGGACGCCGCTGGCGCGTTCCGGCAACGGTCGGGGCTGTGACCGCGCTGGCCGCCCTGCTCGTGAATTTCCTTTTCCTGCCCAAATGGTACGAGTCCACCACCGTGATCATGCCGCCCCAGGAAAAGAGCGGCTTCGGCATCATGAGCATGCTGCTGTCCCGGGCCTCCGACATGCCGGGCGGCCTGAGCCGTCTGGCCAGCGGAATCGCCGGGATCAACCCCTCGCAGTTCCTGTTCGTGGTGGTGCTCAACAGCCAGACCGTGGCCGATTCGCTGATCGACAAGTACGACCTGATGCAGGTCTACAAGACCAAGTACCGCTTCCTGGCGCGCAAGGAGCTGGCTCACCACACCTGGATCGATTTTCCTCCCGAGGGTCATATCGTGGTGCGGGTGGAGGCCAGGGAGAATCCGCAACTGGCCCGCGACCTGGCACACGAGTACGTGGCCCAGCTCAACAACGTCATCCTCGACCGCGGGCTTTTCTCCGCCACCAAGCGGCGGCGTTTCCTTCAGGACCGCCTGGAGGAAGAGCGGCTCTACCTCCACGACATGGAGGACAGCCTTGTGGTGATGCAGAAGAAATACGGCATCATCGAGCCGGAGGAGCAGGCCAAGGGCCTGGCCGAGATTATCACCGCCCCGCTCAAGGGGACCATGGAGATGCTCGCCCTGCTGGAGACCGAGCGGGAGAGCCAGATGGTGCAGCTCAAGATCAAGCGCGATTTCTACACCGAGGCCCACCCCGAGGTCCGTCGCCTGGAGTCGGCGATCAAGGAGATGGACCGCTCGATTGCGCGCATCCGGGGCGAGATAAACTCCGCCACTACCCGTGATGTCGGCAAGCTGACCATCCCCCTGGCCGATATCCCCGAGGCGGCCATGGACTACCTGCGCCTGTACCGCGGGGTGAAAATCCACGAGGAGATGTACGCGCTGCTGGCGGCCCAGTTCGAGGAGGCCCGTCTGACCGAAGCGGATGACATCCCCAGCGCCATTGTGGGCGATCAGGCCAGCCTGCCCGAGTACAAGAGCCGTCCCAAGCGCCTGCTCAACACGGCGATCAGCACTGCGGCCGCGGTGCTGCTGAGCCTGCTGTACGTGATGGCCGCCGCTCGTTTCAGCTTCCTGAAAGAGGAGCGCGACTGAGCCGCCCGCGGCCGGCAGGTAAATCTATCAAAATAAAAAGGGGCACGGTTCGCCGTGCCCCTTCGCTTTAAAGCCCGTTCTGCAAGCGCCACTGTCAGCTCCTCAATCCTGAAACCCGTATTTTTCCATCCTGCGGCGCAGTGATTCCCGGCTGATCCCCAGCAGTTCCGCCGCTCGAAGCTTCACGCCTCCGGCTTTCTCCAGCGCCCGCTTGAGCAGCATGCGCTCCATGTCCTCCAGGGGCATAAGCTCCACCTCAGCCTTGCTCGTGGCAGAGGGCTGCCAGGCATGCCGGTCCTGAAGGTTGGGGAAATCCTCCGGAGTGAGCTGTTGGGTGTTGGCCAGGATCATGGCCCGCTCGATCATGTTGCGCAGCTCCCGGATGTTGCCCGGGAAACTGTAGTCTTTCAGTATTTCGAGCGCGGCCGGGGCGATCCCCTGGATGTTCTTTTTCAGCTCGCGGTTGAAAAAGCGGATCATCGAGGCGCAGAGGTTTTTGATGTCCGTGTGGATGGTCCTGAGCGGCGGGGTTTGGATGGTGAACACCTCCAGGCGGTGGAGCAGGTCGAGGCGGAACGAACCCTCGCGCGCCAGTTCGTGCAGGTCACGATTGGTGGCCGCCACCACCCGCACGTCCACCCGGATTTCGCGCTTGCCGCCCACCCGGAAGAAACTGTAGTTTTCGAGCACGCGCAACAAGCGGCTCTGCAGGCTCGGCTCCATGTCCCCGATCTCGTCCAGGAAAATGGTGCCCTTGTCCGCCAGCTCGAAGAACCCGGCCTTGCGGCCGCGCGCCCCGGTGAATGCCCCCGGCTCGTGCCCGAACAGCTCGCTTTCGGCCAGGCCGTGAGTCAGGCTGGTGCAGTTGACCGGGATGAACGGGTGCTCGGCCCGTCCGCTCAGACGGTGTATTGCGCGGGCGACCAGTTCCTTGCCGGTGCCGGTTTCACCCGTGATCAGCACGGTGGTGCGTTCGGTCTGGGCCACCTTGCGGATCAGGTTCTTGATGTGGGCTATCGGTGCGCTGTCACCGATGATATTGTCGATCTCGCCGCTCAGGGCCGAACTCTTTTCCATCAGGCCGATCTGCTCGGCGGCCTGGCGTTTCTGCCAGCGCATCTGATGGTATTTGCCCGTGCGCTCCAGGGCCAGGTCGAGGTCGCGGAAATCGATGGGCTTGCGTATGAAATCGAACGCCCCGGCGCGCTGGGCCTGGATCACCAGGTCCATGTCCCCGAACCCGCTGATCAGAATGACCTCGATCTTGTCATCCACGGCTTTGATCTTTTTTAGCAGGGTCAGGCCGTCCATGCCGGGCATCTTGACATCCGACAGGACCACGTCCGGTGAATTCTCCTCCACTGCTTTCAGCGCGCTCGGCCCGTCCGCGGCGTACTCCACCAGGTAGCCCCGTTCACGCAGGTACATGACCACCGTGTTCAGGACCGACTTTTCATCGTCCGCCACCAGGACATGCAATGCTTTTGTTTCCCTCTGCATCGGATCACCTCATCCTGCAGCATTCCCGTTGTCCGGCAGCGGGAGCCAGAACGACATGCAGGCCCCGTCCCGCCGCTCGGTGTCGAGCTCGATTCGTCCCTCGAAGCCGCGCAGAATTCCGCTGGCTATGGTCAGGCCAAGTCCCGGCCGCGCAACTCCACCGTGGCCGGAGAAAAATGGTTCGAACACTCTGTCGTGTATTTCAGGCCGGATTCCCGCGCCGTTGTCCTCGACCCGCACCCTGACCCCCGGTCTTCCCTCCAGTTTCTGCAGACCGGCGCTGACCCGTATCACACCGCGCGTGCCGGAACCGGCCGCTTTGGCGGCGTCTATCGAATCAACCGCGTTGAGCAGAATGCTTTCTATTACCTTGCCCAGTCCGATCCGCGTGGCCGCCACCGGGGGCAGGCCGTCCGGAAAATCCTCCTCCAGCTCGATCCCGCAGCGCAGGATATGACCGCGCAGCAGCCCGGTATAGCGGAAATATATACTGCGCAGGTCGAGCGACTCCAGGGCCACCCCTTCCCGTCTCTGAGAGGCGGAGTCGCGCGCCATCTGGATCATCCCGTTTATCCGTCCCACCTCCGACAGCATTTCCTGGCACATCACTGCCAGTTCATCCGGCTTGATCTGACGCCCCTCGTCCAGGCGGTACTTCAGCAACTGGAGGTAGGAGGAAAGAGCGTTGAGCGGCTGGTTGAACTCGTGCGAAAATATCGCCGATATCTCCCCTATGACCATCCGCCGGGTGAGCAGTTCCTCGCGGAAATCCGCCTCGCTTTCGTTGGTGATGTCCTCGAGCAGCAGCAGGCAAAGGTTGTCCGCCGGTGTTCCCAACTGGCGGCAGACTGCACGAAGGGTTGCCCCGGAGGTGCTGTCAGGCACAAAATAGAAAGCTTTCAGGCTGCAATGTGGCCCCTGGCTGCTTACCTCGCTCAGGGGACAGTCACCCACGGCCGAGCCGGATTTCCCGGCCTGGCAGGCCGGCCCCAGGCGAACGAGCTGGCAAAACCGGCGGCCCGACATCTCCTCAGGCGTCCGGCTGAACAGAGCCGCCGCCTGATGGTTGCAGTCCGTGATCTCGAGATCGGCATTGAGAATGAGCAGCGGCAGCGGCAGTATGTCCAGCCTGGGAGTCCCCTCCCGTGCGCAGTCGGCTGCGGCCCCGCCTTGCCCGACGGGCTTTCTTTCACCCAGCCGCAGCTCGAGCAGGGCTATGTCCCGCTGGCGCACCGCGGCCAGAAGCAGACGGTTCAGCTCAGCCAGGTCGAAAGGCTTTTTCAGGTAGGCGAAGGCTTTCAACCCCATCCGCTCGATCATCTCGCGGGCCTCGTCGAACCCGCTCATCAATATCACTTCCAGGCAAGGGTACTGTTCGTGAATCTGGACCAGAAGGTCGGCGCCGGTCTGGTTTTCCATCCGGATGTCGGAGATGACAACCTCCACCGAGTCGTCGCACAACCCACTCGCCTCTTCCGGGCTGCCCGCCACGATCACTGTCCAGCCGACCTTGGCCAGAAAAGAGCCGAGCATCCCACGGATATTTTTGTCATCGTCCACGATCAGGACTTTCATGGGCCTTGCCTGTCGCAGCGGATTGTGGCGAGCGCTTCCGGTGACTGGTCCCGGAGTGAGTAAAAGGATTAGCTCCTGGCGGGGCTGCAATGAATTATATCCTACAGAAAAGCCTAAATGTCAAGCCTTTTGGGTTCCGGCAGCCTTTGGCAGCCTGCCAGAATGGCGGATGCCGGGACTCATTCACGACGGATGGGTTCGGGCCGGCAGCCGTAACGGCTGAGAAAATCCGTCTTAAGAGCGGACTGTCTCTGTCAGCTATCCCTGGCATGGAAATTGAGTTTATTGAAACACGGTTTGGCAATACTACGGGCTTTGTGCGGATTGTTGTGGAGTTGGGATGGGCCTGTAGGGGAAATTGCCCGAAAAATATGGTAAAGAATAAGGAGGATATTTCATGAACAGGATGGACAGACTGACCCTGAAGTGCCGCGAGGCCTTGGAACGGGCCGCGCAGTATGCGCAGCAGTCGCATGCACCGGAAATCGACACCCCCCACCTTCTGCTGGCCCTGGCGGAGGAGCGTGAGGGTCTGGTGGAACCGCTTTTCCAGAAAGTCGGCATCCCGCTGTCCCAGGTGCGTTCCGAGGCCCGCCGCCTGGTGGACGGCCAGGCCCGGGCCAGCGGCGAGGGCCTGGAACTGGCCCCCAGCCCGGCGTTCCGCCGCGCCCTTCAGCGCGCCTCCGAGGAGGCCGGCCGCATGGGTGACGAATATATCAGCACCGAGCACCTTCTGCTGGCCCTGACCGAGGGTGGCGACCGCACGGCCCAGGCGCTCAAGTCCTGCGGTGCGAGTCGTGACGGCCTGCTGCGGGCGCTTTCCGAGCTGCGTGGCAGCCAGAATGTTACTGATGAGAGCCCGGAGGACAAGTTCCAGGCGCTCAAGCGCTACAGCCGCGACCTGCTCGAGATGGCCCGCGCCGGCAAGCTCGACCCGGTGATCGGCCGGGATGACGAGATCCGGCGGGTGATCCAGGTCCTGAGCCGCCGCACCAAGAACAACCCGGTGCTGATCGGCGAGCCGGGCGTGGGAAAGACCGCGGTGGTGGAGGGTCTGGCTCAGCGCATCGCCGACGGTGACGTGCCTGAGGGGCTCAAAGGCAAGCGCCTTCTGGCCCTGGACATCGGCCAGATGCTGGCCGGGGCCAAGTACCGCGGCGAGTTCGAGGACCGCATGAAAGCCGTGCTGCGCGAGGTGAGCGAGGCCGGCGGCGAGGTGATAATTTTCATCGATGAGCTGCACACGCTGGTCGGGGCCGGAGCGGCTGAGGGCGCGGTGGACGCCTCCAACATGCTGAAGCCAGCCCTGGCCCGCGGCGAGCTGCGCTGCGTGGGCGCAACCACCCTGGCCGAGTACCAGAAATACATCGAGAAGGACAAGGCCCTGGAGCGCCGTTTCCAGCTGGTTTACGTGGACGAGCCCTCGGTGGCGGACACGATCTCGATCCTGCGCGGCCTCAAGGAGCGCTACGAGCTGCATCACGGGGTGCGGATCAAGGATGCCGCCCTGATCGCCGCGGCGACCCTGAGCAACCGCTACATCAACGGCCGCCAGCTTCCTGACAAGGCCATCGACCTGGTGGATGAGGCGGCCAGCAGCCTGCGCATCGAGATCGACAGTCTGCCGGCCGAGATCGACACCGTGCAGCGCAAGATCGTGCAGCTTCAGATCGAGCGCGAGGCGCTCAAGAAAGAGCGCGATTCCGGCAGCCGCGAACGCCTGGCCAAGCTGGAGTCCGAACTGGCCGAACTGGAGGCGCAGCGCCGCGAGATGCTGCTGCACTGGAAGAACGAGAAGGAGCAGATACAGAAAATCCAGGGGCTGGGCGAGAGCATGGAACAAGCCCGCCGCGAGGCCGCCGAGGCAGAGAAGCGCGGCGACCTGGCCCGCGCCGCCGAGTTGCGCTACGGCCGTCTGGGCCAGCTCGAAAAGGAGTTGGAGGCTGCCCGCGCGCACCTGGCTGAGCTGCAGGCGAACAAGAAAATCCTGAGCGAACAGATCGACGAGGCCGATATCGCGGCTGTTGTCTCCAAGTGGACCGGAGTGCCGCTGGACAAGCTGCTCGAGGGCGAGCGCGACAAACTGCTGGGCATGGAGGAACGCCTGCGCCGCCGTGTGGTGGGCCAGGATGCCGCCGTGAACGCCGTGTCCGACGCCATCCGCCGGGCGCGGGCCGGCCTGACCGAGGGGCACCATCCAATCGGCAGTTTCATTTTCCTGGGCCCTACCGGTGTGGGCAAGACCGAACTGGCCCGCAGCCTGGCCGATTTCCTGTTCGACAGCGAGGAGGCGGTGCTGCGGATCGACATGTCAGAGTACATGGAGCGCCACGCCGTGGCGCGCCTGGTGGGCGCGCCTCCCGGCTATGTCGGCTACGAGGAGGGCGGCCAGCTCACCGAGGCGGTGCGACGCCGGCCCTATGCGGTGGTGTTGTTCGACGAGATCGAGAAAGCGCACCCGGACGTGTTCAACATCCTGCTGCAGATGCTGGACGACGGCCGTCTGACCGACGCCAAGGGCCGCACGGTGGATTTCTCAAACACGGTGATCATCATGACCTCGAACCTCGGCGGGGCGGCCCTGGCCGCGGCCGGTGAGGAAGGGCGCGCCGCAGCCGAGGCGCAGACCTTGGAGGAGCTGCGGCGCACGTTCAAGCCCGAGTTCCTCAACCGGGTGGATGATATCATCATTTTCAACCCGCTCACCCGCGGCGATATCGACCGGATCATCGACATCCAGTTGGCCCGTTTCGAGGCCGTGCTGGCCGAGCGCGGCCTGGAGCTGAGTCTCGACCCGGCGCTGCGCGCGAACCTGGCCAGCCAGGGCTACGATCCGCTGTACGGAGCGCGGCCGCTCAAGCGCGTGCTGCGGAGCAGCCTGCAGAACCCCCTGGCGCGCTGGATCCTTGAGCACCAGCCGCCCCGCGGCGCCCGTCTGCTGGCCACGCTGGACCCGCAGGGCGAGACGGTGAAGTTCAGCCGCCTGGATGATCCCGCAGCGGCCTGATTTGCTGCCGTCATGGCAGAGGTATGCCCCAACCGGCGCTGTCTGTATGGCAGAGAAAGTCTGTCATCCGGACAGCGCCCGGCTGGGGAAAATGTGCAGAATGAGCTTGGCATTCCGTGGGTAAATGTATATATTGGTTGGAGGTAGCCGGGGGCCGAACCCCGGCTGATTATTTCTGGTATGTGATTTGCAAAAATTGGAAGGCTGAGAACCTTCCAGCGAGCGAGGTGGGTATGCCGATCTACGAGTATCAGTGTGCGGATTGCAACAAGGTGTTCGAGATCCTGCACGGGATAAACGAAAAGCCCGAGCTGCACTGCGAAAGCTGCGGCAGCGCCAACGTGACCCGGGTGATGAGCGCCGGGGCGTTCGTTTTCAAGGGCAGCGGTTTCTACGCCACGGACTACAAGAACAAGCCCAGCGGTTCCTCGTGCTCGGCCTGCTCCGAGTCGGGTAGCTGTCCGGCCGCCGGGTCGAAGGATTGAAATTTTTTTGCTTCGGTTGTTAGCACTCGGGTCTGCCGAGTGCTAACACAGTATCTCAATCAACGCTGTACTGCCGTGCAGTAGAATCAATTAAACCCATAATACGAGAGGTGGCAGCATGAAGATCAAACCCCTGGCTGACCGAGTGGTGGTAAAGCCCCTCGAAGAGACCGAGCAGAAGAAGGGTAGCATCATCATCCCCGACACGGCCAAGGAAAAGCCCCAGCAGGGCGAGATCGTGGCTGTGGGCCCCGGCAAGATGAGCGATGAGGGCAAGCCGGTCAAGATGGAGCTTAAGAAGGGTGACAAGGTCCTCTACGGCAAGTATTCCGGCACCGAGGTGACTGTTGACGGTGAGGAATTGCTGATCATGCGCGAGAGCGACGTGCTCGCGGTCATCTGAACGCTGCGATATCGTTGCGACATAAGACAATCGAGACAGGTATCCGATCCGCCCCCGGCCTGGCCGGGCAAGCGGGTCTTCCCAAGGAGGAAACACAATGGCGAAGTTGATCCAGTTCAGTGATGATGTCCGCACCGATCTGATGCGTGGCGTGGACAAGCTGGCCGACGCGGTCAAGGTCACCCTGGGCCCCAAGGGCCGCAACGTGATCCTTGACAAGAAATTCGGCGCCCCGACCGTGACCAAGGACGGCGTGACCGTGGCCAAGGAGATCGACCTGGAGAACCCGTTCGAGAACATGGGCGCCCAGATGGTGCGTGAGGTGGCCTCCAAGACCAGCGATGTGGCCGGCGACGGCACCACGACCGCCACGGTCCTGGCCCAGGCCATTTTCAGGCAGGGCCTCAAGAGCGTGACCGCCGGGGTCAACTCCATGAGCATCAAGCGCGGCATCGACGCTGCGGTGGAAGTTGTGGTGGCCGAGCTGAAGAAGCTCTCCACCCCCTGCAAGGGCAAGAACGAGATTTGCCAGGTCGGCACGATCAGCGCTAACTCCGACAAGGAGATCGGCGACAAGATCGCGGACGCGATGGAGAAAGTCGGCAAGGACGGCGTGATCACGGTCGAGGAATCCAAGAGCAGCGAGACTTTCCTGGAGACCGTGGACGGCATGCAGTTCGACCGCGGCTACATCAGCCCCTATTTCGTGACCAACCCCGAGAAGATGGAGTGCGAGCTCGAGGACGTCTATGTCCTGATTTTCGACAAGAAGATCAGCGCCATGAAAGACCTTCTGCCCGTGCTCGAAAAGACCGCCCAGAGCGGCAAGCCCCTGCTGATCATCTCCGAGGACATCGAGGGCGAGGCCCTGGCCACCCTGGTGGTGAACAAGATCCGTGGCGTCCTGAAAGTCGCCGCGGTCAAGGCCCCCGGTTTCGGTGACCGCCGCAAGGCCATGCTCGAGGACATCGCCACCCTGTCGGGCGGCAAGGTGATCTCCGAGGAAGTCGGCCTGAAGCTGGAGAACGTGGTCCTGGGCGACCTGGGCAAGGTCAAGCGTGTGACCATCGACAAAGACAACACCACCCTGGTCGAGGGTGCGGGCAAGAAGGCCGCCATCGAGGGCCGCATCGCCCAGATCCGTCAGCAGATCGAGGACACCACCAGCGATTACGACCGTGAGAAGCTGCAGGAACGCCTGGCCAAGCTGGCCGGCGGCGTGGCAGTGATCAACGTGGGCGCCGCCACCGAGGTGGCGATGAAGGAGAAGAAGGCCCGCGTCGAGGACGCCCTGCATGCCACCAAGGCTGCGGTCGAGGAAGGCATCGTGCCGGGCGGCGGCGTGGCTCTGATCCGCACCCTGCCGGCCCTGGAGAAGCTGAAGCTGAAGAATCCCGACGAGCAGATCGGCGTGGACATCGTCAAGCGCGCCATCGAGGAGCCCTGCCGCATGATCGCCGCCAACGCCGGCGTCGAGGGCTCGGTCATCGTCGAGCAGATAAAGAAAGCCGCCAGCAAGAACACCGGCTACAACGCCGCCGAGGACAAGATCGAGGACATGGTCAAGGCCGGCGTGATCGACCCGACCAAGGTAGTCCGTATCGCCATCGAGAACAGTTCCTCAATCGCCGGGCTGCTTTTGACCACCGAGTGCGCCGTGACCGAGAAGCCGGAGCCCAAGGCTGCCCCGGCCGGCCACGCCGGTCCGCCGCCTGACATGTATTGATCGGGCAGAGTGGCTGGAAGCACGAAGACTGAAACGGCTTGCGGGGTGACCCGCAGGTCGCGCGGAGGGGCGGGTCGGAAGACCCGCCCCTTTTTTGTTGGTCCCTGCCGCGCCGCCAACGGCAGGGCCGCTGTCCCGCGGGTCTTGATTAGTTTCCTCAAATTAACTAATATGTACGGGTTTATTCCACTTGTCGGTTTTTTATCATTGCTGGTTCGGCAATTCAGTTCAGAAGGGTGGGTCTTTAGACACATGGCTCACGACAGGAAAAGTCTGTCCCGGGATTTGCGCTCGCTGGGCCTGCGCGAGAGCGACTGGGTGATGGTGCACAGCTCGATGAAATCCATCGGCTGGGTCGAGGGCGGAGCGCCCACGGTGATCCAGGCCCTGCTCGACACCCTGGGGCCGGAGGGCATGCTGTTCATGCCCCTCTTTGTCCGGGCGAAGCAGGAGATCATTGACTTGGCGACAGAGCCCACCTACCTGGGCCTGATCCCGGAAACGTTCCGCAAGTGGCCGGGCGTGGCGCGTTCGGTTCACCCCACGCACTCGGTGGGAATACTGGGCCCGCGCGCGCGGGAAATCGCCGAGGCGCACCGCGGCCGCACCTTCATCGGGCGGGGCAGCCCGCTGGATATCCTGGCGCAGAACAAGGGCTGGGTGCTGCATATCGGGACCGATTTCAACACCTCCAGTATCCTGCACCTGGCCGAAGTCCTGGCCGATGTGCCCTATGTGGACCTGGCCTACAAGGGCTACGACGTGCCGCTGACCGCCCGGGCCGTGGACGGCAGCCTGGTGGTGAGCGAGCCGCGCGAGGTGCCGGGCGACTCGGCCGGGTTCGTGTTGGTGCAGGAGGAAATGAAACGCCGTGGACTTCTGCACACCGGCAAGGTGGGCGAGGCCGACTCGGTGCTGGCCCGCGCCGATCAGATGCTGGATGTGGCCGTGCCCATGCTGCGCGAGGACCCGGGGCAGTTTCTCTGCCATTACGATGACTGTACGATCTGTCCGACCGCCCGTGAGCTGGTGCGCCGCTGGGAAGAGGCCGGGCGACCCCAACGCAAGGAGAGAGTCTGATGAGCCTGGAGCGAGAGCTGCCTGTTTACGAAATATTCCGCGCCAAGTCGCCGGTCGTGGTGGACGGGCGGATGGACGAGCCGGCCTGGAAAGACGCCCCCGAGGTGGAGCTGAAACTCAACGCGGACGGCAGCGCGCCGCTCTGGAGCACCCGCGCCCGCATGCTCTTTGACGACCAGTGGCTGTACGTGGGCTTCCTCAGCCGCGATCCGCACATCTGGGGCACCCTGACCGGCCACGATGACCCGATCTATAACGAGGAAGTGGTGGAGATTTTCCTCGACCCCATCGGCCGGGGGACGATCTACTACGAGCTGGAGGTCAACCCGCTCAACACCTCGTTCGACGCCGTGATCATGAACGATGCCCCGGTCTCGGGAAGCGCCGGCCGCGGTGAGCGTTTCCAGGGCTTCACCGGCTGGAACCCCACCAGCTTCAAGCACGCGGTCACTATTCAGGAAGGGCGGCTCAACGACCCGTCCTCCGGCCCCGGGCTCTGGTGCTGCGAGATGGCGATCCGTTTCGCCGACATGTACCTGGGGGCCAACGTGCCGCCCAAGCCCGGCGACCAGTGGAGCGGCAACCTCTACCGGATCGATATCCACGGTGACAAATCGGAGGAGAGCGCGTTCAGCCCCACCGGCAAGTCCGATTTCCATGTCCCGTCGCGTTTCGGGCGCTTTATCTTCCGTTGATGATTTCCACTCTGGAAAGCCGAAGCTCCGCTGGATGGACTCATCCGGCGGAGCTTCTTTTTGTTTCGGTAATTCCTGGGTCCCGCTCTCAGTTGAGCGCGCTGTTCAGCTCGCGGCTCACCTTGAAGACTGCCTTTTTCTTGGCCGGGACCTGCACTTCCTCGTTGGTCTTGGGATTGCGGGCTTTGCGTGCCTTGTGGTTCTTCACCTTGAACGTGCCGAACCCACGGATTTCCAAGTGCTTGTCAGAGGAGAGGCAGTTTTTCACCTCGTCCAGGAACTGCTCGACCATGATTTTTACGTCTTTAGCCGTAAACCCTGTTTTCTCCGCGATCGTCTCGACAATATCCGCCTTGGTCATACCGCGATTCCTCCGCTGATTTATTGAGATTCAATCCTGATATTAACCGGCCTGACACCGGGCATTCAACTGTCCATCCGGCCCACACATTCTCGTTACTGGCGGAAAATCAAGTGTTTATTCTAAATTAAACCTTCTTATTGTGCAAGGAAAAAATCCGCTGAGAGCGTTTCAACAACGTGTCCAGGCTCGGGAGCACAACCCGGATTGACAGGCCGGGGCGGATAGGCTAAATTATGCCTTTTACGGGGAGTCTCCCTCCGGCTACCCAGCCCTCACCTGAGCCGAAAGGATCAAGATGCGACCGAATATAATCGTCCCGGTGCGCGAGCGCTACCGCAGCTTCCTGTTGCCCGGCCGCATGCTCGAGCAGCTCGCCGCTTTCGCCGACATCGAGGTGGTGGTCGACCCGGCCGACCTGCCCAAGAACGAATACTGCGCCCTGTACCGAGGCCGGGATGCCGTGCTCACTACCTGGAACACGCCCATGATCGACCGCGAGGTGATCGCCTGCATGGACAAACTGCAGATCATCTCCCATTGCGGCGGCGAGGTGCGGCCGTTCATCGCGCCCGAGTTTTTCGAGCTGAAGCCGGATGTCGTCCTCTGCAACGCCTCCAACGTGATGGCCAAACCGGTGGCCGAGCACACCCTCACCGTGGCCCTGACCCTGCTGCGCGGACTGTTCCATTTCAAGCAGTGGATCAAGGAGGGCGAAAACTGGTGGGATTATGACCCGGACCAGAACCGCAGCCTTCTGCGGAAGAAAATCGGTATCGTGGGCCTGGGCCAGATCGCGCGGGAGTTCATCGGCCTGGTGCGGGCGTTCGACGTGGAACTGTGGGTCTACAGCGGCCACATGAGCGAGGCCGAGGCCGCCGCCCAGGGACTGGTGAAAAAGAATCTGGAGGAGATTTTCTCGCAGTGCGATGTGATCACAATCTCGGCGGCCAACACCCCATCCAACCGTCATATGGTCAACCGTGACCTGTTGCGCCTGATCAAGCCCGGCGCGGTGCTTATCAACAACGCCCGCGGCGCCCTGATCGATGAGCAGGCCCTGGTGGAGGAACTGCGCACGGGACGGTTCCAGGCTGCTATCGACGTGACCGATCCAGAACCGCCGGCCGCCGGACACCCCTTACGCGACATGCCGAACGTGCTGCTCACCCCGCACACCGGCGGCCCGGTGCCCGAGCAGCGTATCTGGATGATGGAGGAGGCGGTGGACAACCTGCGCAATTTCTTCTCCGGCAAACCGGTGCGCGGTGTGGTCGACAAGAAACGTTTCACGTACATGGCCTGAGCCTGCCCCGGGTGGAGCGTCGTCTCAGGGCGAATTGTTGAGGTTGGGGCACGGCCTGCCGTGCCCTTTTTATTGGATTTAATCCCCCTCTATGCTAAGTGGAGGGGGAGGGTGAGTCGTTGCGTTTTTGCTTCGTGTCGGGGCGCATACAACTGAGCGCCCCGGTGGACACATGGGTCCGCCCCTGCTTAAGACAAAGAGCCGGGTGTACAGCACAACGTAAAAAGGGGCCGCCTTTCACAGGCCGCCCCTTTTCAATCTTAAAATACCTGTCCGTCTCAGCCAGCCACTTCCGGGAACAGGGATTTGGGCTTTTTCTTGCTCATCCTGCGGCTGACGATCTCAAAATTCAGGTCCTCGAAGCAGAGACGGGCGAGGGATTCGGTGGTTACTTTCTCCTCGATGAACTGCGTGGTCTCGCGCTTCTGGTCGTGAAGCTTTCGGGCGTACTTGGCCGCCACCACACAGGCAATGTACTTCGAGGCTGTCACTTTGCGCAGGTCTTCCGGGGTCACTACCAGCATTGGCTCAACCTCCAGTGTCGGCTCTACGGACAAACTTATCCGCACACCGCCGCCCATCCCGCCGCGAAATCTTGTCAACGGGTTGTCGCGGACAGCATTCGGAATTATATTGTTCTTCGTCCAATAGCTGTATTTTAACATGTATGGATTGAATTGGCAATAGTTGTGACTGCCCGGCCGGTAAGCCGCATTGCGGGAGGCGTGCTTGGTGGGGATAGGGATGGCCCTTGCGGACATCGCGCCCCGGGCGGCGCGACAGACCAAAACGAGAGACTTGAGGAGGAATTGAAGGATGAAGTTCAAAAAGGGACATAAGAAAGAGAACGAGCCGCTGGAGAGCTCAGCAGGGGCTGCTACGGCTGAGAACGGGATGCAGGCGGAGGCCGGTCAGCCGGTTGAAGCGGCTGGACTGGACGCGGAGGTCAAGGCCGGAGAGGCTGAGGTGGCGGCCGGGGCGGAACAGACCTCGAAAGTGGCCGCCCTGGAGGACCAGCTCCTGCGCCTGAGGGCCGAGTTCGCCAATTTCCGCAAGCGCACCGAGCGCGAGCGCGGCGAACTGACCACCCACGTCAAAGCCTCGGTCCTGCGTGAAATTCTGCCTACGCTGGATGATTTTGAGCGTTTTTTCCGTCATATGGAGGAGCGCAGCGAGAGCCTGGACCGCGATTTTGTCCAGGGCATCGAGATGATCCACAAGTCCCTGGCCGGAGTGCTCCAGCGCCAGGGAGTGGAGCCGATCCAGGAGACCGGCGTCCCGTTCGACCCGCACCGGCACGAGGCCATGCTTACCGCCCCGGTCGAGAGCGAGGAACAGGACCACACAGTGGTTCAGGTTCTGGAGGCCGGTTACCGCATGGGCGACACCGTGATCCGCCCGGCGCGGGTGCAGGTGGGAATTTTCGGCGGCAATTGAGCCGGAACGCCCGCTGCACCGACTTTTATTGACAGGGCGCCGCCTTTGTGGCATCATGATTTGGGGACGGAAAGCCGGGCTCCCCGCGTTTTTCGCTTTTCTTCACCCTGACGCCGGACCGGGCGGCAGACAGCGAAAAATTCCTGACAGGATGGCGCAATGGGGTATCTTGAATTTTTCAATAACACCTGCCGGCAGCTGGCGTTGTTTGCAGGGCTGGCCCTGCTTGCCGGCGTGGCCGGGTTGAGCAATGTGCAGGCCGCCTCCGCGCCACGGGTGGACGTGGCCGTGATCAACGGCATGATCGGCCCGGTGAGCCAGGAGTTCATCAAGCGCAGCCTGAAGCGGGCCGAGGAAAGCGACGCCACGCTGCTGGTGATCCAGCTCGACACCCCCGGTGGGATGCTCAGTTCCACACGCGAGATAGTCAAGATGCTGCTGGGAAGCCGTATACCGGTGGCGGTTTACGTGGCGCCCTCGGGCAGCCGGGCCGGCTCGGCCGGGGTGTTTATCACAATGGCGGCCAACGTGGCGGCAATGGCCCCGGGGACCAACATCGGGGCGGCGCACCCGGTCTCGATCGGCCTGACCGGCGCGGCCAAGGAAGACAGCACCTCGACCATGGGCGAGAAGATCCTCAACGACACCGCTGCCTTCATCAAGACCATAGCCGAGCAGCGTGACCGCAACGTGGCCTGGGCCGACTCGGCCGTGCGCCAAAGTGTCTCGATCACCGAAAAGGAGGCACTGGAGCGCCGGGTGATCGACGTGATCGCCCCGAGTGTGGCGGCCCTGGCGGACTCACTGGACGGCCGGGCGGTGGCCCTCAGCCCGGGCGATACGGTGCGCCTGAACCTGGCCGGGGCGCAGATCGAAACCTACGAGTACTCCTGGCGTTTCCGCCTGCTCGACATGCTCACCGACCCGAACGTGGCCTATATCCTGTTCCTGCTGGGCCTGGTGGGACTTTATTTCGAGCTGTCCAACCCGGGGCTGATCCTGCCCGGAGTGGTGGGCGGCATCTGCATCATCCTGGCCTTTTATGCGTTCCAGACCCTGCCGATCAACTATGCCGGAGTACTGCTGATTGTCTTTGCCACCATCCTGTTCATCGTGGAGATCAAGGTGCCCAGCTTCGGCCTTCTGACTCTCGGGGGAATTCTTTCTCTGGTCTTGGGGTCGATCATGCTGTTCAAGGGAGGAGGTTCACCCACCATGCCGGAGGTCAGCGTGTCCTGGAGCGTGCTCATCCCCACGGTGGTGGCCACGGTGGCCTTTTTCGTCTTCGTGGTGGGCAAAACAGTGCAGGCGCACCGCCGGCGCGCCATGACCGGCAACCAGGGACTGATCGGAGTCACGGCGAAAGTGATCACCGTCCTGGAGCCGGAGGGCAGGGTGTTCGTGCACGGCGAGATCTGGCGTGCGGTATGTCCGCAGGGCCGGGTGGAAAACGGCGCGAGCGTGAAAATCACGGCGGTGAACGGCATGCTGCTGACCGTGGAGCCGCTGCCGGAAGAAAAGACGGACTGATCCATTCGTGAACGGCCCGCTCGCGGACCGGGGCTGTCCTCAACTGCAGTGCGAGGAGGGTTGTGAAATGGAATATTTACCGGCAGTATTTATCCTGGTCGTTTTCTTTTTGATTCTTCTGACCAGCATGGTGAAAGTGGTGAAAGAGTACGAGCGCGGCGTGGTGTTCCGCCTGGGCCGCGTGCTGCCGGAGCCCAAAGGCCCGGGCCTGATCCTGCTGATCCCGCTGGTGGACCGCATGGTGAAAGTCAGCCTGCGCACGATCACCATGGACGTGCCGCCGCAGGATGTGATCACCCGCGACAACGTCTCGGTCAAAGTCAACGCCGTGATCTATTTCCGGGTGATGGACCCGGCCCGCGCGGTGATCGACGTGGAAGACTACATGTACGCCACCAGCCAGTTAGCCCAGACCACGCTTCGCAGTGTGCTCGGCCAGGCCGAGTTGGACAAGCTGCTGGCCCAGCGGGATAAAATCAACGAGGAACTGCAAGACATCCTGGACCGTCACACCGATCCCTGGGGGATCAAGGTTTCCACGGTGGAGATCAAGCACGTGGACCTGCCACAGGAGATGCAGCGGGTCATGGCCCGCCAGGCCGAGGCCGAGCGCGACCGCCGCGCCAAGGTGATCAACGCCGAGGGCGAGTTCCAGGCCTCCCACCGTCTGGCCGAGGCGTCGGAAGTCATGAGTAAGCATCCGATGGCCTTGCAGCTCAGGTTCCTTCAGACCCTGACCGAGGTGGCCTCGGAGAACAACAGCACTCTCGTTTTCCCGGTGCCCATCGACCTGTTCAAGCCGTTCATAGAGCTGATGGACAGGAGCAAGCGCCCGGCCGAACCGGAACAGAAATGAAATCCGGGTCCGGCCCTCTGGCGGCCGGACCGGCGGATACGCGGTCCAGTCTCCCGGCGCAGGAGCCGGCGGCGGCTGGGCCGCGGTTTTCTATGGACACAAGCGTGATCTGTCGAAAGGACAACGACCTCGATGCAGGATGAACGGCGGCCGCTCAATGTACCTGATACGGATATCAAGGGTTACGACCTGGTGATCGATTTCTTCTCGAACATCGGGCTCAGCCGCGAAGCCTCGATGTACCTGAAGATGTTCCGGGAGAACGTGCCCTGGCGTTTCGCCGTGGTGCTGATCAGCGCCGAGAGCCTCAAGCGCTCCTGGCGCACGGTGGCTCTCGACTTGGCCTACCTGAGCAACCTGAACCTCTACCCGGTGATCGTGCTTGACAACCCGCAGGGGGCCGGGGGCAACCTGGTGCCGGCCCTGGAGCGGGAAGAACGGAATGCGCCGCGGGACGGGGTGCAGGTGAAGCGGTTGATCCGGCTGAACGACCGGCTGGTCTCGGCGGTCTACGCGGCCAAGGGACGCGCCGTGAGCGTGCTGACCCAGCTTTTCGACCTGGGCGCGCCGATCAGCGATGACGCGTCTTTCGATTTCCGCCGCCTGGTGGACCATGTCAATCTGGTGCCGATCAAGAACGCCGTACGCAACCGTCAGATCCCCGTGGTCTCGCCCCTGGCCCTGGACAGCGACGGCCGGGTGCTGACCGCCTCGGCCGAGAAAGTGGCCAAGGCCATCTGTGCGCGTATCCAGCCGCAGAAATTCATCGTCATCAGCGAGCACGAGGGCATATTCGACATCCAGGGCAACCTGGTGCGCAATATCATCCTCAGCAGCGACTACAGCCAGCTCCTGGCTGACGGGGGGCTGGATGAGCGCGGCCAGCGCCAGCTCCACGCCGCCATGCGCCTTCTGGTCGCAGTGCCCGACCTCACGCTGCAGTTCGCCTCGGCCCAGAACCTGATCCACGAGCTGTTCACGGTCAAGGGGCGCGGCACCTACATCCGGGCCGGGCACATGATCCGCATGGCCGACTCGTACGACAAACTTGACCTGGAGAAACTGCGCGAGCTGATCGAGGACGGTTTCGGGCGTGAACTGGTGGAGACCTATTTCACGGACAAGCCCGAGCGGGTGTTCTTCGAGCAGGACTACCACGGCGTGATCGTGGTCAAGCCCCTGGAGGGTGACATTTTCTACCTGGACAAGTTCGTGGTGGGGCAGAAATGGCAGGGTGAAGGCGTGGGCGGACCGCTCTGGCGCGAGTTGACCAAGTACTATCCAAAACTTATCTGGCGCGCCCGGTCCACGAACCCGATCAACCGCTGGTACCTGGAGCAGGCGGATGGGTTCCAGCGCACCAGCCAGTGGAACATCTACTGGCTCGGTCTCACTCCGGAGGAGGTCGGACGGCTGATCCCGCGGGTGAGCGCCATACCCCGCACAATCCTCTGAGCCGGCCTCCGGCTTAGAGCGGCAGCTTGACCGTGAAACTGGTTCCCAGGCCGGGCCTGCTCTTGACATACACCTCGCCGTCGTGCTGGCGCAGAAGGTTGAGCGCTACGGAGAGGCCCAGTCCGGAGCCCCGGCTTTTGTTCTTGGTGGTGTAGTAGGCGTCGAAAATGCGGTTCAGGTGCTCGGACTGGATGCCCACCCCTGTGTCGGTGAAACGTACGTAGATCGCGCCGCGGTGCAGGTAGGTGTGCACGTGGAGCGTGCCGCCCTGGGGCATGGCCTCGCAGGCGTTGAGCACGAAATTCAGGAATACCCGCTGAAGGGCGGCCGAACTGCCGCGGACCGTGGGCAGACGGGTGGCCAGGCTGGCCTGGACTATCACGCTGGAGTTTTCGAGCTGACCGGCGGCCAGGCCCAGGGTGCGTCGCAGCACCTGGTTGATCTGTATCCTGCGCTTCGGGGAGCGTCCGGGGGTGTGGATTTCCTGGAGCTGACGGACTGTCTCGCCGATAGTCCTCAGCCCGGTGTGGATCCCATCGAGCAGGTCCTGCTCGCGCCGCCCGGGCTTGAGGCTGCGGGCCAGCAGCTCCAGGTTGATAGTCACCGCCTGCAGCGGGTTGTTGATCTCGTGGGCCAGACCGGCGGCCAGGCTGCCCGAGGCCGAAAGGCGCTCGCTCAGGATACGGAACGATTCGAGCAGCTTGCGGTCGGTGTTGTCGCGCACGAACAGGGCGAAAAGGTGGCCGGGCACGTCGATCTGGCTGCGCGAGACACTCAGCCAGCGGCTCTGGCCGTCCGGTGCGATCAGTTCTTTCTCCCAGATTTCGCTTTCGAGGGTCTCGCCCGGAGCGGTGTTCTCGGGGAACAGAAGCCCGGCCTCGACCTCCGCCGGGCGGAGCGTGAACTGGCGCATTATCCGCTCGAACGCGGGGTTCATCTCCAGCAGGTGGCTGCCGCGGAACAGGGCGAAACCGGCCGCGGTGTTGTTGAGCACAGCGCGGTACTTGGCCTCGGACTCGGCCAGGCGCTCGATCAGCAGGGCGCTGTTCAGGGCGCGGGCGATACGCAGCTCCAGGTGGTCGAGCTGCTCCATGAGTTCGCCGCTCAGTTGGCGGTTTTTGCGGCAGGCCACGGCCAGAAGGCCCAGCAGGTCGCTTTTCCCCACCCGCAGCGGCTGCAGCAGGAGGCAGCGCACGCCGGAGTTTTCACGCAGCGCCAGCCCCAGCCGGACTTTCTCGTCGCTGGCCGGGTTGTGGACAATGCAGCGCCCGTTCAACTGCTCTTCGGTGAAATGGCGCGGGATGGACTTGGGCAGTATCTCTTCCGGATCGCGGGTGCAGGCCTGGCGCAGGCCCCCGGCCCGGTTAAGGTAGAGCGCCCCGGTCTCCATGTTTAGCAGCTCCATGGCCAGGTCGAGTGAAACGTGCACGGTCTGGCGCAGGTCGCCGCTGTGGTCGATCAGGCGGTCGAGGTTGAACAGCATGGCGCTCAGGCGTTCCTGACGGTGCAGGCTGGATTCCAGGCGTCGCTGGCCGCTCAGGTCGCGCAGTATCAGGATGAACGAGACAGGGCTTTCGGCCGAGCGCAGGCGTGAGACCCGCGCCTCGACCGGCAGCGCGGAACCGTCCGTTCGCAGCAGGCTGATTTGCATCGGGGGGGCGTTCTGCTCGTTCTGCGGGATGGCGAGGTAGGAGGCCAGCAGACGCATCAGGTCGCCGGGGGCCAGGAAATCGGCCAGAGGGATGGAATTCAGTTCCTCGGCGGAGCGCCCGGCCAGTTCCTCCAGGCTGCGGTTGGTTCCGTTGATCCGGCAGTCGGTCAGTCCGGTGCCCTCGACCAGGACAGCGCCCTGACCGGATTCGGAAAAAAGGCGGAACAGAAAGTTGAAATCCCGGCTGTCGAGCCGTTCATTGCCGGGTTTCCGTCGGTTGCTCATGCTGCCGCCCTGTTGATGTAATGTGTGGAACTTTAAATTATTCAAGAACATCCATAGCTGTCAAGATGGATAGATTGGATTGGGTCAGTGATAGATGACAGCGGTCAGCCCAGGCTGGCGGCTGCAGTCGGGGTGATCTGCCGCGACTGCCTGGGCCTGCGGCCCGCCGAGACCCTTCTGCTGGTGGCCGATCCGTTCGGCCTGGAAACAGCCGAGGTGATTCTGCAGTATGCTCAGGTGGGCGGGTTCCGCTGCCGCCTGGCCCCGATCCCGCTGGTGGAGCGCGCCGGGCAGGCGCCGGCGGGTTTCGGCCGCGAGCTTCTGGCCTCGGCTGAGGCAGTGCTTCTTCTCACCTGGCGCTCGCTGTCGCACACCGAGGCGCGCCGTCAGGCCTGCCGTCAGGACCAGGTCCGGATTGCCTCACTGCCGGGGTTCCGCCTGGAGATGCTGGGCCGCCTGTTCCCGCCCGGCTCGGCCGGGGAGGTGGCCGCGGAAACGGAAAAGACCGCCGCGCTGCTGGCCGGGGCGGACCGGGTGCGGGTGTGCACGGAGGCGGGCACGGATATCACGTTCTCGCTGGCTGGACGGCGTATCTATCTGGACACTGGTCTCTACCGCGAGCCGGGGCGTTTCGGCAACCTGCCTGCGGGCGAGATCGCCGCTGCCCCGGTCGAGGGCAGCGCCGAGGGCGTTCTGGCGGTGGACGTGGCTTTCGCCGGGCTGGGCGAGGTGGAGGGGCTGCGGCTTTATCTCGATGGCGGCAGTCTCCGCGCGGCCGAGGGGCCCGGGGCGCAGGAGGTCCTCAAGCTGCTGGATGGTCCGGCCGAGCGCGTCTCGGCTGAGTTCGGGATCGGCACCAACAGTCTGGCGCGCACCGGAGCGCTCACCCTGGAGGCCGAAAAGGCCTGCGGCACGGTGCATTTCGCTTTCGGCGACAGCCGCTCGTTCGGCGGCGGCAACGCCGCCTCGGGTCACTGGGACGCCGTGCTGCGCTGCGGCTGGATCGAGGTGGACGGACGCCGGGTGGAGCTGCCCAGTCCGGTGGAAAGACGGACCCAGGGGCAGGACTGAAGCTTGGACAAACGGGTGATGTATCCATGAAAAACCTTCTTCTCGTCTCCTACTTTTTCCCGCCCCACGGCGGCGCGGGCGTGCTGCGTCCTCTGGAGACAGTCCGTCTGCTGGAGCCGCTGGGCTGGCGCTGCTCGGTGGTGGCCGGACCGGCCGAGGGCTACTGGTTCAGCGATCCGGCGCTTCTGGAGCGTGTGCCGGCCTCGGCCGAGGTGCGTCGCACCCGCGCCTGGTCCGGCCCGCGCCTGCTGCGCCGCGGAGCCGCCGGGCCGCGGAGGGATGAGGCTCTGATCGGCCGCCTGCGCAGGGTCGCCGACTGGCTGCCCCTGCCCGATGTCTATTGCGGCTGGGTGCCGTTCGCCGTGCACGCGGCCATGGAACTGGCCCGCAAGGCCGACTGCATCCTCTCCACCAGCCCGCCCGAGTCGGCCCACTGCGTGGCCGGCTACGTGGCCCGCCGCACCGGCCTGCCCTGGGTCGCCGATTTCCGCGACCCCTGGCTGCAGGGTATCTACCGCTGCTATCCCAGCCGCTTGCAGCGGGCCTGGCAGTCGAGCTACGAGGCCCGCGCCGTGCGCCACGCCAGTCTGGTCATCGCCAACACGCCCGAGGCGGCCGAGGATTTCCGCGCGCGCTACCCCGGCCTGCCGCAAGCCAAGTTCCAAACCGTGCCCAACGGTTTCGACCCGGCGGAGTTCGACAACCTCGCCCGTCCGCAGACGCAGCCCGGAGTGTTCCGTCTGGTCCACGCCGGCGGCCTGACCCTGGAGCGCGACCCGCTGCCGTTTATCCGGGCCTTCACCCGGGTGCGTCAGAGGCTGTCCGGGCGGCTGCGACTGGTGCTGGAGCTGGTAGGGCCGCTGGCGCCGAAATTTCTGGAGGAAGCCCGCGGCCTGGGCCTGGGCGCGGATCTGGAGCTGACAGGCTGGGTCGGCCGCCGCACGGCCCTGGAGCGGCTGGCCGCCGCCGACTGCGGAGTGCTGCTCGAGGCGTTCCGTCCCGGCGCCGAGCTGGTCACCCCGCTCAAGCTCTACGACTACCTGGGCGCGGGGTTGCCCGTGCTGGCCGTGGCCCCCTCAGGTGCGGCCACCCGCACTCTGGAGCGCCTGGATGCGGGGCTTGCGGTAAGCGCCCCGGATGAGGACGCCATCGCCGCGGCGCTGGAGACACTGATCACCCGGGTGCAGCACGAGGGTGAGTCCCTGCGGGGGCGTATCCGCGCCGCCGCGGCCGAGTTCGAACGCGCTCGCCAGGTGGAGCGCCTGGCCGGATTGCTCGGGCGTATCCTGCCGGTGGGCTGAGATACGGGCCTGAATATTTTATTTTGCAGCGGACAGGTTCCTATTCCCTTTGACAGGCGCAGCCTGAAGGCTTAAATTACAAACGTAAACCGAGTTGGATTATGGCCAAGTGTAATTATTCCAGAGAGTTAAGTTATGAAATGACTAAAATGTCCACCTGGCGCGCGGGGCTTTGCCGCCTGCGGCGCCGGAAAGAGAGACGATGAGCGACAAGCTGCAAGCCCCTCCTCCCAAGAACATGGTCCCGCGCGATTTCCTTCTCTCGCCGGAAGCGCACTCGATCCGCAGCGTTGCGGACAGCTTATACCCCTCATACCTGCGTGCCTGCCTGCGCCGGGGTGACCCGGCCGACATAGAGCCGATCCCGGTGCTGGACGAGGCGTTCATGAACAGCCACGAGGGCCGCTGGGTGAGGATTCTGGCCGAGACGACCTTTGCCGAAGTCAGCATGCAGAAACACAAGGTGCACCACACGGTTGTGTTTTTCGGCTCTGCCCAGATACCGGAGAAACAGACCGCCGCGGAGGGCCTGCGCCAGGCCCGCGAGCGCGCGGACCAGAAAGACATCGAGCGCTGGGAACGGACGCTCGACATTTCGAAGTACTACGATCAGGCGCGCGAACTGGCGGCGAAACTGACCGCCTGGTCCATGGAGCAGGGCGTGCCGGACGACCCGCAGCCGTTTGTGGTCTGCACCGGCGGAGGGCCCTCGATCATGGAGGCGGGCAACCGCGGGGCGGCGGACGTGAACGGCAAGTCAATCGGGCTGAACATTTTCCTGCCCCACGAACAGGCCTCCAACCCCTATATCAGCCCGGAGCTGGATTTCCATTTCCACTACTTTTTCACCCGCAAGTTCCATTTCCTCTACCGGGCCAAAGCTTTGGTGGTATTCCCGGGCGGCTACGGCAGCCTGGACGAGATGTTCGAGGTTCTCAACCTGATCAAGACCCGCAAGATCGTAAAATCGATGGCCGTGGTACTGTTCGGCAGCCGGTTCTGGAAACGGGTGATCGATTTCCAGTACTTGGCCGACTGCGGAGTGATCCACACGGATGACCTGGAAGCTTTCAGCTATGCCGATACGGTCGAGGAGGCGCTCAAGCGCCTGACCCGGCACCTGCAGAAATACCTCAACCGGTGAGGCCGCCCGGTCTGACAGCGGAGGTGAGAGAATGCGCTGTAAGCAGATCCTGAAGCAGACACAGGGTGAGGTCTCGGAGGTGGAGCTGGAAGGGCTTCGCTGCAGCCGGGCAGAAATCTGCCGCCGCAAGGGCATCTGCGCTCTGTCGCCCTGGGCGCGCCCCGAACTGGTGCCGCTGGATGAGGAGAACGCCCCGGCCGGCATGGACAACACCGCCGAGCACGCCTGCTCCACCTCGTACGAGGTGCTCAAGTTCAAGTATTCACTGGGCTTCCACTGGGTGCGCATGGAGAATTTCGAGGAGGCGGTGCGCCTGATCGACAGCCAGCCGGTGGATGAGCAGCCGCGGATGATCCGCCGTATCGAGTATTTCAAACTGCCGGAGTAGGCCGATGTCCGTACGCGACCCGATGACCGCCAGGCTCCTGGCCGACAGAATGGTCGGCTCGTTTTTCGATGGGCTGAGCGAGGTAGAGCGCCTGCAGATCGCTTTCGGCGGCGAGCGGGCCAGCCAGTCCACCGCTTTTTCGATGCTTGCCTATACCCTGAATGTCTACCTGGCCGAACTCTCTCTGCCCGAGGAACAGGGACGGGAGTTTTTCCAGGCGGCGATACAGAAAAAAATCCAGCAACTGCGCCAGTCCGCCCGGCCCGAGAAAGCCGCCGGCGGAGGCGCCGCCACGGAGAGGAACGATGAAACGACGTGATTTTCTTTACGGCCTGCCGGCAGCACTTGGAGCCGCGGCCCTGCTCGGCCGGGCCGGGGACGCCGAGGCGGCCTGGCTGTCGCATTTCGCCCTGGGGGCGATCAGCGACGAGATCGACCCGGACATGGAGAAAGCCTGCACTTTCCTGCGCCAGTTCGGACTGGGCTGGGTCGAGATCCGCGATGCCTGGGGCACCTATGTGACCGACATCGACAGCCCCACCCTGGAGCGGCTCAAAGGTGTGATCGATGCCAGCGGCCTCAGGGTCTCGGTGGTGGACACCGCCCTTTTCAAGACCACGCTGCCCGGCACGCATCCCGACCAGGGCCAGAGCGACCAGTACCCCTATGCCGCGCAGTTCGATCTGCTCAAGCGCGCGGTGGAAAAAGCCGTGGCCCTGCAGGCGCCGTACCTGCGTATTTTCGATTTCTGGCGTTGCCGCGAGCAGAACCGGATAATGGACGAGGTCTGCGAGCACCTGGACCGGGCCATCGAGATCGCCCGTCCGGCCGGGGTGCGTCTGCTGGTGGAGAACGAGTACTCCTGCCATACCGGCACCGGCGCAGAGCTGGCCAGTCTGCAGAAAAAGATCAACCACCCCTACCTGGGTTTCATCTGGGACCCGATGAACTGCCTGGTGGCCGGGGTGGCCCCTTATCCGGACGAGTACGACAAGCTGGACAAGGCCCGCATTTTTCACGTGCACATCAAGGACGCACTCAAGGACCCGGCCGAGGGCCGCTACAAGGCGGTGCGGGTGGGCGCAGGCCAGGTGGACTGGGTCGGCCAGTTCCGGGCGCTGCTGCGTGACGGGTTCCGGGGCACGCTCAGCCTGGAGACCCATTACAACGGGGCGGACGGCACCCGGCGCTCGGCCAGCCTGGAATCGATGACCTCGATCTTCGAGCTGATAAAAAAAGCCTGAGTCCTGGCCGGTTACTTAGCGCAGAATAAAAAGGGGGACACGTAAAGCGTGTCCCCCTTTTTACTATCACGTACTGAGACTCTCAGCGCACTTTTGAATCAACCTCCCACAGCCCGAACTGGTTGCCGTCCTGGTCCTCAAGGATCGCAAATCGCCCCATGCCCGGAACGATAGTTTCCGGGACGACCAGCTTGGCCCCCAGGCCCTCGGCTTTTTTTACATAGGCCTTGAGCGATTCCACGGAGATGTAGTTTGTCCAGCGGTGCCCGGGGTTCTGACGGCCCATCAGGCCGCCGGAGGGCCCCTGGCCGCCGGTCTTGATCTGCAGGTAGAGGGTGTCCCCCAGGCTCAGTTCCTGGAATGTCCAGCCGAACAGCTCCCCGTAGAATTCCCGCGCCCGGTCGACCGAGTCGGCCGGTATCTCGAAATGGCAGACATCCGGCATAGTCCGCTCTCCTTATCCGATTGGGGCCGCTCGCGCTGGTGACTGCCGCAGGCGGTCCGGGTTTATTTATCAGTGGCGAATGAGGCGAAGTTTTTCACCCCCCAGCCCTGGACTGCCAACTGCGGAATGTGGAAATTGTGGTGCAACCCGGCGAAAGCCTGGGCGTTGGGGCCCCAGGCCAGAAGCGGCACCGCGCCGCCGGTGTGGTCGCCGTGGGTCCAGCCGGCGGTGATCGTGCCCTCTTTCTCGTTGGCGTCGTTGATCGCCAGGCCGCCGGTCTCGTGGTCCGCTGTCACCAGCACCAGCGTGTTGCCGTCTTTCGCGGCGAAATCCACGGCTTTGGCGATGGCCTGGTCGAAATCCAATGTTTCGGCCACATTGCCCTGCAGGTTGTTGGCGTGGCCTTCCCAGTCGATCTGGCTGCCCTCGACCATCAGGAAAAATCCTTTCTGGTTGTGGCTGAGCACCTTGATCGCATCCTCGACCATCTCAGGGAGAGGAATCTCACGCTGCGGGGCCTTGGCCATATGGTAGGGGGTGAACAGACCGGCCACGGACTGCACCTTGTTCAGGTCGAGGGCGCGGAACTCCTCCACCGAGGTGGTCACGGTCATGCCGCGCTTGCGCATTGCGGCCAGAAGGTCGAGGTCGTCATCGCGCCGGCTTTCTTTGCTCACCGCGGGCAGGAAATAGCTGTACCCGCCGCCCAGCAGCACATCCACCGGGGCCACGCTGATCTGGCGGGCGATCTCCCATTCGTTGTTGCGGTCCTTGACATGCGCCAGGAAATCGGCGGGCGTGGCGTGGGTCACCGAGCAGGTCACCACCACGCCGGTGCTCTTGCCCAGACCCTTGGCCAGTTCCAGAATGGTCTTCATCGGACGGCCGTCCTTGTCGGCGCCGATCCGGCCGTTGGTGGTGCGCTGCCCGCAGGAGATGGCGGTGCCGCCCGCGCCTGAATCGGTGATGAAATCGTTGCTCAGCGACCAGGTGAGCGACTGGCCCAGGGCCTGCGCCTTGTCCATGACCAGGCCGTCACCGCGGCCGAAACTGGCGGCGCGCGCCGCACCCACGGCGTTGACCCCCATACCGTCGCCGATAAGGATGATGATGTTCTTGACCGGTTTCACGTTCGGGATGGCGGTGGCATCGCCCACCTGGGCGAAACTGGCGACTTTGACGGTGTCGTTCTGGTCGGCGGCATACACAGGAAGCGAAAGCGCCAGCAGAGCGACCAGGGCCAGATGCAGCAGTCTTTTCATTTTGCGGTCTCCGTTTTGGGATAGTCAAGATTGAGAAAAAATGACAAAGAAAGCATTTTAGGACAATATAGGGTCATTCCGGCTTTGCAGTCAACCGGTAAAAGATGGTTGTGTGTTTGAAATGGAAAAGAAAACGCGCCGCACCGGGGAGTGCGACGCGCATGTCGGAGAAAACCAGCCGAGGCTGAAGAGATTCAAAGCCCCGAAGTTGCGGCCAACGGGACGACCGCGAAACGGAACTGCGGCACGTGGTCATCCGGCGCGAACTCGTACAGCCACTGGTTGCCGGGCGACAGGGGCATGTAGTCGGTCAGGGTTGTGCCGCTCAGGTCGAGGTTCGCCCCGCTGTAGCCCAGCAGCGCCCCGGCGGCCTCCTGCCCGAACGCCGTGACCAGGTGGTAGTAAATGATCCCGATGTTGGGGGCCAGGTAGGCCTGTATGTGGCCCTGTCCCGAATTGGCCTTGCCCTCGATCATGATCACGTCGTTGAACTGCCCCAGCGACTTGCTGCTGGCGGTCAACTGGACCGAGCCGATATAGTGGATGCTGTAGCCGAACACCTCGACAAATTCACTCCCGCTGCCGTTGCTCACATAGACCGGGTCGCCGGTCCACTTGCGGGTGGTGTCGGTGGGATAGCCGATATAGGGTTCGCTCAGCAGGGTGAGCATCAGGTCGGTGGCGAAGCCGTTGAAAGTGCTGCGCACCGAGTACTGGGTGAAACGGTTCACCCGGACGAAATTGAGCGAGCCGGAGGAGGTCTCGCGCAGCCCCTCCCAGTCGAAAGTCTCCCGGTGCCGCAGCCAGCCGGACTGCTTGATGAATTCCACCGCTCCGGCCAGGTTTTCCAGGTTCGCGTTGTTCTGGTTGTTGCCCCGGAACAGGTAGCCCGAGTTGGAGGTCCAGAACGGCTCCACGGCGAAAGAGAGCTCGAGGCCCTGGCTGGCGGTGGTGGTGGGGGTGACCTCGTACAGCGTGCCGTCTGCTTTGACCAGCTTGAACCCTGAACTCTTGGTGATCGGGTTGCCGCTGTCGTCAAGGTAGTTGTCCCACCAGTGCTCGGCGGAGGTTTCATCGCCGGGGTCGACCGTTCCGCCGCCGCCGTCCTTGCCGCAACCGGAAGCGCCCGCCAGGAGCGCAATCAGAAGAACATAGGCCAGGCTGATCGGGAAATACGCTTTCTTCACCTTCTCTCCTGTCGAGAATATTGAATACTGCCGCAATTCAATCGGTCTTCGCTCGTCGCGGGCCTCAATCAGCCGCGCGCGGCCGCATCACGCCGTATCGACAAATCAGGTGACAGTAGTTCGGGCTCCTTTGGGTCCTGTTTTTACAAGCGGTCCTGGTAGGCCAGGAAAAGCGCCCGGTAATATTTCATCACACGGACCGGGTCGGCGCTCTCGGGTATCTCGGCGCAGCAGTAGCCCTTGTAGCCGGAGCTTTTGAGCAGGCCGAAAAGCTTGCGCCAGGGGTAGTCCTCGATGAACAGGTCGCGCATGTGCACGAAATGGATCCGTCCGGACACCAGCGAGAAATTGTGCTCCAGCCCGCCGTCCTCCAGGTCCGTTTCGTTGCAGTTCCAACAGACATATACATTCGGGCTGGTGGTCTGTTCCATGATGGGGTGATAAACCGGGAAACTGCTGGTCTGGGGGCCGTGCACCTCGACCCGCACCTCCACGCCCAGGTCGGCGCCGAAAGCGCCCACTTCGTCTAGGCTGCGGGCGATCTGGGCGATTGTTTTCTCGCGCGGCACGCCCTCTTTCTCGTGCAGGCCGTTGGGCCGAACCTTTACCCCGTCGCAGCCCAGGTCCGCGGCCAGTTTCAGATATTCCTTGGTCCCGTCGATATTGCTTTTCAACTCGGCCGGGTCGAGCGCGTGGAACTCGAAAGCGCTGCCCAGGCTGGCCAGGCGCACCGGCGAGTCCTCGAAACGCTTGCGCACCTCGGCGCGCTGGGCGGCGCTCAGACCCACCTCCACGCCGTGGGCGTGGGTGGTGCGCAGCTCCACTGCGGCAAATTTGGCCTCGGTGCAGTTGGCGATGAGGGTGGGGACATCCCAGTCCTTGGCCAGGTTGTAGGTGACCAGGCCCACGCTGGGGCCCTGGCCCGAGGGGTCCTCGTAACGCGCGCTCAGCTCGGCGGCCGAAAGCCCGAGCAGGGCCGGGGCGCAGGCGGCGGCCCCGATGAAACGCCGACGGTTGATACCGGCCATCTTTGTTTACCTCCGGATTGAGAGTGTGATTTGCAGGAATATTACTCCACCCGGCGCGCCGCCACAAGAGAAAACGCGTGGACGCTCCGGCCCGGGGGGGGTTGATAGTAATTTATCAATATGCAAACAAGTGCATAAAACTGCATAATTTTAACTATAGCCGGATCGAGGTCGTGACCTGTGCCGGCGCGTGTTTTGCGCGGCTTGCACCCTCTCTGTGGCTTGTGCCGCGCCGACTTGATTTTTGCCTTCCATAGCGTTACATCTAAGAAAGACCGGTTGGTGAATACAGGCGCGGTGAGCGCCTGTTGAATTTTATGCCGATTGCTGAATAATCCACGCCGGGCGCGCGGATTATTATTATACAAAGGGGACAGACAGTGGCAAAAGAGCTTTCGATCCTGATCGGCGGGGAGGCCGGCCAGGGAATTCAGTCCATCGGGCACGTGCTGGCCCGCTCGTTCACCCGCTCGGGCTGGCGCGTGTTCGCCCTGCAGGATTTCGAGTCGCGTATCCGTGGCGGTCACGCGTTCACCAAGCTTCGGGTGGGCGTGGACGATCCGCAGTGCCACGCGCCCGGGATCGATATCCTGATCGCCCTGAATGCCGAAACCCTCAGCCTTCACCGCGGGGAGCTTAACGACGGGGCGCGGGTGATCTACGACAGCGGAAGGGTGAAAGAGACATTGGCGGGCGAGGCTTTCCTGGGACTCGACCTGGCCCGTCTCTGCCGCGACAACGGCGGCTCGGCCGCCATGGCAAACACCGTGGCCACCGGCGCGGCCTGGGCCATGCTGGGCCTGGAGACCCCGGTGGTGGAATCGGTGCTGGAGTCCACTTTCTCACACCGCGGACAGGAAACAGTCGATAAGAACATAGCCGTGCTGCGCGCCGGCTACGCACTGGGACAACCCTATCGTAAGAACGCGCTGCGGCTCGACCCGCCCGGCGGGGACACGGCAAGCCTGTTCCTCTCGGGGGCGGATGCGGTGGCCCTGGGCGCTCTGGCCGCGGGCGTCCGGTTCTACAGCGCCTACCCCATGACTCCGGCCACCTCGGTGATGGAGTACCTGATCCACCACGGCCGCGACCGTGGCGTGGTGGTGGAGCAGGCGGAGGACGAGATCGCGGCGATAAACATGGCGATCGGCGCCTCGTACATGGGCGCGCGCAGCATGACCGGCACCTCGGGTGGCGGGTTCGCCCTGATGAGCGAGGCCCTGGGTCTGGCCGGTTGCAGCGAGATTCCCCTGGTAGTGCTCAACGCCCAGCGCCCGGGGCCGGCCACCGGTTTGCCCACCCGCACCGAGCAGGGAGACCTTCTGTTCGCCCTGTTCGCCTCGCACGGTGAGTTCCCGCGGGTGGTGCTGGCCCCTGAGGGCCCGGAGTCGGCGTTCCGCCTGACCGCCGAGGCGTTCAACATCGCCGACCGCCTTCAGGCCCCGGTCATAATCCTGACCGACCACCACCTGATGGACTCCTTCTGGAGCGTGGACAGCCTGCCCGTGGAAGAAGTGGGTGTGGACCGCGGCAGGATGGCCGGGCCGGAGGAACTGGCCGCTGGAGCGGACTACCTGCGCTACCGGATAACGCCGGATGGGGTCTCGCCGCGGGCTTTTCCGGGCCAGGGCACGGCGCTGGTCTGCTCCACCGGGGACGAGCACGATGAAAGCGGCCATATCACCGAGGACCCAGCGCTGCGCAGCGCCATGGTGGACAAGCGCTGGCGCAAGCTTGAGCGCCTGGGCGAATGGAGCGGCCTGGAGTGCGACCTTCAGGACGGCTCCGATACGGTGCTTGTGGGCTGGGGTTCCAACGGCGGGGCGCTGCGCGAGGTGGTGCGGGTCCGCCGCGCCGCGGGGCAGAAAACTTCGCTGGTCCTGCCGACCCGGCTCTGGCCGTTCCCGGAGGCGCAGTTCAGGCAGGCGGTGGAGGGCCGCGGCCGCCTTGTGAGCGTGGAGGGCAACTCCCTGGGCCAGCTCGCCCGCCTGGTCCGGATGGAGACCGGGCTGGCCGCGCAGCGGCAGGTGCTCAGGTATGACGGCCGCGCGTTCTGCGCGCGGGACATCCTCGAAAAACTATAAAGAGCCGGAGAGAGACTTCGATGCCGACTTTGAACGACTATAAAGGGATAGAGACCACCTGGTGCCCGGGTTGCGGCAATTTCGCCATCCTGGCCGGGCTCAAGCAGGCCCTGACCGGCCTGGGCCTGTCGCCGCACGAGGTGACCGTGTTCTCCGGGATCGGGCAGGCGGCCAAGCTGCCCTTGTACACGCGCTGCCACTACCTGAACGGTCTGCACGGACGGGCCCTGCCGCTGGCCACCGGGGCGCGCCTGGTCAACGGCCGCATGAAAATGATCGTTGTGGGCGGCGACGGCGACGGGTTCGCCGAGGGCGGAAACCATTTCCTGCACGCCGTGCGGCGTAATGTCAACCTCGCCTATTTCGTGCACAACAACCAGGTCTACGGCCTGACCAAGGGCCAGGCCTCGCCCACCAGCGACAGGGGCTTTGTCACCGGCACCACGCCCGAGGGGGTGGTGCATGGACGGTTCAACCCGGCCGGGGTGGCGATTACCCTGGATGCCGCCTTTGTGGGGCGCACCCATTCGGGTGACATGGCGCATATGGTGCGGATGATGCAACTGGCGCTGGAGGCCGGCGGGTTCGCCCTGCTGGAGATCCTTCAGCCCTGCGTCACCTACAACAAGGTCAACACCCTCAAGTGGTACCGCGATAAAGCCTACAACCTGGAGACAACCGACCCGGCCTACGATCCCACGGACCGCGAGGCGGCTTTCCGCAAGTCGCTGGAGTGGGAGGAGCGTTTCCCGATCGGGGTGCTATACCGCGGCAGCCGTCCCGCGGCTTCTCCCTCCGCAGGCGAGCCACTATCCCTGCAGGCGGTTCCGCAACGGGACATCCGCCCCCTGCTGGAGGAATTCCGCTGAGGATAAAGGGCGCAAAAAAACTTTCGGTTAGTATTGTGTTTGGGCCCTAATTTACTATATATTGAAACGTTCGGAATGTTTCGGCCCGGGGTCGGGATCAGTCCCGCCACAGCTCCCGCCTCCGGCCCGGGTAATCTAACCCTCCCGTCTTTCCGGCATGCCAGTTGTTGCCTGGAAGGCCTGTTTCAGGAGTTGTGCAGGATGGAACAGGAGTATCTGGATCTGATCAAGCAGGAATTGCTCGACCGTCAGGAGGAACTCAAGCGCCGGTGCCTCGAGGAATGCCGCCGCCGTTGCAGCGGAAGCCCGGAGGAATCGATGGAGTGCCTGGCCAACCTCATGACCCTGGAGTACCTGCTGGATAACGCCTGAGCACGGCCTGTCCTCCAGGACAGGCCGTCCGGCCCCCCCGTTTCCCGCGCTGGAAACGGCGGGATGATCGTTATCGCCCTGTGCCGCGCACCACAGAAAGTCGCCTTGCAAGTGCCTTTTCGACCCCCCGTTAGACACTCACCCTCCTCAGGCAAGAATGTTTTTCGGAACTCTTTTTCCTTCAGCGTGTTGAATAATGCTGAAAGATTTAATCAAGCCTTGACTTCACCGTGCGGCCGGATGTATCTTTCTGCTGCGTCCGGCAGGGGCCGGCGACCTCAAAGCCGTGACCCGCTTTCCTGTGGGACAGGCGGCTGCCACTGGTGACAGATACCTACAGAGATCAGACGGGTCCATGAATCCATTTGAACGGCCTGTATCGAGCGGGAATCTCAGGCGGTCGGCCGGATTGGTCGCGGGGCTACTCCTGCTTGCGGTGCTGCTGAGCACCGGCTGCAACACCGATCTGGCGATCCAGCCCGAGGATAGCGAGTACAGCGCGGCCGGCTTGAAGCTCTCCACCTACGTGATAAGCTTCTCACCCACTTTCATCGGTCAGACCAGCACCGAGACAATCCAGGTTCAGTACGGCGACACTGTCCAGGCCAAAGTGCACCTGCTCCTGAGCGACTCCAGCGTGTTCCGGGTCAGCCCGGACAGCCTCAGCTTCAACAAGACTACCAAGACCGCCACTCTCACACTTAAATTCACCCCCACCGGAATCGATTCGGTCTGCCACACCAACCTCTATCTGATCACCACCAACTGGGCCGACACTTTCCACGTGGCAATCGACACGGTGGGCATCGATTCGGTGCGCCTGGCCGGCACCGGGGAGAATTTCTACCTCGACCTGGAGATGGTGTTCATACCGGGCGGAACTTTCATGATGGGCACCGACTCGACAGGGGCCGACTCGATCTACTACGACAACCGGGACGAGATTCCGGCCCACGAGGTGCGGTTGTCCTCGTTCCTGATCGGCCGCTACGAAGTGACCAACATGCAGTACTACGAGTTCTGGCGTGAGGAGGGGGATTCCCGCACGCCCAAGGACACGAGCGGCATCGGCATCTGGCCCGCGGTGGCCCTGGCCAAACCGAATTTCCCGGTGATCGGGGTGAGCTGGGAGGACGCGATGGCGTTCTGCCGCTGGCTGAGCCTTCGCACCGGGGAGCACTACACCCTGCCCACCGAGGCGCAGTGGGAATATGTGGCCCGGGGCGGCGCCGCGCGCCAGTATCCCTGGTCCACCCTGGAGGAGGAGCCGGTCGACAGCGCCGAGCAGACCATCCCGCTCTCCATGCGGGCGAACGTGAAACACGGGGGTGACGGCTACACGTTCACCGCGCCGGTGGAGGCTTTCCCGGCCGGGGCCAGTGCTTTCGGGCCGCTGAACATGGCCGGCAACGCCGCCGAGTGGTGCCTGGACTGGTACAACCCGAATTACTACTCGACCGAACAGACCTGGCAGGACCCTCAGGGCTCGACCGACCCGGAGAACCAGTTCTACCGGGTAGTGCGAGGCGGCAGCTACCTGACCGAAATCGACCAGGTCCGCAACGCCAACCGCAGCGCCGTGGCCCCGGACAACCGTGAGATCGACACTGGCTTCCGGCTGGTCCGGTTGCCCTGATCGGCAGGCACAGGAAAAGGATGGGTAATATCCGCTACCGTAATTACATACTCGCCGCGGCTGTCGTGCTCGTGCTCACGGGCGGAACGGGCGGTCTGAAAGCGCAGACCATAACCCCGGGCTATATTCCGGTGAACCTCGACCCGACCGGCGGCCAGTTGCGGCCCTCGGCGGTCGTGGACCATCAGGATAATCTGTTGGTGGCCTGGTTCGACAGCACGGCTGGCCTGTCGCGGGTGCTGCTCCAGGGCTTCGACCGTCAGGGCGGACGCCTGGGGCCGACCGTGGCCGGTACGGTCTACCCGACCACCCGCAAGAGTCATCACGACCTGTCTGTGGATTTCAACGGACAGGCGGTGCTGGCCTGGGCGGATGGGGTCTGGCCGGCCAGCTATATCTTTTTCCGCCGTTTCAACACGATGGGCGAGGCCTTTGAGGTCAATCCCCGGCCCGACGCTGTGGCGCGCCGCATACGCGGAATCAACCCCTCGGTCGGAATCGATTCCAGCGGTGTGGTCTACCTGGTCTGGCAGGATCAGGGCGTAGATGGCACGGATGTCTACGGCGCGCGGTTCCTGTCCACGGACAGCCTGGGATACGGCGCCCAGGACACGGTGACCCACCAGTGGGTCGGCACCCACCGTCTGAACAACACCGCCGCCGGCGAGCAGCTCGACCCGGTGATCTCGGCCGACCGCAAAGGCAACTCGGTGGTGGCCTGGCGAGACCTTCAGCCCGACAGTGTCGGCATTCGGGTCATCGCCTACGACCGCCTGGGCCACGAGATGCTCCAGCGCCTGATGCTGCCCGAGGATTCGAGCCTGGTGACCGCCCTCTCGCCGCCCGCGGTGTCGGCTTCCTCTTTCTCCTCCACCTATAGCTGGTTCGTGGTGAGCTGGGTCGAGGTGAGCGGCAGCGGAATACCGCAGCTCAGGCTCTATTCGATCCGCCTGCAGATCAACCGCTCCCCGATCCGGGTCACGGAGGATTCGATCCCGTCGATTGTGGATGCCGGTCTGGAGCTGGCACTGAACAAGCCCGCGCTCTCAAGCAACGAGAACGGAGATGTGGCCCTGGTCTGGGTGCGCAACCGGAACGACGACGGCAGCGAGGCCTGGTCTTTCACCTACAATGTCAACGAGGGCATAGAGGGTGGCCGTCAGGGACAGATAACCCCGCCGGAAATGAAAGCCATCGAGCCCTGTGCCGCGATCCGTCAGGACGGCACTTTCGTGTCGATCTGGGGGGATGACGCCCACGACGTGTCCGATCTCTGGATGCAGAATTTCAGCGCCGGCGGGCTGATCACAGACCCGATGCATGTGTCGCCCTCCGGTGGCGAGGGCGATCTGGCCGGGGCCGCGGCCCTGGTCGGGCATCCCGACCTGAGCTACAGCCTGTTCTGGGAGCGCCAGAGCGAGGTGGACGGGACCCAGATACAACAGTTGACTTTCTCCTCGGATGACCGCCCAACCGGGGCCGTACAGGCGCTTCAGCCGGAGACTGCCGTACAGCGCCGTCCCACTATGGCGCAGGCCGCGGGTGGACAGTACGCGGTGGGCTGGCAGGAAAACAGCAGCTCGGGCTACCGGGTGCGCGCCTCGCTGTTCGGGGCGGACGGAACAGTGAAGCAGGCCGGCCTGACCCTGGAGCAGTCGACCCAGAATTTCCTGGACGGAGTGAGCCTGTCCCTTGGCTCGAACGGGGTGCTGAGCGCGGCCTGGGAACGCTGGACCCCGCTGGTCGGCATCCCCGAACTGGTCATGGCGCGCTGGGACAGCCTGGGCAACCGGATCGGCTCGGTGCGCAGCGTGGCCAGCATGGCTCACGGCGGCGGGCAGTACGCCTCGCTGGCCACGAGCCCGGGCGGCAATCAGATGCTCCTCTGGCGTGAGGGAGCGGTCTCCGGGACCAACGCCCGCATCCGAGCCCAGGTGTTTGATGCCAACGGCACGCCGGTCAGCACGGAGCTGCCGGTCAGCGAGGTCCGCACCGATTACCTGGGTGCCAGCGGCCGGCCGCAAGTGGTGGCCTCGCCGCTCACCGGCAAGTTTCTCGTGGTCTGGCAGGAGTTCTTCTCGGACGCCCAGCACCTCTACTACCGCCTGTACTCCGGACGCGGCGACAGCCTGGAGCTGCCGCAGGGCTTGGGTTACCGCGGCTCGTTCGGCAGCCTGGCCTCTTACGGCACCACGGTGGGGCAGACCAACCCGGCCGTGGCCGTGGACAGCCGCGGCGACCATCTCGTCCTCTGGGTGGAAAAGGAGATGGGCGGAGCGACCCGGCTCCTGGGCTGCAAGATCGATTCGACCGGCGCGCCGCGCGGCAGCACTTTCCAGGTGCCGGGTGTTAGCCTGGCCGCCATGCCCTGCCTGAGCATCCTGGGAACGGACCGGGTGGTCCTGGCCTGGAACGACACCACCGGGTCGAGCACACGGCTCTTGGCCCAATCCCTTCAGATCACGTTTTTCGCCCTGAGCGGCCGGCTCGACCTGGCCTCGGCCGGGGACGGTTCCACGAGCCTGCCGGTGGTGCACATCGCGGGCAACGTGGTGGATTCGGTGTGCGTGGATGCGGCGGGCAATTTCGCTTTCAGCACCCTGACCGCGGGCAGCTACAGCCTGCGGGTCACGCAGGCTGGGCGTGAGCTGAGCCTCGACCGAAGCTCTTTCGAGCTGGCCGGAAGCAGCGGCGGCACGGTCGACCTGGGGCGCGTGGCTGTCCTGGGCGGCGGCTCCGGGCCGGATCTGCCCCGGGTGGCGGCGCCGGTGCTGAACCAGAACTCGCCCAACCCGTTCAACCCCTCGACCACGATCACTTTTGACCTGCCCGCTGGTGCGGCGCCGCAGAAAACGGCGCTGCGGGTCTACGACCTGCGCGGCGCGCTGGTCCGCGTGCTGGTGGATGAGCAAATGGACGGCGGCCGTCACAGCGTGCAGTGGGACGGGACCGACTCCCAGGGGCGGCAGGTTTCCTCGGGCGTGTATTTCTACCGTCTGGAGGCCGGCGGCCGCAGCGCGGTGCGCAAGATGATCCTGCTGAAATGAGGGGTGCGCCTCGGCACAAGGCGCAGCCAGGGCGGGGATGGTGAAAATGAATCCCAGTGGATACGGCAAGCCGGGTCAGTTCAAAGCTGAGTTGATCGCCCGCTGTGGCCTGGACTGCCGTCTGTGCCACGCTTTCGTCAGGGACAGGAACACCTGCCCGGGCTGCCGCAGCGAGGGCGGTTTCATTTTCAAATCCATTGTTTCGTGCCGGATCAGGAACTGCGAAAAAACAGCCGGACAGGCGGAGGATTTCTGTTTCAGTTGCGACAGCTATCCCTGCACCCGGCTGAAACAACTGGACAAGCGCTACCGGACCCGCTACGGGGTGAGTCTATTCGAGAACCTCGAATCTGTCCGGCGGGACGGGGCGGAGGTTTTCGCCGCACAGGAGGACCGCCGCTGGCGCTGTCCCGGGTGCGGCGAGGTGCTTTGTATGCACAAGCCGCAGTGCCTTTCCTGCGGACGCATTTGGCGTTAATTTATCTGTCACGGCCAGGGCCGGCCGGACTGAATGATCGAGAGAGCCTGTTGCGGTTCCACTCCACTGTGCTGTGACGCGGCTTTCGGCATAAGAAAAAATCAACCAAAAGGAGCAGCCACATGCGGGTCCTGATCGCGACCAAACTGGACGAGGTTGCCCGGCGCATCCTCGAAGAGGCTGGGATCGAGGTGGTGGTGAAAGCGGGCCTGGATGAAGCGGGATTGTGCGAGGCGGTCAAAGGCTGCCAGGGGCTGATCGTACGCAGCGAGAAAGTGACCAAGGCGGTGCTGGATGCGGCCGATGAGATGCAGGCAGTGGTGCGCGCAGGCAGCGGCGTGAACACGATCGACGTGGCCTACGCCACCACACGTAATGTCCAGGTGATGAACACCCCCGGGGCCAACAGCAACTCGGTGGCCGAGCTGGTGTTCGCGTTCATGCTTTCCGGCTCGCGCCGTCTGCCCCTCGCCGACCGCTCGGTCAAGGAAGGGCGCTGGGAGAAATCGGGCCTCATGGGCCGTGAGCTGGTGGGCAAGACCATCGGCATAGTCGGCCTGGGCAATATCGGCACCCTGGTCAGCCGCAAGGCCAAGGGTTTCGAGATGAACGTGATCGGGTTCGACCCCGTGGTCTCGGAGGAAAAAGCGCGCGACATCGGCGTGAGCATGAAGTCGCTGGAGGAGGTGTTCGCCGAGAGTGATTTCATCACCCTGCACGTGCCACTGAACGACAAGACCCGTGGCATGATCGGCGCCCAGTTGCTGGGGAGCATGAAAAAGGATGCCATGCTGATCAACTCCGCCCGCGCCGAGGTGGTGGACCAGGCCGCACTGCTGGAGGTGTTCGGCAGCCGCGCGGACCTGCAGTTCGGGGCGGACGTGTTCGTGGAGGGGGACAAGGAGGGCAACAAGTCCGTGGCCGTGCTGGCCGACCGTCTGGTCTGCACCCCGCACCTGGGGGCCAACACCTCCGAGGCCAACCGCCGGGCCGCGATCTCGGCCGCCGAGGAGCTGCGCGATTTCCTGGTCAAGCGCATGGTATGTTTCCCGGTCAACAACCTGGCCATCCCGCCCGATCTGAACCCGCGTTTCCTCGAGCTGACCCGTCTGATCGGCGAGATCGCCCACTACAACATAGGCGGTTACCAGCCTCAGGAAGTGCGTATCACCTGCTACGGGAAACTGAACAAGCACACCGACGTGCTGACCAACTACCTGATCAAGGGCCTGATGGACATCTACCATCAGGAGGTGGTCTCGCCAGCCGAGGCCCTCAAGCGCGCCGGGGAAAGCGGTATCCTGGTGGTCAAGCGCGTGCCGGACGACAGCAAGGGCTACGGCGAGTCGATCACCATCGACATCCTGTCCAAGAAACAGGAGTACCTCGAAACCTCGATCCGCGGCACGATCACCCCGGAGAGCGAGCTGAAGATCAACCGGATCGACTCCTTCGTCAACTTGGACCTGATCCCTTGCGGGCACATGCTGTTCACCTACCAGAAGGACCGCATCGGCCTGATCAACGACATCAGCCTGGCCCTGTCCAACGCCGGGCTCAACATCCTGAACATCCGTTTTACCACCGACCGGGAGGGGCGCTCCATCGTGGTGCTGCAGACAGACACCGCGCTCAAGAGCGGAGTGTACGAGGCAATCAAGGCGAAAATCTCACCTTACAAGAGTTTCATGATGGCAGTCTGAGCTGTTTTTCGACCTGGGACGGCCTCGGGGTGATACATTCGGGGGGTGGCGGAGGTTAAATCGGGGAGGCCCGGGGTGTGGCAACAGAGTGGCCGCACCCTCAACGTGAATCGATTGCGAGAAGAGATACCTGCAATGAGCAAGGACAGAAAGTTGCATTCAGATAGATCGGGTGGCGCACCCGCAGGCGTAGGCGAGCAGCAGGTAGGTGGCGGAGGCGGCGGAGGTGGCCGCTCTGGCCGCCGCAGACGGCGTTCTCAGAGGAACCGCAAGCACCCAAACGGCGAGCAGATGGCGGCCCAGGGGCAGCCGCAGGGTCAGCCCGGCAAAGCGCAACAGCCCGGCAACCATAACCAGCCGCCCCAGGGCAAAGCCAACGGCGGGCATCCGCAGCCGCAGCCACAGAACCGTCAGGGCGGCGGAGGCCGTCCGCCAGAGAACGGCGGCGGAGGCCGTCAGAACCAGCACCCGACCCAGGCCCAGCGCGAGCGCGAGGATCGTCGGGCCGAGGAGGAATTCCAGGCCGGTCGTCACTCCAAGGCCAACATGATTGTCCTGGTGGACTCCGATCCGGCCTATGTGGAGATGGAGTCCCTGGCCGTGGTGAACTATGTCTCGGGGTTCAACCCGATGGGTTTCACCGCCCTGGACAAGGCCCTCAGCTATATCACCAGCCCGCGCAACGAGGGCCGTATCCGCATGGTGCTGCTCAGCCTGGAAACCGAGGCCCAGAACGGCACCTCGGTGCAGGAGCTGCTGGGCGCCATGCACACTCACGGCGAGATACCGCTGGTGGCGGTGAGCGAGCAGAACTGCTCCGATTGCGTGAAACAGGTGCTCGGCCTCGGCGCGGTGGGCCTTCTGACCAAGGCTTTCACCATGGACGTGTTCGTGCGGTTCATCAAGGACGTGCTGCGCAAGGGGCATGTCACCGGCTGGCAGTGCTCGCAGTGCGGAAAACTGGTGCCCATGGACCAGGTGGACATGCTGAACATGCACCCGATCCGCTGCGCGCACCGCGACTGTGTCTGCTCGGAGATCCAGGAGGTCACTTTCGGGCAGTCGGCGGTGGCCGAGCGGGTCCGGATGGGCTGAGCCGGGCGGCCGGATCAGTGAAGAAAAAATCCGCGGTTGTCATGCGCCGGGGGGATGTGCCCCGGACGATCCATGACAACCGCGGTTTTTTTTCGGGTGCGCAGGCCCGGCCTCTCTACTGGAAGAACCCGCCGAGCAGTTGCGTACAGATATCCACCATCCGCTCCCCGGAACCCGCCGGCAGGGAGGCGTTGCCCGCTTCGTAGCCGCCCCGCGGGAAAGCCTCGCGGGTGGGCACATAGAACGGGGAGTCGGTGTCAGCCAGCTCGACTACCATGATCTGCCGGCCCGGGAAGCGCTCCTTGAGGGTCAGGCTGTGGCGGGCGAAAAGCTCGCCGGGCAGGAACACCAGCGCCACCTGGTTGAACCCGGCGACTGTAAACGGAAGGCGCAGGCTGTCGCGGCTGGTAAGATACTGGCTGGCCCAGGCCCGGACCGACCAGTCGTGCAGCTTTTTCAGCGCGTAAGGATCGAAAGCCGTGGCCGCCATGCGGTTGAAATCCTCCTCCGCCTTGACCCGCATCTCCTCCGTGATCGCGGCCATGTCCGGCGCCACGCCGAAGCTTTGCACCTCCTGTTTCCAGAAAGTTCCGGTGAGCGGCTGGTACTGGACCATCTCCAGCTGCGCCGTGAGCAGCCGCCCCAGGCGTGTGCCCAGCTCGATCATCGGCTTTTCGCCGTTCTGTTCGATGAAGGGCTTGGTGTCGCCGCAGGGGCCCTGGAGGAAGTTCGCCTGAGCCCCGCCGGTGGCCTCGGACACAGCCCGGCACAGCACACCGGGATAATCGGCGGAATACTGGCGTGTCCGGCTGCCGCGGAAGGAGGTGGCGTGGCAGGCGAAGCGCACCAGGCTGCCCAGGACCTCGCCGGACAAGCTCTTGAAGCAGAGGGCCTCCAGGTGCGGATCGACCGGGCCGTCAAGGAGCATAGTCTTCGGGAGCGAGTCCATCAGGGCTGCGGCCTGCGGCGAGGGACCCATCGCGCGGGCGGCGCCGGGACCCTCCCGGTCGGCGTATTCCGAACTCAGGATCTGCTCCCCGCGGGCTATGAAGTCGTCCACCTGGCCGCGGACATCCATCTGCCGGCCATCCGCCAGAATCAGGTTGTTCCGGCAATAGACCATGGTCAGGTCACCGAAGGCGTCGTTGACCGCGATCCGGCGGTTGACCACCAGGCCGGGGCCGACCTCGATCCGGCAGTATCCAACCTGCGCCGGCTGCGCCGCCTGCCTGGCCTGCCGGGCGATGGAGCCGACCCGCTGCGCCAGCCTGCGGCAGTCAACCGCGAAGCCGGAATGCGTGTGGCTCGGGCAGACTGTCACCCGGACCGAGTCCAGGCCAAGCGAATCCGCCACTCCCTGGCGAATGGCCGCGCACTCGCTGTCCGGCAGCTCGATCATGTCCAGCGAGACGATGCCGAACGACTGCGCGCCATTTTCGACCCAGACGACTTTCGCGTACAGGCTGTCGTGGAGGCTGTAGTCCGGCCGGGTGGAGCCGATTGAGCTGATTTCACGCTGGGCGAAGCCGACCTTGGCAGGAGCCTGGCCCCGGTTGCAGCCCGGAGCGAGGAGGGCGGCCGACAGGAGGATTGCGGCGGCCGCGCCTGACCTGTGACTCAGTCCCAGCCGGGAGCGGCCTTCAGCGGACGATTTTCCTGCCGTACGTGTCATCAGAAAGTCATTCCTTTTCCCGCCATCACACACTCGGCGATGCGGATCGACTGCAGGCAGTCGGCCAGCGAGGGCGCGGGTGTGGCGCCCTTGATCAGGCACTCGATAAAATGCTGGCTCTCGCCCAGGAACCCGGTCACCTCGGCCGGATCGAAGGGAGCGAAGATACGGCTGTCCTGCACAAAATGACGGTCGCGGCCGTTGTAGTGCAGAATGCGCCCCGGGAAGTCCACGGTCCAGTCCAGCGGGCATTCCAGGATCGTGGTGGTCCCGTGGGCGTGTACGGTGTAGCGTTCCACTGACAGCCCGGCCTCGGGCAGGATCGTCAGCCGCCCGTGCGCTCCGGAGCGGTAGCTGTAATCGACGAAATAGGAAGGGCGCATGTTGCCGGTCAGCTCCATTTTGCGCACCTCGACCGCCGAGACATCGCCACCCAGGAAACGCAGCGTGTCGATGGAGTGCACTGCGGTGCTGTAGCCGAAATCGGCATCCGTGCGCCCGAATCTCAGCATCTGGCCCTCGATGGCGTGTGGTGCGGGCGCCCCGGGAGCGGCCATGATCTCCTTGAGCCGCAGCACCAGGGGGATGAAGCGCCGGTTGAGCGCCACCACGTGGGTCAGTTTCTTTTTCTCCACCGCCTCGATCAGGCGCTCCACATCCGCGCTGCCCAGCCCGGGGGGCTTTTCCAGCAGAAGGGGAATTTCGCGGTCGATGAACTTGAGCGCCACTTGCGGGATCACCGACGGCGGCACGAGTATCCAGGCGGCGTCCAGTTGCTCTTTCTTCAGCATTTCATCCGGATTGTCATACCAGGCGGCGAACCCGAAACGCGCGGCCGATGACTCGGCCCTTGCGGCCGAGGTGTCGCAGACCGCGGCCAGCTCCAGGCCCGGGTATTTCTGGGTCAGGCGCTTTAGCGCCGGGCAGTGGTAGCCCTCGCTGATATAGCCCGCCCCCACTACGGCTGCACGTATCCGATCCAATGTCTCTCCCCTCTGTGCTGTTTTTCAGTCCGTTGCAGGCGGCTCAGCGCTGGTTGCAGCGCACGAAATGGCCGATCGAGCGGTCGTAGGTCCTCTCCTGGGCCGCGCTGAAATAGCAGGCCGGCAACTCACCGTTGCGGCGGTGGTAGGCAATGCACTCACAGCATTTGCCCTTGCGGCTGCACGGCTCGTAGGTGCAGTTGCAGTCTTTAAGGTTGGAGTTGAGGTTCTTGCAGTCCACGGTCGGCTCCTTGGCAGGGTTGCGGTATAAGTTCGGAGACAAATCTAATCCCTGCCCGCGCAAGGCGCAAGCCCACCAACCGGTGCATGTTGAAGGCCTTTCTTGCGCCTTTGTCCGGCAGGTGGTAAATTCGCCCCTTGAGCCGTAATCCACGCCAGAACTCTCCTTCCCGCCACGCTCAATTCAGCCCGCTGGAGGCATTTTGCAACAGAACCTCCGTCTCGGCGACTGGGCCATGATCCTGGTCTACAGCCTTTTGATGCTGGCTATCGGCATCTACTGCATCCGTTTCAGCCGCAAGGGGATCAACTATTTCGCCGGGGGGCGCCGTATCCCCTGGTGGCTCTCCGGGGTGAGCGCCTGGATGAGCGCGTTCAGCGCCTATGTGTTCGTGGGCCTGGCCTCGCAGGTCTACAAACTGGGAGTGGCCCCACTGGTGCATGTGCTCTACGGCATGTCTTTCGCCTGGTTTGTCGGGATGTTCCTCTGGGCCGAACGCTGGCGCAAGACCGGCGTGATCACCGTACCCGAGTTCATGGAGACCCGTTTCAGCCTGAGCACGCGCCAGGTGTTCGCCTGGGCGGTCACCCCGTTCCGGATCGGGGATGACGGGGTCAAGTGCTACGCCACGGCCAAGATACTGGGCTTCGTGTTCGGGGTGCCGCTCTGGGCCAGCATCCTGGGCCTGAGCCTGCTCACGGTGGGATATACCATGCTGGGCGGACTGTGGGCGGTGATGATCACCGACCTGGTCCAGTTCGTGATCCTGGCCCTGGTGCTCCTGGTGGTTCTGCCGGTGGGGCTGGCCAAGGTCGGCGGCCTGTCCGGTCTGGCCGCCGGAGCGCCGGAGGGTTTTTTCAGGGTGTTCCACCCGTTCGAAAGCTACAACGGCGATTTCACGGTCTGGTTTTTCATCGCCATGTGGGTGATGACCCCGCTGCTGTACAACGGCAGTTTCTCGCTGGTGCAGCGCTACACCACCGTGCCCACACCGCGGGATGCCCGCCGCAGCGCGCGGCTTTCGATGTGGCTGGGGATAGTGTTTTTCCCGCTGGTGATCGGGCCGCCGCTCATAAGCCGGGTGCTGTACGGCGATGCCCTGATGGCCGGGACCTCTCTGATGGAGACGAGCTACATCAAGCTCTGCGTCGACCTTCTGCCCGTGGGCATGATCGGCCTGGTGGCGGTGGCCTTGATGGCGGCGACCATGAGCTCCCTGGCCGGCGACTATAACATCTACGGTGCAGTGTTGACCAATGACCTCTACCACCGTCTGCTGAACCGCAAGGCCAGCGCCACCCGCCTGGCGGTGGTGGGCAAGCTGAACACACTGCTGGTGGGGGGCCTGGCCCTGCTCGTGGCGGCCAGCGTGGAGCGCCTGGGCGGGGCTTTCGGTGTGATGATGACCATTCTGGGGATGATCGGCGGGCCGACCACGATCCCGATCCTGCTGGGGATCTGGATCCGCCGTCCCGGCCCCGGAGCGGCGATAGTGTCGTGCCTGAGCGGCTTGGCTTTCGGGGCGCTCGCCAAGTACGGGCTCGGCTGGTCCTATGCCCCCTTTGTCCTGGGAAACGTGGCCGTGACCGCGGGTGTGTTCCTGCTGATCGGCTGGTTCCGGCCTGTCCGGGGAGCGGTCAAGGCGCGGGTGGATGACCTGTTCGACCGCGTCCTGCACGGCGGCGGTGAAAACGGCGCCGCGTTCGGCGATGAGGAGAGCGCCGCGACAGCGGTGCCATCGCCTGAGGAATCGGCTGCGCCCTCGCCGTTCTATATCGTGGGCTGGATCCTGGGTGCGATCGGGGCCTGTCTGGCCCTTGTGGGGCTGGCCAGCGGCAGCGCCCATGCGGCCCTGGTGGATGCCCTGGTGGCGCTGGCCCTGGTGCTGCTGGGCTGGTTCCTGGTGCGGCGCGGCCGCGGGGCCAGTCTGAAAAGGGCCTGAGCGGACAAGCGGAGATCGGTCCAGCGTTTGTTAAGGTGTACCCGGGTAGGGTGCGTCTTTGTGGGGATGAGGCGTATTGGAGAGGTTGACCGGCGAGTCTATTTCTGGACCAGCTTTTCCTTGATCCGCACCAGTTCCTTGTTGTATTCCAGCTCGCTTTCGGCCTGGGCGATCTGGTTCTGCAGGGCGACAATCTGCTTGTCGCTCTCCAGGGTGGCCAGTTCCAGTTTCTTGACCGACTCCTGAAGTTCGGTGGCCCGCGCGTTTATCTCGGCGAACTTGTCCTCTTCCAGTTTCAGACGGTTGTTCAGAAGGTTGCGTTCACCCTCCGGCACCGCGCCCTCCTCCAGGGTGTGGCGAATCCTGTCCCGCTCCTCCTCCACGCCCTTGAGCTGTTTGGCGATCTGGACCAGTTCCTCGCGCCGGGTGTTGAAATAGTGCCGGTTGTCGTTGAGGTGGTTTTCCGCCTCGTACAGCTTTTTGCGCAGACCGTTGAGCAGCTCTCGCGAGGACTCCAGCCGCCGTTGGGAGGTCAGGTATTCCATCTCGCGTCTCTTGCGATCTTCCTCGCGCTTGCGCTGGAACACGATAAGCAGAAACAGCAGAATGCAGATTCCGAGAACAACCGCGACCGAATAGTAATAGACCATTTTCCGAGATCCGGTTGTATTACTCTGCCTTGGAGGCGAAAGAAGCAGGAGTGACG
>CAYLSM010000003.1:0-51342 GCA_964386505.1 uncultured Gemmatimonadales bacterium
TTCCTGCCCGCGTTCCTCGATTTCAAGGCGCTGGGTGCGTTAGATATCCTGGTGGTGGGCTGGATCGAGCCCGCAGCGCTGGCCGTGGGTCTTTCTCTCTATGCCCTGGCCGCCCGGAGCGCCGGTGTTTTTCTGGGACGGAAATCTGCCGCAGCCTGGACCGAGCGGGTGGCGGGTTCGGTGCTGATCGCGGCCGGGGCCATGATCGCACTCAGGGACTGAAGCAGGGGGGGCCGGCGCCGCGCAAGGCGCGGGGCTGGCCGCGCGCGGGGATAGAGAGAGCGACAGGCGACGGAACACCCCCAGGCTCTTTCCCTTCCCCGGGCTCCGGGCCTCCTCCCGCGCGGTCCGGCCGGGCGCTTTTCGCGCCCCGCCGGCCCCCCAGGCGCGAAGCGCCCTCCTCCGTCGTTGTCATTTCCCGGCCAGATATGGCCCCGACCCCGGCGCTCCAGCCTGACCCAGGAACCGCACCAGGGCCACCACATCCGCCAGCCCGACTCTCCCATCCCCGTTGAAATCGAACCCCTGGTCGCTGTCCCCGGACATCACCCGCAGGATCAGGGCCAGGGCATCCGCCATGCCCACGCGGCCGTCGCGGTTGACATCGTGACGGAATCCTGTCTGGCCGGAGGTCTCGGCCGAAACCGGCAGGGTTTCCTCCTGGCTGTCGCCGAAACGTAGCGTGCCGCCTGTCTCACCCTGGCTGTTGAAACGCACCTCAACCGGCTGGCCCGAGGACGGGGTTATGCGGAACACCACTGTCTGGCCGTCGTTCTGAAGAAGCTCCACCGGGGCGGGTGTGGTCTGTCCCTCATCCGCCACCTCCAGCACGTTGAGGAACAGGTCGCGGGTGGCTGCGGCGGGAGGCTCCACCTCCAGGCGCCAGGGCACCTGGGGCGGGTTGGCGGTGGAGCTGCCGGTGAAATTTTTCCGCCCGGCCGTGTTGTGCGGGTTGCCCCAGTAATCGTAGCCCGTGCCTCCGCGTACGGTGATCGCGGCATTGGCCGGAAGAAGGGTGCTCAGGAACGCCCGCGACCGTCCGCTCGACAGCACCGCCTGGTCCGTGCGGCAGGGGTCGCTCAACCAGGTGCTGACCTTGGCCCCGCTGTAATGCAGCACGTGGTTCGCGACCTCCACGCTCTCGGCGCCATCCAGGGTGGGCTGGGTGGGAAGGTGGAGGAACCAGGTCTTGGGGTAGTCTGCGCTGGTCGATTCCACCCGGTCGAAAATGACGAAAAACTCGTGCTCGCCGCGCAGGTAGAGGAACTGACGGGTAATCTCGTTCAGCTTGCTCTTGCTGTAGCCATCCCGAAGGTCGGCGGCGGCGTAGGTGTAGCGCAGGTTGTGGCTGTAGGCGGTGATATGCCCGCGCTCCTGGCGCTGCCCGCCCTTTTCGGTGCGGCCGGTGTAGACCCGGCGGATCAGCCCGCCGTCGTTCGGGTTGATCACTACTCCGCTGGATTCCAAAGTTGTGCGACGGAACTGCTCCTTGGAATCGTAGACCGTTACGATGTTGAAAGGCATCGATCCACCGGCGTAGTAGTCATCGTCATTGTGCCCGGTCCCTCCGGCGCGCATCACCAGCCAGCCCTTTTTCGCGATCAGGAAATGGCCCTCGTCATCCCGTGAGTGTGCGGCGTAGAACGGCCCGGCCCCGAAAAAGGCCCAGGTGGCGTCCGGGTTGTCCCATTGGCTGCGCATGTAGACATGACCTGCGCCCTCGAACAGGTGCGACAGCTCCCAGCCGGACTGGCCCGGGGAGACTGGCGTGACGTTCTCATCGTAGGGCACGAAACGGAAAATGGTGTTGGAGCTGAACCACTCATCCGGCCAGCGGCCGCGCTGCCAGTTGGAGGCGATCCAGTTGGCCACGGGGTCACGGTAACGCGCGCCCAGGATCGGGGCCACGTTCTTGAGAGTGCTGGGCAGGGTTTCCGGGAAAGCGTTGTCATCGATATAGGCGGTGCGGTTGTTGAACGGCACGGTCAGGAAAACGGCCCAGCGGTTAAGGTCCTTGAGGAACGTGGTGGGCTCGCCGAGCTGGAACCAGTCCTGGCCGGTGGCGGTGCGCCAGGCCTCGAACGCCCAGGGTGTTGTCTGCACGTTGGCGTAGAGGCCGTGGCCCATGCTCTCGGACCACACCCCTCCCATCATGTCGAACAGGGGCATGCACTCGGAGGGGATACGGCTGTACCACGAGTCGAGATACTGTTTGGTGTCAGCCTCCCAGGCGGTGCCCGCCCCGGCCAGGGCCAGGGCCACCAGAAGCTTGGGCGTGATCCCGTCGCGGCAGTTCGGGGTGTTCAGGTGCTCGGGGCCCCAGGTCTGGTTGTACAGCCAGTCGCCGTCTTTCAGCGTGATCTGTGACTGGCCCGTGTAGTAGACCAGCCATCCGCCCAGCTTGTCACCGTAGGCCTTACGCTCCTCGGGAGTGAGGTAGTCGTAGATCCAGTCGTACGCGATGGCGAAGCTGCCGAAATGCCCCGGCCCGACATTCGACAGCACTGCCCCGGTGCCGTAGAGCGGGTGGGCGGCGTCCCATTTCTGCCAGACATGCTTGACTGCCCGGGCGTAGACATAGGCGCTGTCGTTGCCCCGCTCGCGCTCCACCAGGTAGACCAGGCAGGCGGCGAGCATGTCCATCGGACGGTGCCAGACATCATCCAGGGCGTGGCAGGTCTCCTCGGCCACTATCCGGTCGGCCTCACCCTTGAGCGGGGCGTAGTCCTCGCCCAGCATCCCACCGGCGTAGGCGCGGCGGGCCAGCTCGGGAAGGCGGGCCTTGTTGACCAGGATACGCGGGTGGTCCACCAGGGTGTAGCCCTGGCCTGCGGCCAGCAGCGGAGTGATCAGGATCAGCAGACAAGCCATCAGAAATCGCATAGCGCACCCCCGGGGGTTCGGTTTATCGCCTGGAAAAGCCGTAAAGTTGTTCTGATCCGATTGTCAGTTGGAGGCCAGGTAAGGGCCGTTTCCCGGCGCTCCGGCATCACGCAGGAACCGCACCAGGGCCACCACATCCGCCAGCCCGACTTTACCATCCCCGTTGAAATCGAGCGACTGGCCGCTGTCCCCGGCAATAATACGCAGAATGAGGGCCATCGCATCGGCCATGCCCACCCGGCCGTCCCCGTTCACATCGTGACGGAGCCCGGTCTGGGTGGAGGTCTCCGCCGCGGAGGGCAGCTTCTCCTCCTGCCCGCCGAAAAGGACCGCTCCCCCGGTCTCGCCCTGGCTGGTGAACCGCACTTCAACCGGCTGGCCGCCAGGTGGCAAGATTTTCAGCCCGACCACTTCGCCGTCGTTCTGAACAAGTTCCACCTGCGTGGGGAGGCTTTGACCCTCATCCGCCACCTCGATCACGTTGAGGAACAGGTCGCGGGCGGCGGCGACAGAGGGCTCCACCTCCAGACGCCAGGGCACCTGGGGAGGCAGGCCGGTGGACTTGCCGCTGTGGTTGTAGCAGGCCTCTTTCACGTGGGGGTTGCCCCAGTAATCGTAGCCCGTGCCGCCGCGGACAGTTATCGACGCACCGGAGGGAAGGAGCGTGCTGAGGAACGCCCTGGACCGTCCGCTGCTGAACACCTGCTGATCGGTGCGGCAGGGGTCGCTCAGCCAGGTGCTGACCTTGGCCCCGCTGTAATGCAGCACGTGATCGGCCACCTCCACGCTCTCCGTTCCATCCAGGGCGGGTTGGGTCGGCACATGCAGGAACCAGGTCTTTGGGAAAGAGGCGCTCGTAGCCGCGACCCGGTCGAAAATCACGAAGAACTCGTGCTCACCGCGCAGGTAGAGGAACTGACGGGTGATTTCGCTCAGCTTGCTCCGGCTGTAGGCATCCCGCAGATCAGCGGCGGCGTAGGTGTAGCGCAGGGTGTTGCGGTAGGCCGTTATATGGCCGCGCTCCTGGTACTGGCCCCCGGTTTCGTTGCGCTGGGTGTAAACCCGGCGGATCAACCCGCCGTCAGGCTCGTTGTTCGTGCCGCCCTCGGCCGTGCTTTCAGTGCGGCGATAGGCCTCCGACGGATCGTAGACCGTAATCAGGTTAAACGGCAGCGAGCCGCCGGCATAATAGTCGTCATCGTTCTGCCCGGAGCCGCCCGAGCGCATTACCAGCCAGCCTTTCCTGGCGATCAGGAAATGCCCTTCGTCATCCCGCGCGTGGTCGGCGTAAAACGGCCCGGCCCCGAAAAAGGCCCAGGTGGCGTCCGGGTTGTCCCACTGGCTGCGCATGTGGACATGCCCCGCGCCCTGGTACAGGTGGGCGGTCTCCCAGTTGGCCCGGGACGGGCTCAGGGCATCCACGGCCGGGTCGAAAGAGAGGAAGCGCTGGAATGGGATGGAGTACCAGGCCTGCGGCCAGGCGCCGCGATCGAAAGTGGAGGCCGCCCAGTTGGCCGCGGGGTCACGGTAGCGCGCACCCAGGATCGGGGCGAGGTCTTTTACCGTGCTCTGCAGAAAACCCTGGTCCGTGTCGTCGTCGATATAGGCCATGCGGTTGTTGAACGGGACTGTCAGGTCGAGGAGCCAGCGCATCTCTTCCTTAAGGAAAGTCGTCCCGCTCCCGAGCCTGAACCAGTCCTGGCCGGTGGCGGTGCGCCAGGCCTCGAAAGCCCAGGCGATCACCTCGAACGGCCCGTAGCCGCCATGTCCCATGCTCTCGGCCCAGACCCCGCCGGTCATGTCGAACATCGGGATACATTCAGCGGGGATGCGCTGGCTCCAGGAATCGAGATAGGTCCGGCAGGCCTGCTCGTGGACCGTGCCCGCCCCGGACAGGGCCAGGGCCACCATCAGCTTGGGCGCGATCCCGTCCCGGCAGTCCTGCTTGTTGAAATGCGAGGGGCCCCAGGTCTTGTTGTACAGCCAGTCGCCGTACAGGAGCTCGATACGGGGAGAACTGGTGTAGTAGTAAAGCCACGAGCCCAGTTGGTCGCCGTAGGTTTTGCGCTCCTCTGGGGTGAGATAGTCGTAGAGCCAGTCGAAACACATGGCGAAATAGCCGAAATGCCCGGGACCGAGGTTCGAGAACACAGTCCCAGGGCCGAACTTGCTCTCTTTCTCCCAGATATGCTTGACCGCGCGGGCGTAGACCAGGGCGCTGTCGTTGCCCAGCTCGCGCTCCACCAGGTAGACCAGGCAGGCGCAGAGCATGTCCGTGGGACGGTGCCAGATACTGCTGAGCTTGCGGCAGCTTTCCTCGGCCACTATCCGGTCGGCCTCCTGTTTCATCATCGCGTAATCCGCGGCCAGCATACCACCGTCACGGGCGCGGCGGGCCAGCTCGGGCAACCTGGCCCTGTTCACCAGGATCCGCGGGTGTTCTGCAAGGGTGTAGCCCTGGCCTGAGGCAATCAGCGGGGTGAAAAGGATCAGCACTGCGGCCGCCAGGATACGCATCGAACACCACCGGGAAAGAGAAAATGATGGGGTGTGGAGTGGGTTTTACTTCCGAAGTTGACCTGTGCAGGTAATCTCAACAAAAAGGATGCCAGCCGATGAGTGGTGTAGGTGGGTTGTAAATTATACTGTTAGCTCATCGGGACACGGCCCGGATTCTCATATTCGTAAATCCATTAACGAAAATGCAATGAAACGCGGGATCGGCTGCAGATAAACAAGCCTCTCCTGCGGCCCGGACGGCGCTCTCCCGGATTGCCTTCCGCGGCCCCGGTGTCATTCCTCTGCGCTTCGGATCAGGCGGAGCAGTTCGAGCGCGTCGGCCCAGGTGGCGGTCCCGTCAGCGTTAAGGTCGAGGCTGCTGTCAGTGGGGTCTCTGAGGGCACGCAGAATCAGCTCAAGGGCGTCTTTCAGGCTGCGACGCCCGTCCCCGTCGATATCCCCCCGCAACGGGATGACCGGCACGCTGGTGTCGATCCCGGCGGGCAGATCGATGTACTCTCCGCTGTCACCCACCCGTATACGCGCACCCACAGTGCCGCTGCGCGCGAACAGCACCTCCACCGACGGGCCGCCCGGTCCGGCCGCCAGACGGACCCCGGTCTCGGCGGTGCCGTCCCCCAGCCGCGTCACCTCGCACATCGCCCCCTGGGTGTCGTCACAGGCCTCGAACACGTGGAGGAACAGGTCCTCGTTGGAGGAGCTGAACGGGGATATCTCCACCCGGCATTCCGGCGCCGGCCCGGTGTCGGTGGTGGGCGGATAGCTGTGTCCGTTGTAGGTGTAGAGGTCGGCGCCGCTGTTGAGCCTGATCACGGCGCGCTCGGGCAGGACCGTGAGCGCGAACAGCCGCCCGCCGCCGTTGTCGATCCTGAGCCGCTGCCCGTCCAACTGCGGGACTTTCATCGCCTGGAGCAGGAAAGTTTTCTTATAGCTGGAGCGTGGCGACTTGACCCGGTCGAACACCACGAACCGGCCCGGCCGGATGTACACGATCTGGCGGTAGAAATAATCGAGCTTGCCCTTGTCATAGGCGCGCGAGCAGTCGCCGGCTGTGTAGAGCCAGTCGCCGTGGTCACGGTAGGCCAGCATGTCGGCGACGTCGAACTGCCCCTTGTTCGCTTTCCAGTCCGACACCTGGGTGGCCAGGCCGTTGTGGTGCAACCAGGGATAGTTCTGGCCGCCGTCGTTGCCCGTGACGTCTCCGGCGCGGATATCGGCCCGGATCGCCTCGGCGCTGTTGTAGACCAGCATGGTGTTGTGGGCGATTGTGCGCAGGCTGTAGTTGACATCGTGGAAACCGCCGAACTCGTAGTAATGGCCGCCATCTCCCAGCAGCTCCTCGCGCCTGGCGATCATGAAATGGCCCACGTCCAGGTGCTGGTGCGAGGTGAAACGGTCGCCGCACTTGAAGAAAAAGTAGGTCGCGTCATCACGCCAGGAGCTGCGGGCATAGACATAACCCGGTCCGGAGCTGTAATGGGAGAGCTTGTAAGTTTCGAGGCTGGCCCCGGGCACGCTGGTATCGTGCCAGAGGAAATCCTTATAGGCGTTGGTGCCGCCGGAGGCCCGGGGTGTGGTCTCGTTGAAAGTGTGCACGGCCTGGTGCGACGGGTCGTTGCGGTAGCGCGAGGCCAGGATCCGCCGCACGTTGAGCGTTTTGTCCCGGTCACCGCCGTAGAGCCGACCGCCGCTGTCGCCCATCGGGATCGGACGGCGTGAATGGTAATCGCTGATCCAGGGGTAGGCCTCGAACATGCTGGCCACGGCGCGCTCGCGGAAGAATTTGGGGGCCATCTCGCAATAGTCCTGGCCCTCGCAGAACATGGCCGCCTCGCAGAACACCATCCACTCGTAGTTCCAGTAGTTGATGTAGTAGCCCTCGGCCCAGCCGCCGCCCTCGCCGGCCAGTTCCAGTGCCGGCACAGCCAAGTTGCGGTAGTCGCTCTCCAGCTTGGCCAGGATCGCCGGGGCGCGGGAGTTCTCGTAGTAGGAGGCATAGCAGGCCAGACCGTAACCCCAGTGCTTGTAGCCGTACCAGCCGTTGGCGAACGGCGTGGTTTCCTGGTCCACGTTGCCGTCCACCGTGGCGTTGACATAGGTGTGGAAAGCCTGCCGTTCCTGATCGGTCCAGTACTCCCAGCACATGTCGTAGATCACCGCGCAGTTGGCCAGGTCGTGGCCGAAAGTCACGTGCCCGATCTGGATCGGCCCATTGACATATTTGAGCGCCAACTCCACCGCCCGACGGCCCAGCGCGCTGTCGGGCTCCACGGCGCAGACCAGGGCCAGGCTGAACATCAGCGCGTGGTCATCCACCTCCGGCCAGGCGAGTACGGCTTTCATCCGGGCGTATTCCTCGGGACGCTCGGCGGCCAGGCTGCGCAGACGCTCTCGCGAGCCGAACAGCCGCGGGTGTTCCTGCGGCACCGGGTGACGGTCGGTGGCGACCTGCGCCCGGAGGAGTCCTGCGGGCAAGGCAGTAAGCCACAGGCACAGGCAGCCGCACACTGTCAGAGCGACTCTTATTCTCCGCATGCGCGATTTCCCCCGGACATTGGTTTTTATTCGGAATTAATTCTCCGCGACTATCCCAATTCGAAGTCTGGCAATAATTAATTACATTTGCCGGCCCCCGTGTCAATGAAACCGGACTCGAATTCCGCACCGGGGCGGCGCTTCCTTCCAGGCTGAACTGATGTCAGATTCCCGGCCAAGCTAACATAAATCTCGGCCGACCTAATTAATACCCTAACAAAATCCGGATAACTTTATCTGACCTGATTGACTTCACCGCGTGACCAATTCCAGATCCATCCCCGATCCGACCCCGGGACAGAAAACCAGAGCGGGGTCCCTTCGGCCAGTTTCATTTCTCTCAGCGCCTTGAAACAAATTAGGATGCCGGACCGGACAATCCGGGCGTGTATCCATCGGTTGGAATATGCCGTCATGGAGTGCAAAATGGCTACCCTGAACAGTAATTTCAATCTGGCCGAACAGACAGAAGCCTCGAAAGTGGACAAATGGACCCGTATCTGCCAGGTTTTCGACTACGCTTTCCAGCCGATTGTCAACATCCACACCGGCTCCTGCTACGGCTACGAGGCCCTGCTGCGCAATTACGAGAAAGCCGGGTTCCAGAGCATACAGGATGTGTTCGACACCGCCTACTACGAGGGAGTCTCGGTCCTGCTGGATTTCATGCTACGCGAGAAAGCGATCCAGAAATTCGCCGGGATTAAGTCCTGCGTCAAACAGAAACTGTTCTTCAACATCGACAACCGGACCCTGCTCGACCCAGGCTACACCCAGGTCAATTACACCAGCCTGTTCGACAAATACCACCTGCCGCTGTACTCGCTGTGCGTTGAAATATCGGAGCGCCACGATTTCGAGACCTTCATCCTGCATGACATCAAGGGTCTCAATACGATCAAGGACATGCTCAAATTTTTCCGCGATGGCCACTACAAGATCGCCATCGATGATTTCGGCTCGGGGCTGTCGGGGCTGGAGATGCTCTACCACAGCGAGCCGGACTACATCAAGATCGACCGCTTCTTCATCGGCGACATCGAAAAGGACGCGCGTAAGAAACTGTTCGTCTCCTCCATTCTCAACATGGTCCATATCCTGGGCGTGATCGTGATCGCCGAGGGCGTGGAGAACGAGCACGAGTTCTATGTCTGCAAGGAGATCGGCTGCGACTACATCCAGGGCTATTTCATCCAGCGTCCGCAGCTTGACGAGGCCGAACTGCACGACAAGTACGACCTGATCGCCGATCTGAACCAGAAAGACCGCCGCTCCAAGCTGACCGACCAGGACATAATCGCCCGGCGCCTGGAGTATATCGAGCCGATCTCGCTCTACAACAGCCAGGACACGATCACGGACATCGATTTCATCTTCGACTCGTTCCGCCGCAACAAGAGCAACTCCTTTTTCCCGCTGGTGGGCAGCACGGGCGAGCCGATCGGGGTGATCCGGGAGATCGACCTGAAGGAATTCGTCTACTCCCCATACGGGCGGTTTCTGCTCAAGCGCAAGTCCGCCAACAGCCTGCTCGACTTCGTCTCCAGGATGCCGGTCTCGGAGATCAACACTCGGGTGGAGAAAATCCTCGAAATCTTCTCGCTGGATGTCCAGTCCGAGGGTATCCTGATCACCAGCAACGGCCGCTACGTGGGGTTCCTGAGCGCCAGCTCGCTGGTCAAGCTGCTGAACGAGAAGAATATCGCCGAGGCCCGCGACCAGAACCCCCTGTCCAAGCTGCCCGGCAATGCGATCATCAACCAGTACATCTCCGAGGCGATGGTCAACTCCGGCGAAAGCTTCGTCTTTGTCTATTACGATTTCGACAATTTCAAGCCGTTCAACGATATCTACGGTTTCCGCCAGGGCGACCGGGCGATCCAGATCTTCTCCGATATCCTGAAAGACAGCGCCAACCAGAAAAAATGCTTCCTCGGGCACGTGGGCGGGGATGATTTCTTCTGCTCGTACCGCGAGACCGAGATCGAGGCCCAGCACGCAGCGGGCACGGTCCAGGAGATAATCCAGCGCTTCTCCGAGGACGTTAGAAGCCTGTACAAGCCTCAGGACCGGGAAAACGGCTACATAATCGCGGTCAGCCGCGAGGGCAAGAAAAAGAAATTCCCGCTCCTGTCGGTCAGCGCCGGAGTGCTGGTCCTGCCGGCCGGACGGCACTGTTTCCAGCTCGAGGACATGTTCGCCCTGCTGGCCGATCTGAAAAAGCAGGCCAAGAGTTCGGAGGCCAAGATCGTGCAGAAAGTGCTCTGAAAAGACCCTCTGTCGTACCAGCCTGCTGTCTGATTACGGAACCGGTTGCCAGGCGGCCGGTTCCTTCTTATTTTCACTCCATCTGTTCCCGTTCACGCCCTTTACCACCCCAGCCCGGCAGGTCAAGATGAGCACGCCTTTTCCCCGGAATCTCGCCGCAGCCCTGGCTTTCTGCCTGGGTTTTCTCGCCGCAGCCTCAGCTTTCGCCGCTGAGACCGCCGCGCCCACCGTGCGCCTGAGCGAGCGATTTACACGCGAAACAGTCCAAGCAAGCCTTCTGCCGCGCGAGAGCTGGCGCCCCTACGCGGATGCCGCGCAGCGCGCGTTCTGGGACAGTCTGGACGCTCCGGTGCGCGCCGCCCTGGTCGTCTCGGGCGAAAAAGTCCTGGGCACAGCCTGGCCTTCCCTGCCCGCCGTCCTTTACCTGGAATTCTCCCGCGACGGCAACCGCTCGCATTACGAGGACCTCTATTTCGGTCGTCGGGACCGGGTCAAGGACCTGGTGCTGGCCGAGTGCGTGGAGAACCGGGGGCGTTTCACGGATGAGATAGTCAACGGCCTCTGGCTGATCCTGGAGGAAACGAGCTGGTGCGTGCCGGCCCATATCGGCGGGCAGAAAGCCGGCAACGGCTTGCCCGATGAGCGCGAGCCGTTTGTGGACCTGTTCGCCGCCGAGACCGGCGCGCTGCTGGCCTGGACCGACTATCTCGTGGGGCCGCAACTGGAGAAAGTCTCGCCCCTGGTGCGCGAGCGGATCGGCCGCCGGGTGACTGAGCGCATCCTCGATCCCTGCCTTGAGCGCACCGATTTCTGGTGGATGGGCTGGGGCGAACGTCAGCGTGTCAACAACTGGAACCCTTGGATCTGCTCGAACTGGATCACCGCGAACCTTTGGCTGGAACAGGACCCCGCCCGCCGGGTCGAGGCGCTCTGGAAAGCGATGCGCGCTCTGGACAATTTCATCAAGACCTACCACGCGGACGGCGGCTGCGACGAGGGCCCGAGCTACTGGGGCCGCGCCGGGGCCTCGCTTTTCGACTGCCTCGAGCTTCTGCACTCGGCCACCGGCGGCGCGGTGAATATTTTCTCCGACCCGCTGATCCGCAACATGGGGGCCTATATCTACCGCGCCCACATCCACGATTTCTATTTCATCGACTTCGCGGACGCCCCGGCACGGGTTTCGTTCCCGTTCGACCTGGTTTACCGCTGGGGCAAGCGGAACGGAGACGCCAACATGACCGCCCTGGGCGCCTGGGCCGCCAAGCAGAAACCGGAGCAGGGGGATATCGACGACGCCACCCTGGCCCGGGCCCTTCCCGCCCTGGCCAACCTTCGCGAGCTGGCCGCCGCGCCCGGCAAGCAGCCCCTGGTGCGGGATGTCTGGCTGGACGGGATCCAGGTGATGGCTGCGCGCTCCAGGGACGGCAGCGCCGAGGGGTTCTACCTGGCGGCCAAGGGCGGGCACAACGCCGAAAGCCACAACCACAACGACGTGGGCAATTTCATTGTTTACTGCGACGGTCTGCCGGTGCTGGTGGATGCCGGGGTGGGGGAGTACACGGCCAAAACTTTCAGCGACCAGCGCTACGATATCTGGACCATGCAGTCGGCCTATCACAACCTGCCCACGATCAACGGCGTGATGCAGCACGATGGCCTCGAGTACGCGGCCCGCGCGGTCAAATACAGCCAGTCGGGCGGCGCGGCCAATTTTGCACTCGACATCGCCGCGGCCTACCCGGCCGAGGCCGGGGTCAAGTCCTGGAAGCGCGACTTGCGCCTGGAGCGGGGCAAAGCAGTGCGCCTGAGCGACAGTTTCGTGCTGGAAAAGCGCCAGGGCGAGCTGTTCCTCAGCCTGCTCACCCCCTGCCGGGTGGAGACTTTGAAGCCGGGCGAGCTGCGCCTGACCACCCCTGAGCGTTTCGGCACTCCGGTGAGCATGCGCATTCTCTACGACAGCGCCCGCCTGAGCCCGTCGGTGGAGGAAATAAAGATCGACGACCAGCGCCTGCTGAGCTCCTGGCAGGGCGACCTCTACCGGGTCAAGCTCAGCGCAGGGTCGAACAGCCCGCTGACCGACACCTGGGAGCTTAAAATCACCCGCTGAGCGTCCGGGATATGACCCGGGTCTAAATAATAAGGGGCGGGCACCCGCGGGTGTCCGCCCTTTCCGTTTCTCAGCCCAGTCTACGACCTCAGTCCATGCCTTTCAGGCCGATCCGCTCCCAGACCGACTCGCCCTCTTTGATCTCGACCGCTTTCAGTTTCGGATAGGTGCGGAACAGGAACCAGGCCAGCGGCACCACGCCCACCAGGATGATGAGCGTGTCCGGGATCATACGCGCCTCGCCCAGGAAATGCACCAGCGGCCGCTCGAAAAAGTCGGCGCTGCGGGCGGCCCAGAGACCCTGGCGGAAACTGGTCCAGGCCTGGAGCACACCCACCGGGAACAGCGTGCCCAGCGTCATCAGGCCCAGTCCCAGGTTGAAGCCCCAGAACGAGGTCTTGAGAAGCCGGTCGTTCCAGTACTCCTTGCGCACCAGACCGCGCCACGAGAACAGCAGCAGCCCGATCGAGAGCATCCCGTACACCCCGAACAGCGCCGCGTGGCCGTGGTTCATGGTCAGGTAGGTGCCGTGCTCATAGTAATTCACGATGGGCAGGTTGATCAGGAACCCGAACAGGCCCGCGCCCAGGAAATTCCAGAACGAGGAGGCGACAAGGAAATAAAGCGGCCACTTGTAGGGAAAATCGGCGCCTTTCTTTCGGATGTCCCTGTATTCGAGCAGCCCGCGCACGATCAGCCCGAACAGGGGCACCGGCTCCAGCGAGCTGAAAACGCTGCCCAGGGCAAGCCAGAAACTGGGGCCGCCGTACCAGAAATAGTGGTGCGACACACCCAATATCCCGCTCAGGAACACCAGCGCCGCGGTGAAATAGGCCACCACCAGGGCATCCTTGGCGCTGGCAAGGCCCATCGCCACCACCACCACCGAGATCACCGCCACGCCGAAGAACTCGAAAATGCTCTCGACCCAGATGTGCACAACGAACCAGCGCCAGTAGTCGGCCACGCTCAGGTGGGTGCCCCGTCCGTAGAACAGGCCGAAACCGAAAAACGCCACCACCAGGATCGCGCTCAGGGCGTAGAACACGACCAGCGAGCTGAAATGGCTTCCGCCGGTCTCCCGCCGCGCCCGGAAATGCCCGGCGATGGCCCTGTATACTATGAACAGCCAGGCGATCAGGCCGACAAACAGCAGTATCTGCCACAGGCGTCCGAGTTCCAGGTACTCCCAGCCCTGGTGACCCAGCCAGAACCACAGGTCGCCCAGCTTGCCCTTGATCCCGGCAATCTCTCCGACCAGGCTGCCCACGGCCACGAGCAGGATCGCGGCAAACAAAATATTGACCAGAATCCCTTGGCCGCGCGGCTCCCGCCCGCCCACTATCGGAGCCAGGTAGATCGCCGAGGCGACCCAGGTGGTGGCGATCCAGAAAATGGCAAGCTGCAGGTGCCAGGTCTTGGCCCAGCTGTAGGGGATGACCTTCGCCACCAAGGGCAGGTAGAAACTGGATGGGTTGACCGTGTAATGGGCCAGCAGACCTCCGAAACAGGTCTGGGTCAGGAACAGCAGGATCACCACCAGGAAATACTTGGTTGCCTTGTACTGGCTGGGAGTCAGCGGCATGTCCACCAGCCGCTGGGCCAGCGAGACACCTTTGGCCTCACCGTACCAGATGCCGTAGTGGTGAACGAGCCAGATGAACACCCCCAGCACCAGGAACAGCGAGATTATCCCACCCAGGGTCCAGAGGTAAATCTCGGCCGAGGGCGTGTTGCCGACCAGACGGTCGGGGGGCCAGTTGTTGGTGTAGGTGTATTCATCCCCGGGACGCAGAGTGCCGGCAGCCCAGGCGGTCCAGAAAAAGAAACGCGCGATCTGAAGGCGCTCGGTGTCGCTTTTGACTGTCCCCGGCAGGAATCCGTAACGCGACTCGCCCTCGCGGAAAGTCCGCTCCCAGAACGCCGCTACCTCTGTCAGGGCAGCGGTCTGACCCTCACTCAGTGTAAGCTCATCCCGTGACTGGTCGTAGCGGTTGGTCTTCACCTCATCCGCCACCCGGACCTCCACAGTTTTTCTCTCGAGAGGCTCCAGACTCTCAAAGTCCCTCCCGTATTCCCGGCGGGCGGTCGCCTCGCGCAGCGACTCGCCGATCAGGCGCAGGGTGACCGCCGAGAACTCCATCCCGCGCTGGGAACCATGACCCCACACGCTACCGTGGTCCATCAGCCCGTAACGCTGATAGACATCCTGCCCCGCCAGAATATCCTGCTTGGTGAAAAGCGTCGCCCCGGATGGGTCCAGCACCCGTCCCGGATAGGGCGGCACCTTGTCACGGGCGAACCAGCCTCCGATCAGAAGTGTTCCAAGCGCGAAAAAGAAAGAGATTATCGCGGCCCACTTCAACACACGGATGGACATCATGGCCTCCTGGAGAGAGTTATTTCCTCGGCCGGTCCGAGCCGGTCAGTAACATCGGAGAGAACTTCCTGTTGCGGCGCAGTGTCTGGTTTTATGATTTTCTTACCCTGTTGTCCTTTTTTTAAGGCCTGGAAATTCTGCCTTTGTTTAAACCGGCCCGGTCAGATCGCTTTCCGGGACAGGCTGGCGACCGTGGTCTGTTTCAGGAACGAGATGTAGCGCTCGCGGACCTCGCACCACATGCCGTCCATCGGGCAGCGGCTGCGGTTGTCGCAGGGCGCGGTCCCCAGGATGCAGTGCTCGAACCGCCCCAGATCCTCCAGCGAGTCCAGTATCTCGTATAGCGTGATCTGTTCGGGCCGAAGCTTAAGGCGGAATCCGCCCTGGCGGCCGCGCTGCGATTCCAGCAGGCCCACCCGCACCAGGCCGTGCAGGATCTTGGACAGGTACTGGGAGGGAATGTCCAGCTCGCGGCCCATTTCCTGCACCAGGTGATAGCGTCCGTTTTCTTGCGCGCCCAGGAAAGACAAGGCTCGCAGGGCGTATTGTCCCGTTTGTGATATCATGATCTTTTCATCCTTATATCTTTATTATGAACATATCTTAAAATATGCGGGCTGTCAATTATTATTTGAAAAGATAAACCCGGCCCGCTCGGGTGTCGATAAAGATGGAAGTGCTTTCATTGGAAACTGCCGCAGGAGCGAGCCGGTTTGTATTCTACTAAAAATGGTCTCGAAACTCCAGTTTTTCTTCCCCTGGACGAGGTCCTGGGGGAGATGGAGACAGTCCCGGAGCGCGTGCTTCTGATCCGTTGCGCCCCGGAGCCGCTGGTGCGTTGCGCCCTGGAGGCCCTGGAGCGGGCATTCCCGCAGGCTGAGCTGACAGTTCTCTGTCAGCCGGGACGGGAACTGGCGGGCTGCAACTGTCTGGTCTGTCCGGGCGGGGGGTTCCTGCGCCTGGAGGACCTGGACCGGCGCTCCCGCCAGGCGCTTCGCGCCGACCTGGCGCTTGTTCCCTGCTCCACCACCCGTCGGCTCTGCCCCTCCTACCACAATATCAACCGTCTGGCCGCGGCCTCGGGTGCGCGCTGGACAGTCCACCTGCACAGCGACGGCCTGGCCTCGCGGGTGGGGCCGCGTTTCCTCGAGCGCCTGGAGCGGGAGTACCACGCCCCGTTCCTGGCTGTAAAGCAGGCGGCCCTGGCCGAGCTGGCCCGCTACACCGGGGAGGACCTCTCCACCGTGGAGCGCAAGTGCGACCTGGCCGGTCTGCGCGCGGTCAGTCTCTGGCAGGACTTATCGCCTGCGGATGCCGACTCAGTGCGCCGTTTCTACCAGGAGCACGATTTCTACCTGTACGAGCTGATCAAGACCGAGTACAACGGGGACGAGGCGGAGCTGAACACCGAAGTGGTGAGCCGGTGCAGCCCTGGGGAGAGCGTGCTGGACTACGGTGGTGGCTGCGGCAGCCTGAGCCTGGAGCTGGCGCGCAAGGGCTGCCGGGTGACGCATCTGGACCTGCCCGGGCCGCTACTCGATTTCGCGACCTGGCGTTTCGCCAACCGGGACCTCCCCGTGCGCATTCATCCGCTGGTGCGGGAGGGTGAGCTGGGCGGGCCCTACGACAAGCTGATCAACATTTTCGTTCTGGAGCACCTGTACGACCCGGAGAGGGCGCTGCGCGCGATGCGCCGGGCCGTTGTCCCGGGCGGACAGCTTCTTATCGCCGTGGATTTCGAGGAAAGCGCGGTCAAAACCGAGCCTCTACCGCTGCACCTTTGCCGACTGAGCCGCACCCGCTACGCCGAACTCACCGCCGAGCTGGGCCTGACCCGCCTGGAAAGCCGCGGCTCGCTGGACGTGTTCGAAACGTCTGCCTCTCCCGCGCTCCAGCACTGATTCCCCTGCCGGCTGTCTCTCTCATGTGCACCGCATTCAATTATATCCCGCTATTCACCCGATATATTTGACCTGCCCGAAAATGACGATTTATACATATAAATCTGTCTTGACATTGGTTTCACATGCTTTAGATTTTATATGCAAATAATTTGACATACCGGTCCAACCGCCAGCTTGAAAGCCCGGTCATGGGAAGAATCCTGCACGGACCCTGCGTCTCTGCTTTCTCCTCCTCGTGTTCTCCAGCAACACGCAAGGCAGTTATGTCATTATCCGCCCCCCGTAGCAGCACTTTCGTCTTTATCGGAAAGGAGTGTCGTATGCGGAAGCCCCTGGCTCTGTGTTTTGCGCTCGTGTTCCTTTGCGTCGGAATCTCCTTCGCAGGCGAAATGCTTTGGCAGATCAAGATCGAAAAGGACATCAACTGGCGCCGGTTGACCGATCTGGGAAGCCTGGTCTACGCCACGGATGACGGCCTGTACTGCCTGGACCCGAAAAGCGGTGAGAATCTGTGGAAAAAGGAAGAAGACACGTTTAAGAAAATCCAGGAAGGCCAGGTGGAGTTTATACCGGCCACCCCGATCCTGCTCATGGATATTAAAAAGGGAAAAGGCAATATCACCGGCACTCTCTGCGCTCTTAACATCTCTGACGGAAGCGTGGTCTGGTCCACCGGGGAACAGAAAGGTATGGGAATAGGGGCATTCCCGAATTACGAGCGCGGCGAGATTGTCTATTTCATGAACGATGAGAAGCTGAAGCCGGTCCTCTATGTCTACGATATTACCAACGGCACTCAGAAAGTATTCAAAGAGCAGTTCGATGACGACCGTTTCGAGGTGTTCGAGGTGCCGGGCTCGGGGATCGTGTTCAAGAAATTCTCCGTGGCCGGCAACCAGCGGCCCGTGTTCGAGGGCGATTACGCCTACCTGGCTTTCCCCAAGCCGATGAAGGTTGACCTCAATACCGGCGCCATTGTCTGGAAGTGCGCCGACGGCGGGGTGAAAAAGACCCAACCCAAGGACGGTATGGCCCAGATGATCTCGGACGGCAGTGCGCTCTACGTGCCCAACGAGGACAAGCTCTACGCCATCGACTGCGCCACGGGCGCGGTCAAGTGGCAGACCAAAGGCCTTCCCAAATGGGTCGGCCAGATCGTGGAGGACGGCGAGGGGCTGATCCTCAAGGGCGACGACTCCAAGAGCGGCGACGGGTTCGTGCTGCGGGTGGCCCGGGCCGATGGCGCTTTCCTCTGGAAAGACCCCTACAAGTACAAGGATTCCTCCTGCAACATGCTGATCGACGGTGAGCGTATCCTGCTGGTGGCGGACGGCAAGCTGCAGAGTGTGGACAAGGCCAGTGGCAAGAAAACCTCCGAGCTGAAGCTCAAGGACGCCGATTTCAAGGAGACGGTCAACAGCCTGGACCTGCGTGACGAGGGCTTGCTGCTTCAGGCCACCCAGGGTGCCTGCCTGCTGGACAAGGACGGCTCCAAGGCGGTCTGGGCCAAGAGCCTCGAGGCCCCCGGCTCCTCGGGCTGGATGAAACTGGCCGCGGCAGCGGTTTCGAGTCTCGACTACATGGCCAACGCCTCCGTTGCCATGAACACCTACCGCGGCACCCTGGACAACGCCCGGGCCAACAAGAACATGAACTCCTCTTTCGGCTCGTTCATGGAGGAGATGTCCAAGCGCTTCACCGCCACCGCCTCGGGCGAGCAGTGGATGTTCGTCCTGACCAACCTGGACGGCGGGCCCGGGCTGGCCGCGCTCAACCTCAAAACCGGCCAGGTGGACGCCGAGGTCCTGCTTAAGGACAAGAAGCCTGACTACCAGATCGACGAGCTGGGAAAGAGGGTGTTCTACTTCAAGGACAAGAACGAGCTGCAGTGCTATAAGTTCTGAGGTCCTCTGGACGTGGACAGAGAAAGACCCGGTCTGCGGACGGCAGGCCGGGTCTTTTTTCATGTCTGTCTAAGGCTTAGTCTCAGCTTTGCAGGCGCTTGACCAGGGTCTTTATTTCCTCGGCCCGCGCCTTGGGCAACACCAGGGTGCGCTTGCCCGCGCGCACCACGATCAGACCCTGCACCCCGAGCAGGGCCACGCTTTCGGAACTGTCCTCGCAGAATACGAGGTTATCCGCGCTGTCCAGGCTCTCCAGCCCGCCGCGGTGGGCGTTGCCCTGGCTGTCCTTTTCCAGGTACTCGGCCAAGGCGAGCCAGCCGCCCACGTCGTTCCACTCGAAACCGGCCGTCACCAGAGCGGCCTGGGCCGCCCCCTCCATCACTCCGAAGTCGATGGAAGTGGCCTTCAGCCCCTCGAACGCCGCGGCCAGGGCCGCCTCCCGCTGCGGGCTGTCCCAGAGCGCCACCGCCGGCTCCAGCCGTTTCAGGTGCTCCGGAAGCTGGCGCGCCAGCTCGTCCAGGATCGCCCCTGTCCGCCAGACAAACATCCCGCTGTTCCATAGGTAGCGTCCAGAGGCAAGGTATGATTCAGCCGTGGCGCAGTCGGGTTTCTCCTTGAAACGGACCAGATCGTAGTGCCGGATGCTCTCTTCGTCCTGCAGAAGTTCCCCGCGCTCCAGGTATCCGTAGCAGGTGGCCGGGTAGGCAGGCGGGATGCCGAAAGTGTATAGACGGCTCCCCGTGGCCGCAGCGCTCGCCGCGGAGAGAAGCTCGCGGCGGAACTCGCTGTCCGGCGAGATCAGGTGGTCGGCGGTAAGCACGCACATGACCGGGTCGCCCCAACGGCTGCGGCAGAGCAGGGCGGCCAGGGCCACCGCGGCGGCGGTGTCGCGCCGGCAGGGCTCGCCGATCACATTCTGGGACGGGACCTGCGGAAGCTGCTCGCGCACCAGGTCGCTGTAATGCTCCCCGGTGGCTACCAGCACCCGCTCCGGCGGCACCAGACCCGTCAGACGGTCGTAGCTCTGCTGCAACAGGCTGCGCTCGCCGAAAAGGCGCAGGAACTGCTTGGGCCGCGCCTCGGTGCTCAGCGGCCAGAACCGCGTGCCCGCCCCTCCGGCCATGATCACAGCCACCAGTTCCGGCGTCCTTTCAGCCATGCGCAATCCCCGGGTTGAGATATTTTTCATCTGAATGGATTCACACAGATATGGTAAAACAAAGCTCGCCCCCCGGCAAGACCGTCGCTCGGCCCCTCCGGCATACGGCTCACCCTTGCCAGCCGAGACCGGCATGCTTACTTTAGTACATACCGTGATTTGGCCGTAATTTGGGGCAAAACAGCCCATCCGGGATGCGGCTTCTGGAGGCACATGAGCGAGCAGGCGAACAGAGTCTCCCCCTCCAGGCCGCTGCGCGTGGTCATGGTCACCGGCGCCTATTTCCCGGAAATCTCCGGCGCGGGCCTTCAGTGCCGCAGCCTGGTCCGTGCGGCAAACGGTGACGGCTTGCAGTTCTACGTGGTCACCACCTGCCTGGAACGCAGCCTGCCGTTCCGCGGAAACGTGGAGGGAGTCCCGGTCTACCGTCTGCCGGTGACCGGCCCCAACCCCGGCGCGCTGACTTTCCTGCGCTGGCTGCCGCGGCTGGTCTGGCTGAAATGGAGCGTTTTCCTGCGGGCGGACATAATCCACCTGCACGGGTTCAGCCGTAAGAGCTGGCTGTTCGCCCTGTTCCGCCTCTGGCCCGGCAAGCGGGTGCTGCTCAAGCTGACCAGCCTGGGCGAGGACGACCCGGCCTCGATCCGCAAGCGCGGGTCTCTGTCGAGCCTGTTCTACTCCCTGGCCGACCGCTACCTGGCCCCGGGGGAGGCCCTGGCGAAAGCCTATCTGGCCAGCGGGTTCCCGGAAGCCAAACTGGTGCGCCTGCCCAACGGGGTGGACACCGTACGTTTCCACCCGGCCGAACGCGAGGAGCGTCTGGCCTTGCGCGCACAACTTGGCCTTCCGCTGGAGGGCGTGCTGATCCTGTTCGTGGGCCATTTCTCGGCCGAGAAACGCCCGCACCTGGTGGCCGAGTGCTGGAAATGCCTGGGGGATGGCCCGGCCAGCCTGGTGATGATCGGACGGACCGCGCCCGGCTCCTACGAGGTGGACTCGCAAGTTGTAGAGCGTGTGCGCGCCGTAGCCGAGGGGGCCAAACGTCCCGGGGAGCTGGTCCTGGTGGAGAGCACGGCGCGGATCGAGGACTACTACCGCGCCGCGGACATTTTCGTGCTGAGTTCGGTGCGCGAGGGCCAGCCCAACGCCCTGCTCGAGGCGATGGCCTGTGGCCTGGCCTGCGCCGCCACGCGCCTGGAGGGAATCACCGACAGCCTTCTGGAGGCGGGCGAGGCCGGGCTGCTGTTCGGGCCGGATGACACGCGCGGGTTGTGCGGCGCCCTGGAACGTCTGGCCGACAACCCGACCCTGCGCGAGATTCTGGGACGCCGTGCGCGCGAGGCAGTGCTGGCTGGCTACGCCCTGGAGCAGGTGGCCGCGCTCTACCGACACCTGTGTTTCGGACTGGCCGGGCGTGACCATGAAGAGAAATGACAATCGCTCCACCCGGAGCGAGCCTGAAAATACCGGAGGTTTCACCTTTCCGCTTCAACCTGAACAGGGGTAGGATAATGAGTCCCAGAACCAAAAAGGATTTTCTCAAGGCCACGGTCGACCACATCGACATCACCCGCTTTCCTGACGTGGTGCCGCTGGTCGAGGCGATGAGCCGCACCGCGTTCCAGGCCCGCAACCTGGCCCGCGCCGCCGACATCTACGACCGCATGCTGCGCGACCAGGACTGCACGGTCATTCTCTGCCTGGCCGGCTCTCTGATCAGCGCAGGACTCAAGACCGCGATCCAGACCCTGGTGCGCGACCGCATGGTGGATGCCATCGTCTCCACCGGCGCCAATATCGTGGACCAGGATTTCTTCGAGGGCCTGGGCTTCCGTCACTACCTGGGCACCCCGTTCGTGGATGACTCCGAGCTGCGCGACCTGCACATCGACCGCATCTACGACACCTATATTGACGAGGACGAGCTGCGCGAGTGCGACGAGACCGTGGGCCGCATCGCCGACAGCCTGGACCCCCGGCCCTACTCCTCACGCGAGATCATCGCCGAGATGGGACGGTTCCTGGAATCCGAGGGCAAGGGCGAGGGCTCGATCGTCCTGGAGGCGTACCGTCAGGACGTGCCCATTTTCTGCCCGGCTTTCTCCGACTGCAGCGCCGGGTTCGGCCTGGTCGAGCACCAGTACAAGCGTCAGGGCGTGAACTGCGTCTCCCTCGACTCGGCCAAGGATTTCCTGGAGCTGACCCGGATCAAGATGGAATCGAAAGAGACCGGCCTGCTGATGATCGGCGGCGGCGTGCCCAAGAATTTCGCCCAGGATATCGTGGTGGCCGCGGATGTGCTGGGCCAGGACGCCCCGATGCACAAGTACGCGATCCAGCTCACCGTGGCCGATGAGCGCGACGGCGCCCTGAGCGGCTCCACGCTCAAGGAGGCCAGCAGTTGGGGCAAGGTGGACACGGTGTTCGAGCAGATGGTCTACGGCGAGGCCACGGTGACTTTCCCGCTTCTGGCCGGGTACGCCTGGCACAAGAAAGGCTGGGCGAACCGCGCCGAGCGCCGCTGCGCCAAGCTGTTCGCCGCGGCAGGCGCCCGCGCCTGAGCTTGATCGATACACCGGGGGTGACGCATGGACCCGCGGATTGTTTTCCTGTGTCGTCTGCGCATCGAGGAGACGCCCGCGCTGCGCAGCTTTGCCTACGGCCGGGTCCTGAGTTGGGAGGAGTTCGGCCGGGGTCGCCGGGGGCTGACGCCCCTCTCGCCCGAGGACAAGTGGCTGATCACGGTCCGCGGCGGTGAGCTGAGCTTTTACCGCAGCGGGGACGGCAGCCTGGTCTACCGGGTGACGTTCGTGAATTCGGATGGTGCTTTCCGGGCGGACACGGCCCGGGTCAACGCCTGCGCCGAACAGGTGACGCCGTTGCCGGATGATTGCGAGGCCGCGCTGCTGAACTGCCTGATCGACCGTCTGCTGCTGGGCCTTGCCACGCCGTTTCCGGCCCTGCCGGGCGAGAGCGCCGAGCGCACCCGCCTGACCGAGCGGCTCTGGCTGGGCCGGGCGGCCTATGGTTCGAATGAAATGAAGGAGAACAGATGTCCATACCGTTCATGAACCTCAAGCGGCAGAACGCCGCCCTGCGCGAGGAACTTCTGAACGCCGCGGGCCGGGTGATCGACCACGGGGCGTTCATCCAGGGCCCGGAGGTGAAAGCCTTCGAGGCGGCCTACGCCGCGTTCCAGGGAACAGCCCATAGTGTGGCCTGCAGCAACGGCACCAGCGCCCTGCACCTGGCTTTGGCTGCGGCCGGTGTCGGCCCGGGCGATGAGGTGATAACCGTGCCCAACAGTTTCGTGGCCACGGCCGAGGCGGTCCTTCACTGCGGCGCCCGTCCGGTGTTCGTGGATGTGCAGCCGGACACGCTGCTCATGGACCCGTCGCGGGTCGAGGCCGCGATCACCCCGCGCACCAGGGCCCTCCTGCCTGTGCATCTCTACGGCTGTCTGGCCCCGATGGACGAGCTTTGCGCCATCGCCCGCAAGCACAACCTTCTGGTTCTTGAGGATGCGGCCCAGGCGCAGGGGGCGGAGCTGCACGGCAAGCGGGCCGGCTCATTCGGGCTGGCCGCGGGTTTCAGCTTTTATCCAGGAAAGAACCTGGGCGCCCTGGGCGATGCTGGCGCTGTGGTGACCTCGGATGAGGCCCTGGCCGAGCGCATGCGCCTTCTGCGCAACCACGGCGCCGTGCAGAAATACTGGCATGAGATTCCGGGATACAACTACCGCATGGACAGTCTCACCGCGGCGTTCCTTTCGGTCAAGCTGCCGCACCTGGAGCGCTGGACCGAAACGCGCCGGGCCAGGGCCGCGCTGTATGCGCAGGAACTTGCTGGCTCCGGCCTCGTGCTGCCGGTGGAGCCCTCCGGGGCGCGTCATGTCTGGTACGTGTACGCGGTGCGCACCGGGCGCCGCGACGAGCTGGCCGCGTACCTGAAAGAGCGCGGGATCGACACGGTGATCCACTACCCTCTGCCGATTCACCTGCAGAAGGCTTTTACCTTCCTGGGTTACGGCCCCGGCGATTTCCCGGTGGCCGAGCGCTCAGCGCAGCAGGTCCTCTCTCTGCCGCTCTGCGCCGATATCACCGAGGACGAGGTGCGCCAGGTTTGCGCTGCGGTGCATCAGTGGGCGGGCCGCTGAGAGGCGGAAAGCGGGCGGGGCACGATATTTGCTTTTATATAAGAGCGCAGACGGCCTGACCGTGCGGAAACGGCTGGCTTTCAGTGTTTGAGACAGCGCCACCAAGGCGCTGCCGATAGGGTTCACTCAGGGAAAGGTTTGCCGGTGGGGAAAAAACTGGTCTCGATTGTCATTCCGGCCTACAACGAGGAGGCCGTGATCCCCGAGCTGGGGCGCGCCTTGCGCGCGATGATGGACCGCAACCCGGCCTATGATTTCGAGGCCGTGATAGTGGAGAACGGCTCGGCTGACAACTCCTGGGCCGAACTGACCCGCCTTCACGAGTCCGACCCGCGGTTCAGGATCGTGCGCCTGTCCCGGAATTTCACCGCGGATGGCGGAGTGGCGGCGGGCCTGCGCCACGCCTCCGGAGACTGCGCGATCCTTATGGACGCCGACCTTCAGGACCCGCCCGAGGTGATCGACCTTTTCCTGCGGAAATGGGAGGAGGGACACCAGGTAGTCTACGGGATCATCCGGAGCCGCCGCGGCGTCTCGCCTTTTCGCAAGCTGCTCAACAAGATTTTCTATTATCTGCTCGAAAAGCTCACCGGCGGCATGATCCCCCCGGACGTGACCGCGTTCCGCCTGATGGACCGCTGCGTCTACAGCCAGCTCAACGCCATGCCAGAAACCAACCGTTTCACCCGCGGCCTCTGCGCCTGGACCGGGTTCAGCCAGGTGGGAGTGGAGTTCGAGCGGGCCGAGCGTTTCGCCGGTGAAACCAAGGCCCCGTTCTGGGACATTTTCACCGAGGCGCTGGATGCCCTGTTCTCGTTCAGTTTCCTGCCGCTGCGGGTGATCACCTTTTTCGGGCTGATGCTCAGTACTCTGTGCTTTGTCCTTCTGATCGTGATCCTGGCCGTGGTGCTGATCCAAGGCAACGATCTGCCGGGCTTCCCGACCATCATCCTGACCATGCTGCTGATGTTCGGCTGTATGTTCATCGCCCTGGGGATCATGGGCGAGTACCTGGCCCGCGTGTTCGCAGAGGTCAAGGGCCGCCCGATCTTCATTGTGCGCGAGACCCTTGGGCTCAGGCCGCCGTCGGAGAAGGAAAGTAAATAGACAAGAGACGAGTCCGGCAGTTCAGGGCACAGACAGGCCCGGCCGGACCATTTATGTGCTGTACGCGGAGAAAGGGAAACCTCAAATGGAATGCATTCTGTGCGGTTCGAGCGATTTCGAGCGGATTTTCTTCCTCAAGAACGGGCCGCGCTACGCCCAGAAACTTCTGAGCGACCCCCAGGCCCGCGGCGGCGAGCGCATCGACATCCCGCTCTACAAGTGCCGCGCCTGCGACATGGTGCAGATCGACACCGGCACGCTCAGCCACGACCAGTATTTCGATGACTACCTGATGACCCGCACCGGCACCGAGCTGTACACCCGCTACGAGGACGAGTTGGCGGTGAAGTTCTACGAGAAATACAATCTGCGGGGCAAGAACGTGATCGAGGCGGGTTGCGGGGACGGGTATTTCGCGGCCAAGCTGAACGAGCTGGGTGCGCGCGTGGAGGCGATTGAGCCCTCGGCCACGGCCCGCGCCGAGGCCGAAAAGCGCGGGGTCAAGTGCTACGACCTCTACCTGGGCGATGACACGGACAAGCACCTGACCAAGAAATACGACGCTTTCGTGAGCAAGCAGGCCATGGACCTGGTGAAAAACCCCAACAGTTTCCTGCGCGGCATGGGCAAGCTGCTCAATTTCGGGGCGATCGGCCTGGTGGATGTGCCCTCCTGGACCAAGACCCTGTTCGACATGCGCTATTTCGATGTCCTGCCCGACCGGGTTAGCTACTTCACGGCCAACACCCTGACCAAGATCATGGAGCGCAACAATTTCCACGTGATCGAGGTCTACCACGGCGCGGATGACGAGTATGTGGGAGTGTTTGTCTGCTACCAGGGCAGCCGTAACGGCCTGGAGGACAGGTTCAGCCGCGAGTATCAGGCTTTCGGCGGTAAGTTCGAGGCCCTGATGGCCTCGCTCAACGCGGCGGGCAAGAGCGTGGGCGCCTGGGGCGCCGGGGCCAAGGGCGTGACCGTGTTCTCGTTCACCGGGATGAACCCGCAGAAAATCAAGTACGTGATCGACAAGGACTCGTTCAAGCAGGGCAAGTACCTGCCGGGCAGCCTGCTCAAGATAGTGCCGCCCGACACCCTGGAACGCGAGCCGGTGGATGCCCTGATCGTGACCGCGGCCATGTTCTACCGCGAGATCATCCGCGAGCTGTACAACCAGCGCGGCTACCGTGGCGACATCATCATTCTCACTCCGGAGCCGCGTATTCTGAGCCGGGATGAGATCGAGCACATAATCGGCGGGAAGTGACGCACCGATGCGGCGCATGGATTGCCCGCTCTGCGGGTCGGCCGACAAGAGCGAGCTGTACCCGGAACGCCTGGAGAACGCCCAGGCCGATTTCGACTACCTGACCGAGAGCGCCAACCACTACCGGATCGTGCGCTGCCGCGCCTGCGGGATGGTCTATTCCGACCCGGTGTTCGAGCCGGAGCGGATCATCGAGCTGTACCGTAACAGCCGGATCGACGAGGCGGTCAAGGATTCCCTGGTGCCCTCGATCCGTCGCAACATGGCCCGCTACGTGGACCGTCTGGTGCGGGTCTCGGGTATCCGGAGCGGACGGGTGCTGGATGTGGGCTGCGGCTGCGGGCACCTGGTGGAGGCCGCTGCGCTGTACGGTTTCGAGGCCCACGGGGTGGACCCCAGCGCCGGGGCGGTGGAGCACGCCCGGCATGTCCTTGGTCTGACCGGGGTGCGCTGCGCCGACTACAGCCGCTCCCTGTTCCCGGAAGCTTATTTCGACCTGGTGTTCTTTGTACATGTGATCGATCATGTCTCCGACCCACGGCGCATGCTGGAGGATATCCTCTACCATTTGCGTCCCGGCGGCTGCGCGCTGGTGGCGACCCACAATATCGGCAGCCTGCTGGCGCGGGTGCAGGGCATGGGCTTTATCGCCTGGTCGGTGCAGCACCTGAGCTATTTCGACCCGGCGAGCCTCAGGCGGATGCTGGAGGCGGCCGGGTTTGCCTACGAGCGGGGCTTGAGGAGCCTTACCACCTACCCGCTGGCGCATTATGTGGAGAACGGCATCCGTAACCCCGGGCTGCGCCGGGCCGGACAGGGGGTTCTGGGCGCTCTGGGTCTCAAGAATTTCGCGCTCTCATTCCCCTTCGGCAACATCGAGGCGGTCGGGCGCAAGCCGCGCGGCGCGCATTAATCCGTCGTGGCACACAAGTCGGGCAACACACACCCCAAGAGGCTCGCATGAAAACCGTGATACTGGCCGGCGGTTACGGCACCCGGATCAGCGAGGAGACCAGCCTGCGTCCCAAGCCGATGGTGGAGATCGGCGGGATGCCGATCCTGTGGCACATCATGAAAATCTACTCGGCGCACGGGCTGCACGATTTCGTGATCTGCCTGGGCTACAAGGGTTACGTGATCAAGGAGTTCTTCTCCCACTACCTGCTGCACCTGTCGGATGTGACGTTCGACCTGGCCTCCGGGAGCATGGAGGTGCACACCGGCTGCCGCGAGCCCTGGCGCGTGACCCTGGTCGAGACCGGGCTGGACACCGCCACCGGGGGACGGCTCAAGCGGGTGCGCCCTTATCTGGATGATGAGGATTTCTGTTTCACCTACGGCGACGGGGTCAGCGACATCGACATCCGCGGCCTGATCCGCTTCCATAAAGAACGCAAGGCACTGGCCACGCTCACCGCGGTGCAGCCGCTGGGCCGCTACGGTATGCTGGACATGCAGGGCGAGAACGTTATGTCGTTCCGCGAGAAAGTCAAGGAGCCGGGCAGTTGGATCAACGGCGGTTTTTTCGTGCTCTCTCCCGGTGTGTTCGACTACATCGAGGACGGGGACACGGCCGTCTGGGAGAAAGAGCCTCTGGAGCGTCTGGCCGCGGAGGGCCAGCTCAATGCCTACCGTCACGAGGGTTTCTGGTACTCGATGGACCTGCTGAAAGAGAAAAACTACCTCGAATCACTCTGGAACAGCGGCCAGGCACCTTGGAAAGTTTGGTAGAGTGGATATGGACACGCTCAAAAAAGCATATCAGGGCCGCCGTGTGCTGCTGACCGGCCATACCGGGTTCAAGGGGAGCTGGCTGAGCCTGTGGCTGGAGCGCCTGGGTGCGCGCACCACTGGCCTGGCCCTCGACCCGCCCACCGCGCCCGCCCTGTTCGAGCAGGCGGGTTGCGCCGACACGCTGGAGAGCGACATCCGGGCGGATGTGCGCGACTACGCGGCCCTGGAGCGCGCGGTAGCCGACACTCAGCCCGAGGTGGTGTTCCATCTTGCCGCCCAGCCCCTGGTGCGTGACAGCTACGAGCTGACCCGCGAGACTTTCGAGATCAACTCCGGCGGCACGGTCAACCTTCTGGAGGCCCTGCGCCGCAAGGCCGGGAACCTCAAGGCCGTGCTGGTGGTGACCACGGACAAGTGCTACGAGAACCGCGAGTGGGATTTCGCCTACCGCGAGGCCGACCCCCTGGGCGGAAGCGACCCCTACAGCGCCTCCAAGGCTGCGGCCGAGATTGTCTGCGCCTCGTACCGGCGCTCCTTTTTCGCCCCCTCCGGAATCGCCCTGGCCACAGCCCGCGCCGGCAACGTGATCGGCGGTGGCGACTGGGCGCGCGACCGGATCGTGCCGGATGCCGTGGCCGCCCTGAGCGCGGGCAAGCCGCTGCGCCTCAGGCTGCCTGCCGCGATCCGTCCCTGGCAGCACGTCCTTGAGCCGCTCTACGGCTACCTGATCCTGGGCGCGCGCCTTCTGTCCGCCGCCGAAAGCGGCGACAGCCGGGAGCTGGCAGCCCTGTGCGGGGCGTTCAATTTCGCCCCGGAGACAACCTCCTGCCGCCCGGTGGCCGAGCTGGCCGCCCTTTTCTGCCGCGAGTTCGGCGGCGAGGCGGCCGCCTCCCGGATCGAGATCGACCCGGCTGGCGACAGCGGGCGGCACGAGGCGGGGCTTCTGATGCTGGCCTGGGACAAGGCGTTCCGTACTCTGGGCTGGTCGCCGCGCTGGAGTTTTGAGCGCGCGGTGGAACGCTCCGCCGCCTGGTATGCCGGCGCGGCGCGGGGTGAGGACTGCCGCACACTCTGCCTGAAAGATATTGCCGATTACATCGGCACTGTTGTCTAAACCGTATTCTTTGCTGAAAGAGGACCGCACACATGGACCGCGTCATTCCCTCCGGGGGACCCTGGATCACGGAAAAGGAAGTGCAGTACGTGGCGGATGCCTGCGCCAACGGCTGGTACGACAACTGGCACGATTATCTGGACCGTTTCGAGGACGGCATGCGTAAAGCGGTGGGGGTCAAGCACGCCATCGCCACCTCGAGCTGCACCGGGGCGCTGCACCTGACCATGGCCGCGCTCGGGATCAAGCCGGGCGATGAGGTGATCGTGCCCGAGAGCACCTGGATCTCCGGCGTGACCTGTGTCTGCTACCAGGGCGCCACCCCGGTGTTCGTGGACATCGAGCCCGACACCTGGTGCATGGACCCGGAGTGTTTCCGCAAGGCGATCACCAGCCGCACCAAGGCCGTGATCCCGGTGCACATGTACGGCCACCCGGCCGAGATGGATGCGATCATGCAGATCGCCGGCGAGCACGGGATTCCGGTGATCGAGGATGCCGCCCCGGGGATCGGCTCGCTGTACAAGGGCAAACCCGCCGGCAGCATAGGCCTGGGGGCCACGTTCAGCTTCCAGGGGGCCAAGCCACTGGTCATGGGCGAGGGCGGCTGCCTGGTCACCAACGACGACAATTTTTTCGACCGCGCCTACTACTACTGGGACCACTGCCGCGACAACAGCAAGGTGCTCTACCTGACCGGCATCGGCTTCAAGTACAAGCTCTCCAACATCCAAGCCGCCCTGGGGCTGGCCCAGCTCGAGCGCATGGATGAGATCATCGAGAAACGCCGCCAGATATTCTTCTGGTACCGCGACCGTCTGGGCAATATCGAGGGACTGCGGCTCAACGCCGAACGTCCGGGCTGCCGCAACAATTTCTACGTGCCGACCATGGTCGTGGAGAAGGATTTCGGGATCGAGCCCGAACCCCTGATGGCGGCGATGAACCAGCGCGGGGTGCGCAACCGTCCGTTCTTCCGGCCGATCAGCAAGTTCCCGATGTTCAAGCCGGCGCACACCCCGGTGGCCGATTTCGTGACCTCCCGCGGTATCAACCTTCCCTGCGCCAGCAAGCTGACCGAGGAGGATGTGGACTACGCCTGCAAGGTGATTCGCAACCTGCTGCTGGGGGAGTGAACGGTTTGAACCAGGGGAAACACTCTTGAGCGCCAGTCCCGAAATCCTGGCCGCGCGACGCGCCCGGGCCGCCGACATCCGTCGCAACGCCCTGCGCATGGTGCACCACGCCGATGCCAGCCATATCGGCAGCAGCCTGAGCATCGCCGATATCCTGGCCCACCTCTACGGCGGGGTGCTGCGGGTGGACCCGTCCGCGCCCGAGGACCCGCAGCGCGACCGTCTGATTGTCTCCAAGGGCCATGCCGCGGCCGGTGTCTATTCCGCCCTGGCCGGGGCCGGGTTTTTCCCGCTGGAGTGGCTGGCGCGCTACTGCGATGACGGGTTCGTGCTGGCCGGCCACGTGACCCGCAAGGGTGTGCCCGGGGTGGAGCTTTCCACCGGCTCGCTGGGTCACGGCCTGCCCGTGGCGGTGGGCATGGCGTTCGCCCTGCGGGACCGCAAGAGCGCCCCGCGCGTGTTCGCTCTTCTGTCCGACGGCGAGTGCGACGAGGGCACCACCTGGGAGAGCGCCCTGATCGCGGCGCGCTACGCCCTGGACAACCTGGTCCTCATCATCGACTACAACAAGATACAGTCCCTGGGACGGGTGGAGGACGTGCTCCCGCTGGAGCCCCTGGCCGACAAGTGGCGCGCGTTCGGCTGGGCCGTGCGCGAGGCGCAGGGCCATGACCATGCCGACCTGGCCGCCGCGTTCGAGGCCTTGCCATACGGAGCGGGAAAGCCCTCCCTGCTGATCGCCCACACGGTCAAGGGCAAGGGAGTGGACTACATGGAAAACACCGTGCGCTGGCACTACAAGTCGCCCAACGATGAGCAACTGGCCGAGGCCCTGCGCCAGATCGACTCCGCCGAGGAGGACGCCCGGTGAGAACCGCGTTCATAAACACCCTGGCCGAGTTTGCCGCGCGTGACCCCGACCTCTACCTCTGCGTGGGCGACCTGGGATATTCGGTGATCGAGTCGTTCCAGGAGAAATTCCCTCAGCAGTACCTCAACCTGGGGATCGCCGAGCAGAGCCTGATCGGTTTCGCCGCCGGGCTCAGTCTGGCCCGTCCGGCGCGGGTGTTTGTCTACAGTATCGCCAATTTCCCGGTGCTGCGGCCCCTGGAGCAGATCCGCAACGATGTCTGCTACCACCGGGCGGATGTGAAAATTGTCTCCGTGGGCGGCGGCCTCAGTTACGGCTCGCAGGGTTACACGCATTTCGGGATCGAGGACCTGGCCGTGATGCGCGCCCTGCCGGGCATGACAGTCTGCTCGCCGGCGGATGCGGCCGAGGTGCGGGTGGCGGTGCGCCTGTCCGTGGAGAATCCCGGGCCCTGGTTCATCCGCCTGGGTAAGAACCGTGAGAAAGTGATCCACACTGCGGGCGACCCGCCGCTGCAGTTCGGCCGCGCTCTGACTTTAGCCGAGGGGAATGACGGTACTATCGTGGCCTGCGGAGCGGTAACCTGGGAGGCGGTGCAGGCGGTGGAACGGCTGCGCGGTGAGCATGGAATGAACGTGCGGCTTCTTAGCTGCCCCTTTGTCAAGCCGCTGGACGAGGAGACGATCCTGACAGCCGCAGCCGAGACCCCCTGGCTGATCAGCCTGGAGGAGCACACCCTCTGCGGCGGGCTGGGCAGCGCGGTGAGCGAGGTGCTGGCGCGCGAGGGCGCCGGGGTGCGCCTGAAACGCCTGGGCCTGCCCGAGAACCTGGACACCGTGGGCAGCCAGAACTACCTGCGCTCCCGCTACGGCCTGGACATGTCCACGGTCTGCGCCTGCGCCCTGGAGCTGGCCCGGGTCAGCCGCGGCTGAGTTCTTATTTTTTCCGCGAACGAGCCTCCAGAAGCACCCGCCCGAAAAACCAGAGCGACACACCGAGAGACAGGACCAGCGTCAGGGCCCAGGGATAGCTGAACGCCGGGTCCGAGCCCAGGCGGCTTCCGAACAGGGCCAGGCTCTCCCGCCAGTTTTTCACCCACCTGTACATCCCGATCGCATCAAGGCCCGCACTGCCCGGCAGCGCCTTCAGTTCAGGCAAATTCTGCTGTAAAAGCGACCGGAACAGCTTTTATGGCAACAGTTGCGCCACCCGCGCGCAGACCGCCTCCAGGAAGGTGCGGTCAGCCGGGGTGAACGGCGCCAGGCGGTGCGAATCGATATCCAGCTCGCCCAGGACCGTGCCGTCCAGCAGCAGCGGGACCACGATCTCCGAGCGCACCGCGACGTTGCAGGAAAGATAATTGCTCTCTGTGGAGACATCCGGCACTACGAGTGTCTCTCCGCTTGCGGCCACCTGGCCGCAGATCCCTTGACCGAACGGAATGCGCACATGCCCGGTCGGCGCACCGTCATAAGGGCCCAGCACCAGCCAGCCTGGGCTTTCCACCAGGTAGATTCCAACCCAGTTGTAGTGTGGAACAGTCTTTCTCAACAGGCGGCACAAAGCGGCCAGCCTGCCCGGGAGAGGGCTTGTTCTGCCCAGTATCTGCTCCACCTGGAGCAGCAGGGTGTTGAAATCCGTCTCCGGAGCCCTTTGTTGCTGTTGCGATTCCATCCTTTTTCCTTTTTATCCTGCGGACGGCAGTGTATAATAATACCGGACCTTCCAAGCCGGAATTGCATTCCGCTAAATATGCCACTGAATGTTCGCGGATTCAACACACTTAGACATCTTTACCGACTGCCGGAAAGGAGCGTACGATGAAACGCAGGAATTTCGTCAAAGGGGCAGTTGCCGGGACCGCCGCGGCGGCGGCTGTCGCGCTGCCGATTGGCGCGGGATGCGCCGGTCCTGCCGCTACCAGTCAGTCCGAGCGCTTCAAAGTCCGGCCAAAAAGACCGTTCAACAGCCCCTATGAGGGTGAGTTCCTGAGCCGGGTGGCGTTTCCGCTGGGAGGCCTCGGTGCGGGTATGATATGCCTGGAGGGGAGTGGGGCGCTGTCGCATGTTTCGCTGCGCAACCGGCCGAATATGTTTCATGAGCCGCTGACGTTCGCCGCCGTGTGTGTCAAGGGGCAGAAAAACATCGCGCGCGTGCTCGAGGGGCCGGTGCCGGGCTGGAAAGCTTTCGGCAATCCCGACACCAACGGCGGCGGGCGAAACAAGAACTACGGGTTGCCGCATTTCCGCTCTGCGGTCTTCGAGACGCGTTTCCCGTTCGCCACCGTGAACCTGAAAGACGACAAGCTGCCACTGGAAGCGGTGCTCACCGGCTGGAGCCCGTTTATCCCCGGTGACGCCGACAGCTCGAGCCTGCCGGTGGCTGCCCTGGAGTATACTTTCCACAACCCCGGAAAGCAGGCGCTGGAGGCGGTCTTCTCGTTCAACTCCAATAACTTCATGGCCGCGGGTTGGGATGATGCCGGCCCTCAATACAGTGAATTACGAAAGCATGCCTCGGTAGGTGCGGTCCCGGGCGGTTTCATCCTCCATCAGAAAGGCACGGACGATCGTCCCTGGCTCGAGGGTGCTTTCTGCGCCGTGGTGGATGATCCGAACACGAAAGTCAACTGCCGCTGGTTCCGCGGCGGCTGGTTCGACCCACTCACCCTGGCCTGGAAGGCCGTGGAGGAGGGAGCGACTCCAGAAGCCACGCCGTTCGACCAGGGGAATCCGAGCCCTGGAGCGAGTCTGTTCCTCCCGTTCAGTCTGGCCGCGGGCGAAAGCCGCACGGTCCGGCTGCTTCTGTGCTGGTACGTACCCGAGTCCAACCTCCACGAAGGCGACGACCCGGATTGCTGCTCGGATAAAACCGGCGACCACTCCTGCTGCGACCCCACTGTCCCGGAAAAGAACTACAAGCCCTGGTACAGCGGGCAGTTCGCCAATGCCGAGGACCTGGCCGCTTTCTGGGCGAAGAACGTGTCCGCCCTGCGCGAGAAATCGGAGAAATTCAGCCGGGCGTTCTACGACACCACCCTGCCTCCCGAGGTGGTGGAGGCGGTGGCGGCCAACCTGACCATCCTCAAAAGCCCCACCGTGCTGCGCCAGACTGACGGACGCATGTGGGCATGGGAGGGCTGCAGCGATACCAGTGGCTGCTGCGAGGGAAGCTGCACGCATGTCTGGAACTACGCCCAGGCTGTACCCCACCTGTTCCCCTCGCTCGAGCGCAGCCTGCGCCTGACCGAGTTCAAGGTGGACCAGGATGAAAAAGGCCACCAGGTGTTCCGCGCCGGGCTCCCCGTGCGGCCGATCTTGCACACTTACTACGCCGCGAGCGATGGTCAGCTGGGCGGGATCATGAAAGTCTACCGCGAGTGGCGGATCAGCGGCGACAACGGCTGGCTGGCCTCGTTCTGGCCACAGGTGCGCGCCTCACTCGATTACTGTATCGAAGCCTGGGACCCCCGTCACCACGGAGTGCTGGAGGAACCGCACCACAACACCTACGATATCGAGTTCTGGGGCGCGGAGCCGATGTGCTCCAGTTTCTACCTGGGCGCCCTGCGCGCTGCCACGCTTATGGGCGAGGCGCTGGGTGACGCGGTGCCGCTCTACAAGGAGCTGTACGACAAGGGCCGCGCCGTGCTGGAGAAAGAGCTGTTCGACGGTGAGTATTTCTTCCAGAAAATCCAGTGGGAGGGCCTGCGCGCCGGAAACCCAGTGGAGGCATCCAAAAACAGCGCCTGGGGCGAATACTCTCCCGAGGCGCTGGAGCTGCTGCAGAAAGAAGGCCCCAAGTACCAGTATGGCACCGGCTGCCTGAGCGACGGGGTGCTGGGGGCCTGGATCGCCGCGGTCTGCGGGGTGGGCAATGTGCTGGATGAACTCAAGGTGCTGAGCCACCTCAACGCCGTGCACAGCTACAATTTCCGCACCGACCTGTCCGAGCACGCCAACCCGCAGCGCCCGGGGTACGCCCTGGGAGCGGAGGGCGGGTTGCTGCTCTGCTCCTGGCCCAAGGGCGGGAGCCTCTCGCTTCCGTTCGTCTACTCCAACGAGGTCTGGACCGGGATCGAGTACCAGGTGGCCAGCCACCTGATGCTCTGCGGCGAGGTGGACAAGGGCCTCGACATCGTGCGGGCCTGCCGGGCGCGCTACGACGGCCGGGTGCGCAACCCGTTCAACGAGTACGAGTGCGGCCACTGGTATGCCCGGGCCATGAGCAGCTACGGCCTTCTGCAGGGCCTGACCGGCGTGCGCTACGACGCGGTCGAGAGGACCCTCTATATCAAGCCCTCGGTCCGCGGCGATTTCCGTAGTTTCCTGTCTACGGCCACGGGTTACGGCACGGTCGGGGTCAAGGCCGGCAAGCCGTTCGTGGAGGTGGTTGAGGGCAAGATCGAGGTGGCCAGGACCGAGTACACCCCTCTGGCCTGAGGCAGGCTTCGGCTGGGCTACCCCCTTGTGTTCCGGCCGGGATTGATCCATAATTATGGCACAGGGACACGCCGGCCGGTACGGCCGTCGGGAGCGCTCTGCCTGAACTGCGTTGCGTCTGGTTTACGGAGGGAAGATGATTCTGGTGATCGGGGCCACTGGCCCGGTGGGGTCGGAACTGGTCCGGTTGCTTTCCCAGTCCGGGGCGTCCGTGCGGGCGATGACCCGCGACCCGTCCCGCGCTGAAAAGCTGCTGCTTCCGGGGGTTGAGCTGGTGCAGGCCGACCTGGGCCGTCCGGCCAGCCTCAAGCCTGCGTTCAAGGGCGTGGAGCGTGTTTTCCTGGCCAGCCCCGGCGGCCCGGAGGTGGTGGCGCAGCAGAATGAGGCGGTCAAGCAGGCGAAGAAAGCCAAGGTCGGCCTGCTGGTCAAACTATCCGCCATGGGAGTGAGCGCCGATTCTCCCTCGCAGATTTTCCGCTGGCACGCCCAGAACGAGGCCAAGCTGGCCAAGTCCGGGTTGCCGCACGTGATCCTGCGCGGCAACTTCTTCATGCAGAACACCCTGGGCCACGCGGCCACGATCCGCGAGCAGGGCGCGTTCTACGCCCCCCTGGGCGAGGGCCGCGCCAGCCAAGTGGACACACGCGACATCGCCGCCGCGGCTGCGGCCGTGCTGCTGGGCGACGGCCATGCCGGGAGCGAGTACGAGCTGACCGGGCCGGAGAGTATCACCGCCGCCCGCCTGGCCGAGGTGCTGAGCGAGGAACTGGGCCGCGAGATTCGCTACATCATGGTGACCGCCGAGGCCGCCACCGCCTCGATGATCCGCGCCGGCGCCCCCGAATGGCTGGCCCGGGACATCCCGCGGCTTATGGCCTACTGGTCCGACAGTCTCAACGACCGGGTGACCGATGACCTCGAGCGCCTGACCGGCAATCCGCCGGGGGATTTCCGCCAGTTCGTGCGGGACCATCGCGCCGCGTTCGAATGAGTCTCCAGAGAGTGTAACCGTTGATAATCGCTTGCGCTGGGGCGGGTGCCAAACCCGCCCCTTTCTTTTTGGGGGTTTTGTTGGAGTGAAGCCCAAGGACTGGACAAGTGGTTCACTCCAGGCCTCCCCCTTTGGAAAAGGGGGATCGAGGGGGATTTATAAAAAAGACGCGTCTCCGGCAAATCATGCACGCCAGTTGTTCAATCTGTGGCGGCCAGCGCTCAGAGCTTGATACTCAGGGCGAAACAGCTCTGGTGAATGCGGCTCCAGTCCTTGACATCGCGGGAGCGCGAAGAATAGATCATGTAGTAGAGCAGAAGGTCGGTGTTGGGGTTGACCCCGAGCGAGACCCCGGTGGAAAAATCGCTCGGGTCGGCCCAAGCCCGGCGCAGGCTGCGCTGGACCGTGAGATAGTAGTCGTAGTAGACCCAGGCCCGGCAGGCGCTGTGGCCGGCGCGGAAAGCGTAGGACAGACGGAGCAGGGGCCGCAGGTAGACCATTCTCAGGCTGTTGGCCGCATCCAGTTGGAACCGCTGGCGAAGGTCAACCTCCCAGGGGCCGTAGCGCAGTAGGCTCAGGGTGGGATCGAGCATCAGGTAATGCCTGGACTGCCAGCCCTCCACGTTCTCCTTGTCCTGGAAACGGTAGTAGACCGGCAGGCGGAACGACTTGAGCGAGGACGGGCGGTACTCGGCACCCATGTCGGTCAGGAACATGTAGTAGTCGCTCATTCCCTCGCGGAACCGTGACTGGAGAATGCCCCGCAGTGTCCATTGCGGCGAGGCTTTCCAGCTCACACCCAGTTGAAAGCGCTGGATCAGGCTGTTCTGGTCGGCGCGAAGGCAAGCCGGCGCAAGGCCGAGACAGGCCAGCACCATCGCTCCGAGCACCAGGCGTCGCAGAGTTGCCATCCGATTCTCGCGGTCGGGGGAAAATACTTAGGGGCACGGCGCACCGTGCCCCTACACTTGCAGCAGAATCGAATCTCAAGCCGCAGGCTTTGGAGGCTTAGATCCAGCCCTTGGCCTTGTAGACCTTCTTCATGTCATCGAGAGTCTGGGCTTTCAGGCCCTCGGCGGAGCCGGCGGTGCCCAGGTCGCGCATCTTCTGCGCCACCAGCTTGGCCAGGGCCTCGCGGGCGGGCTTCAGGTAGTCGCGCGGGTCGAACTTGTCCGGGGTCTCGGCGAACACCTTGCGGATCGCGCCGGTGATCGCGATACGGCCGTCGCTGTCGATATTGACCTTGCGCACGCCGAACGGGATCACGCTCTGGATCTGGTCCATGGGCACGCCCTTGGCGTTGGGCATCTTGCCGCCGTACTTGTTCACGATGTCGACCAGCTCCTGGGGCACGCTGCTGCTGCCGTGCATCACCATGTGCAGGTCGGGCATGCGGGAGTTGATCTCCTTGACGATATGCAGGGCCAGCTTGGGCTCGGTCTTGAACTTGTAGGCCCCGTGGCTGGTGCCGATCGCCACGGCCAGGGCATCCACCTGGGTCTTCTCGACAAATTCGATGGCCTGGTCCGGATCGGTCAGGTGCACCTGGCCGCTGCCCACACCGTCCTCGATCCCGCCCAGAGTGCCCAGCTCACCCTCGACCGTCACACCCAGCGGGTGGGCGAACTCGGCCACGGCGCGGGTGACCGCCACGTTCTCCTCGAACGTGGTCGGGGTCTTGCTGTCCTCTTTCAGCGAGCCGTCGATCATCACGCTGGTGAAACCCAGGGCGATCGCCTCTTTGCAGGTGGCCAGGCTGTTGCCGTGGTCCAGGTGCAGGGCGATGGGTATATCCGGGTTCTCTTCGGCGGCAGCCAGCATAAGGTATTTCAGGTAGGTGAAATTGCTGTACTTGAGCGCGCCGCGGCTGGCCTGGATGATGACCACCGACTTGGTCTCGCGGGCGGCCATCATGATAGCCTGGATCTGCTCCATGTTGTTGACGTTGTAAGCGCCGACAGCGAAATTACCTTTCGCCGCGACTTCCAGCAGCTGCTTCATCGGTACCAGAGGCATTGTCATCGCTCCTTTTGCCGTTGGTAGATCGGGTTAGTTCACAGACAGCGCACAGCATCCTCACGCATGGGGAAAGCCGTCTTTCCCCCGCAAAGGCTTGTAAAATAACAGTCACCGACCGAAAAAGCAAATTTAAGTACCGTTAGCTCCGGCGGGCCGGAGGCAAGCGGAAAAATCCGGGAACTTTCCCGCCCCAGTCGCCGACATACAGGACGGTACCGAAACAACAGGAGCGCCCCTGGACAGGAACGAGATTCAAGCCGAGCTGCTGGCCCTGCGTTTCCGGCGCGGGGACAGGACGGCTTTCCGCGAGCTGGTGGAGCAGTGGGAAAAGCCGCTGTTCTACTACCTGCGGCGTCTGTGCGGCAGCGAGACCCAGGCCTGGGAGCTGCTGGCCCGCACCTGGCGCGCTCTGGCGGCGGAGCTGGGCTCCCGGAGCGGCCCGGAGCGGTTCAAGGCGCGGCTCTACTGTCTGGCCCGACGGGCCGCGGAGCGGGAAATCCCGGAGCTGACACGGCCGTCGGTCGGTGCAGAGCCGACGGGACCACTGTCCCAGGCAAGCCCGGAACTGGGTTCTTTCGGCGACCCGGCCGCGCTGCACCGGGCCCTGGACAGCCTGGAGCTTGCGCAGCGCGAGATAATGACCCTGGTGTTGCTGGAGGATTTCAGCCCCGAGGAGCTGGCCCGGATGCTCCGGCTCACTCCCGGGGGTGCCAGGACCCGGCTGGAACGGGCCCGGAATGCTCTCTGGTGGATTCTGAACGGGAAGGAGGCGTAGCCATGAGCGGAAACAACGAAAACCTCCGCGAGCGCCTTCTGTCCCTCGAACCGGTCGACCCGGAGCTTCACGACAGATACAGGAAGGAGATGGAAAAGATGTTCACCCAGGAAATCACAGGGATCAATAAGGCCGGGTGGTGGGCCAGAGATGCGGTCCTGCTGCTGCTCGGGACCGCGTTCATGACCAGCGCCCTGTTCAACCGGCCGGTGGCGCTGCCCACGGCGGGACGCTGGCTCTGGGCGATATCCGGAGTGTTCACCCTCGGGATCGCCCTGCTGGAGCTGAATATCGCCCGCAAAAAGAAAATGGATATGCGAAAGGATTCAAAGCTGATGGCCGGCCTGATATTCGGGGGCCTGTTCGGGCTGGCGAACGCGCTGCTGTTCGTGGGCCTGCTGGGCGGCAATGTCAAAGACCTGGTGTTTATCGCCCCGATAGCGCTGTTGATCATAGTGATGGCAGTTTTGATCATGGTGGACTATCACGTGAAGCAGTCCGAGCTTAATATCCGCGAAAAGCTGCTGGAGATGCAGTTGCAGTTGTCCGAGCTGCAGAAAGAACGCAACTCGAAAGGCTGATCGAACCCTCTGCCGCGAGAGTGGCGTGACAGAACCGAACACACAGCCCCCGCGTCCGGCCGGGCCGGAGCGGGAGGAAATCCTGGCCGAGCTTCTGGTCCTGCGCTTCCGGCGCGGGGACAGCCGGGCTTTCCGCGAGATCGTGGAACGCTGGGAGCGCCGCCTGTTCTACTACCTTCGGCGTCTGAGCGGCCGCGAGGAGGAAGCCTGGGACCTTCTGCAGCAGACCTGGCTCAAGGCCCTGCGCGGCCTGGGCGGCTTGCGCGAGCCACGGCGGCTCAACGCCTGGCTCTACACCCTGGCCCGCCGCAGCGCCGCCGACCGGATATCGGAGCTGGCCGCGGAGAACAGCCGCCGGGCCGATGAGGCCGTCTTAGACGAAATTGCGGATGACAGCCCCGGGCCGGAGGAGTTCGCGGATGCCGCCCTGGTGCACTGGGGCCTCGACCGCCTGGAGCTGCCCCAGCGCGAAATCCTGACCCTCTTTTTCCTGGAGGATTTCTCCCTGGCCGAGGTGGCGGAGATTCTGGAGCTGCCGCTGGGCACGGTCAAGAGCCGCCTGTTCCGCGCCCGGAGCGCCCTGCGCGATGTCCTCGTGCGGGAAGGGGGGGCGCGATGAGCCGGGAGAGAATAAACCTGCGCGACAGCCTTCTGGCCCAGGAACGGGTCAGCCCGGAGCTGCACGGCAAGTACAAGGAGGAGCTGGACAAGATGTTCACCGAAAAGCTTTCTGTACCCAAAAGTATCGGGACTTTCATCCTGGCCGGGCTGCGGCTGTTGATCGGGCTGGCCGAGATCGGTCTCGGAGTGCTCGACCGCATCCCGAGCTTCGTGTTCCCCTCAGCCCCCTGCCCGCTTGGAATCCCTTTAATTCTGCGGTTCCTGCTGGTGGCGGTCGGCCTGCTGCTGATCCTGCTCTCGCTCAAGGGGCTGGACCTGGTGCGCCGAGGTGAGTACGACCGCAGCCGGGATGTCAAGCAGATGGCCTGGATCAAGTCGTCGCTGGGCTGGACAGGGGCTTTCCTGCTGCTGGTGTGCGGTTTCATCGAGCAAAATTTCGTGGTCCGCCTGATCCTGCTCAGCATGTGCCTCGGACTGTGCGTTATCGCCGCGCTGCCGCTGCTGTTTGCGAAAATCAACCAGGCCGACCTGGACACGCGCCAGAAACTACTGGAGATCGAGCTGCGGCTGGCAAGCCTGGATGAGCGCCTGCAAGGCAGCGGACCGAAACACTGATCTTCTGTCAACCCATACAGTTAACAAATCACTGACGATAGTCATCAACCTGTGAGGCTGATGTGAATACGGTTCTTTGCGCCTATCCCTGGAGGAAACTCCTCCTTCTGACCGTCGCGCTGTACCTGCTGAATCTGATTACCGGTTGGATTTTCGAGCCGGGCATGAGCGTACCCGGAGCTTCTGCCCTGGAACTGGCCGCCTTCCGGATCCTGGAGGCCCTTCTGCAGTCGGTGGTGATCCTAGAACTGATCCGTCGCAGTGTGTGGCGGGGCTGGCCGCTGGCGTGGGCGGTTTTCCTGGTCCATTTCGTGGTTGTGACCGCCCTGAGTTGGGTCGAGGCCCTGGCGTTCCTCGACCTGACCTTGCACAAAATAACCACGCTCCATGTGCACCTGGGTCTGGTGCGGGGGCTGGTCACAGCCGCAGCTCTGGGCTGGCTGTCCACGGCCATGGCCGGTCCGTCCAGGCCGGCGGGTGCATCCAGGCCGGCGGCGGCGGGCCTTCCCGGCGGGGTCGGCGGCTGGTCCGGGCGGCTCGCCGGGGTGTCGGTGCTGTACGTGTTCATCTATTTCCTGTTCGGCGCGCTGGTGGCGGTTCCCTTGGCCGGGCCGGCATTCCGTGAGTTCTACGCCGATCTTCAGCCGTCCGCCTGGATGCCGCTGCTCGCGGCCGCGCGCGGGGTGGTCTGGGGCCTGGTCGCGGTGCTGATCGTGCGCATGGTGGACTTGGAGCGGGGCCGGGCGGCGCTGCTCGTGGGCCTGGCGTTCTCGCTGCTGATGGGGGCGCTGCTGGTCAGCCCCAATCCGATCATTCCGGACCGCATGCGCTGGAGCCATTTTGTGGAGGTTTCCACCGAGAACTTCATCTTCGGCTGGCTGACCGTGCGTCTGCTGACTCGCCGGGTTCGCGGCGGAGCGCCGGAGCCTGCCGCAGGCTGAACCCTGAAAGGAGAGACCGGAGTGGCCATCTGTCCGTACTGCAACAACCCCGTGACCCTGAACGCGGGCGGCTCCGAGCCGCAGAACGAGGTCCTCCGCGAAAAGAAAGGGTTCATCAAGAAAGAGGTCCTCTACTCCTGCCCGCACTGCCGCAAAGTGCTGGGGCTCGCGGTCTTTTTCGGCGGGCTGCTCACCGGCCGGCCCTGAGAAATGCCACCTGCCGTATTACCTGACGGGGCGCGTATAACGCGCCCCGCACCTGTTTACAAAGCCCGCCCCGGCTGTTATGTTGAATCGACCCGTTGCACAATAACCGCAGCCCCCCCGTGTAAAGGTGCGTCATGCCCGCTGTCCTGGTGGTGGAAGATAACCGTACGCTGTGCGACGCCCTGGCGATCACCCTGACCAAAATGGGCCTCGAGGCCGAGGCGGTCGAAAGCGGCGACCGGGCCTTGGAGTGCCTGCGCTCCAAGCGCTACGACCTGGTGATCACCGATTTCAAGCTGCCCGGGGCCAACGGCCTGGAGGTACTGGAAACGGCCAAGAAGCTTCAGCCCGGGGCGGATGTGATCCTCATCACAGCGTTCGGCTCGGTGGAGCTGGCCGTGGAGGCGATGAAGCTGGGGGCGGTGGATTTCATGACCAAGGGCTTCACGCCCGAGGAATTCCGCCTGCGTGTGCAGAAAGCCCTGGCCGCCCGGGCGGATGCCGCCGAGCGCAACCGTCTGGCCGAGGAGAACGAGCGCCTGCGCGCCGACCTGGAGGAGGCCGCGGGCCTGGGCCAGATCGTGGGCGAGAGCGCGGCGATGCGCGAGGTGTTCGAGACCCTGGAGCGGGTGGCGGCCACGGACGCCAGCGTGCTGATCACCGGCGAGAGCGGCACCGGTAAGGAACTGGCCGCCCGCGAGATACATTTCAAGAGCCCGCGGCGGGACAAGCCCTTTGTCAAGGTGGCCTGCGGGGCGCTGAGCGAAAGTCTGCTGGAGAGCGAACTGTTCGGCCACGAGAAAGGCGCGTTCACCGGGTCGGTCAAGAGCCGCAAGGGACGGTTCGAGCTGGCCCACGGCGGGACCATTTTCCTGGACGAGATCGGAGACATCTCGGCCACGGTGCAGGTCAAGCTGCTGCGCGTTCTGCAGGAGCGCGAGTTCGAGCGCGTGGGCGGCGAGAAGACCCTGAGCGTGGATGTGCGCCTGGTGAGCGCCACGAACAAGGACCTAAAGAACGAGGTGCGCGAGGGACGGTTCCGGGAGGACCTGTTCTTCCGCCTGCATGTGGTGCCGCTCAACATGCCTCCGCTTCGCGAGCGTCAGGGCGATATCCCCCTGCTGGCCCGTCACCTGGCGGCCAAGGTCTGCCGCCGCATGAACCGTCCCCCGATGCCGATAGCGCCGGAGGCCCTGGAGACTCTGGCCTCCTACGCCTGGCCTGGCAACGTTCGGGAGCTGGAGAACGTTATCGAGCGGGCCATCGTACTCTGCCGCGGCGAAAGCCTCGGCGCCGGCGACCTTCCCCCCCTGGCCGAAAGCGGCCTCGACCTTCGCCTTCCCGCCGGCGGCAATCTGGACCTGACCGCCACGCTGGAGGACATCGAGCGGCGCATCATCGGCCAGGCCTTCCGCCGCAACGGCGGAAACAAGACCCAGACCGCGCGCAGCCTGGGGATCAATACCAGCACATTGTATTACAAGCTCGAGAAATACGGGCTTCTCGAAGCCGGTGGCGCCTGAAAGCTCACACCATATGTAGTGCCACATTTTTCTTTGCACAACATCTGGTGCGGTTTTGTAATCTGTTAGAATATAGCAAGTTGCCTGCCGCAATTAAGGCTGTGTCTAACTTGACAAGTTTTCGAGGCCGCTTGTAACTTAGAGCGGAGTATTGAGGAAGCATCTCGCCTCTATTCCCCTAATTAGATGACAATCAAGATTTTACCTTTCTGTCACCCCTCCGCCAGGTTACAGTAGCGCGGGAATCTATTGCCCGGTGGGGTTCTTGTCTGCGGCGCCCGCGGGAAACGGAGGTGAGTTTGTCTGTGGAACATATTTTCTTCAGCGGCGATTACCCGTTGGCGGACCCGTATGTGAACCTGGAGAGCGGGACCCTTCCGGCCGCGCTGGTCATGGACAGCAACATGCTGTACGGCGACGGCATTTTCGAGGGAATCCGCATCTACGACGGGCGGATATTCAAGCTTGCCGAGCACCTGGAGCGCCTTTGGCGCTCGGCCGGGTACATGCGTATCGAGCTGCCTTACAGCCGAGAGGAACTGACCGGCATCCTGAAGACCCTGGGCCGCAAGAACGATCTGCGCGGCGGAGGCTATATCCGGCTGGTGGTGACCCGCGGCCGCCGTCACGACCTGGGCATAAACCCGCTCAAGGTCGGCAAGCCCACAACCTTCATCATCGCCCGCAGCCTGCAGCTCTATCCGAAGGAGTTCTACGAGAAGGGCCTGAGCATAATCACGGCCCGGACACGACGCACTGCGCCGGCTTGCGTGAACCCCAACGTGAAGACCTGCAACTACGTTAACAACATCCTGGCCGTGATGGAGGCCAATGACGCCGGGGTGCCGGAAGTGATGCTGCTGACCGCAGCCGGGCATGTTTGTGAGCTGAGCGCGGACAACCTGTTCATCGTGAGGGACGGCCGTGTGCTAACGCCGCCGGAGGACAACATCCTGGTGGGGGTGACCCGCAACACGATCCTCTCGCTCTGCGCCCGGCTGGGAATCCCGGCCGCCCAGGCCGAATTCGGACCGGAGGTGGTGCGCCAGGCTGAGGAGGTGTTCCTGACCGGCAGCGGCGCCGAGGTCGTGCCGGTGGTGAATGTGGATGGACACCCGGTGGCGGATGGCCGCCCGGGGACGATTACTCGCAGAATACTGGGCGCTTTCCGCGATGAGGTCGCCGACCCCGCGCAGAGCGTGCCTATTTTTGACTGAGGAGAAAAGCTTTGACACAGGAACATACGGCCCAGCAGATCTGGGAAATGATCCTGAACGAATGCGCCAAATGCATGAGCCAGCAGACAATAAGCACCTGGCTCAACCCCAGCCGGGCGGTGAGTCTTGTCGAGAGCGGCCTGACCGTGGAGCTCAAGAACAAGTTCAGCGCCTACTATGTGGAGCAGAACTACCAGAAGACCCTGAACGATGTGGCTGTGGGCCTGCTCGAGCGTCCTTTTGAGGTGAGTTTCATTTTCAAGGACCAGGAAAAGGACCAGATCGACCTCTGGAGTTTCGCCGAGGATAACGAGCCGGGCAACGGCGGCGCGCCCGAATCACGGTCGGCCGGCGGAAAGAAAAAGGCCGGCGGCTGCGTGGACGGGAAGGCGGACAGCCGCCTGATCGGCTGCCTCAACCCGCGCTACACGTTCGAGGATTTCGTGGTGGGCAAGAACAACCAGTTCGCCAATGCCGCGGCGCTGAGCGTGGCCGAGGCTCCCTCGGCGCGCTACAACCCGCTGTTCATCTACGGCGGAGTGGGCCTGGGAAAGACCCACATCATGCAGGCTATCGGGCACAGCCTGCTCAAAAGCTCAAAGTACAAGAACCTGCGCATCTGCTACATCTCGGCCGAGGAATTCCTGAACGAGCTGATCGCGGCGATCAAGAGCGGCGCCACGATGGAGTTCCGGAACCGTTACCGCAGCATGGACGTGCTGCTGATGGACGACATCGAGTTCCTGTCCAAGAAGGAGGGCACTCAGGAGGAGTTCTTCCACACCTTCAACGCCCTGTATGAGAGCCAGAAACAGATCGTGATGACCTCCGACCGCCCGCCTCGCGAAATACACCACCTGGAGGAGCGCCTGCGCAGCCGTTTCCAGTGGGGTCTGGTGGCCGATATCCAGGCGCCTGAGTTCGAGACCCGAATCGCGATCCTGCGCAAGAAAAGCGAGTTCAGCCGCCTGCTCATCCCGCAGAACGTGCTCGAATTCATCGCCGAGAACATCACCAGCAACGTGCGGCTGCTGGAGGGATCGCTGCATTACCTGAAGCACTACAGCGACATCCAGAAAAGCACGATCAACCTGGATCTGGCCGAGCGCGTGCTGAAAAACATTTTCGAGCAGGAAACCAGCCACATCGGACTGGAAAGCATTTTCAAGGTGGTGTCGAACGAGTTCGGGGTGGGCGAGAGCGCGCTGGTTTCGGCCAAGCGCACCAAGAGCTTCGTCGAGCCGCGCCAGGTGGCGATGTTCCTGTGCAGCAAGCTGACCAAGATGTCCACCACCGAGATCGCCGAAAAATTCCGGCGCAAGGACCACACCACGGTGCTGCACGCCTGCCGCAAGATTGGCCAGCGCCTGGAATGCGACCAGGATTTCCGCGAGCGGGTGGACAGCCTGACCGTGAGGTTACGCGACCGCAAGAGTGTTTGAAGAACCTATGGATAACCGTGGGACAATCTGTGGATAACTCCGAGGCAGTTCAGCGTTTTTCCACAGCGACATTTTTGCCTGTGTACAAACACGGCCCGGGTTTTTTAATTCTCCACAGTTTTTTTCTTCCAGTGGCGTGCTTAACCTGATAGATTTAAGAAGGCTTGCCGGGTTGTCCACATCGTCCACAGGCTGTACTGTCTGATAATATATTTTTTCTAAAATAAAGAATATAACCACCCTCAGAGCTGCATCCATCGCGGGAGGCTGAAACATGAAAATAAGCGTGACCAAGGAAAATCTTCTCCACGCGGTCAGTGCACTGAACAGCATCGTCCCGGCCAAGAGCACGATGCCTATTCTGTACAATATCCTGCTGGAAGCCACCGAGCAGCCCGAGGGCAAGCTTCGCCTGATCGGCACCGATCTGGACATCTCGCTCAGCGTGAGCATCCCGGCCACGGTCAAGGAGCCGGGCGGCCTGACCATCCCGGCCAAGAAACTGGGCGAGATCGTTCGCGAGCTGCCCAACAGCCCGATAACGATCGAGCAGGACGGCGAGCGGGCTCGCATTGTCTGCGAAAAGAGCAGCTTTGTACTTCCGGGCATGCCGCGCAGTGATTTCCCGGCCTTCCCGGAGAAAGCTTTCGATGGGGCTTTCAAGATCGCCCACTCCGTGATCGCCCGTCTGGTCGGGGCTACCAGCTACGCGGTGAGCCACGATGACGACCGCCCGATCCTCAAGGGCGTGCTCTGGGAGGTGGGGCCCGAGGAAAGCTCGATGGTCAGCACCAACGGCCACCGTCTGGCCAAGATGGTCTGCAAGGACAAGTTCGATCTCAAGGAGAAAATATCGGTCATCGTTCCGCCCAAAGCCCTGGAGATGGTGGACAAGCTTCTGGAGTCCGAGAGCATGGCCGAGGTGATCCTGGACCGCAACCACCTGGGCATCCGCTCGAATAACATCATCATTTTCAGCCGGCTGATCGAGGGCAACTACCCGAACTACGAGCAGGTGATCCCGTTCTACAACGACCGGATCGCAATCATAGACACCTCCCGCCTGATCGAGGCCCTGCGCCGCATGCTTATCCTGGCCAACAGCGTCACCCACCGCATCCGTCTGAAATTCGAGGATGGCAGCCTCAACATCTCGGCCCGAACCGAGGAGCTGGGCGAGGGTGAGGAAGCGCTGGAGGTGGACTACAAGCAAGAGCCGCTGGAGATATATTTCAACGGCAACTATTTGCTGGACGTGCTCAAGTATATCGAGGGCGACCAGATCAAGATGTGCATGCAGACCAGCGAGTCGGGCATTCTGCTGGTGCCGGCGGGTGAGAGCGAGAGTCAGCGCTACCTGAACGTGATCATGCCGCTCAAGGTGACCGAGTGAACCTGCCGGATTGAATGGTTTGTAAGTATTTTCTTTTTAGCCATATACGAAGGGGCGACAACTTCTGTCGCCCCTTCGTTTTTTCCGGTTGCGGCGGGTGGAATTTTCAAATGTAATTATAATGCATCCCTCGAAGTTTTAACTTGCCTCAAAACCGTGTGAATATTAAATTTAGTGCGATTTTTCAGGCCCATTTGCGACCCTGACCTCCAGGCCCGAATTGAAAATCGAGCACCTCAGACTGAGCCGCTTCCGCAACCTCGAGGACACCGGCCTGAGCTTCCACGAGCGGGGCCACCTGATCATCGGGGACAACGGCCAGGGCAAGACCAACCTGCTGGAGGCGATCCACTACCTGACAGTGCTCAGGTCGTTCCGCAGCCAGCAGGACCGCGAGTGCATCCGGTTCGGCGAGGAGGCGTTCCACCTGGAGGGCGGCTGGCAGGAGGAGGACGGCAGCCGGGGCACGCTGGCCGTGGGTTGCTCCAGCAAGCGCAAGAAAGTGAGCCTGGCCGGCCGCGAGATGCAGGCGGTGAGCGAGGCATTCGGGCAGTTCAAGAGCGTGCTGCTCACCCCGGAGGACATCGCGATCGTGCGCCAGGGGCCCTCCGAGCGGCGTCGTCACCTGGATATCCTGCTCTCGATAGTTTCGCCGCTCTACCTTGAAAAATTGAAGCGCTACCGCAAGGCCCTGGCCAGCCGCAACGTTCTGCTGCGGCGCACGCCGTTCAGCGAGGAGCAGGTGGAGCCCTGGGAGCGCCAGATGGCTGAAAGCGGCGCCTGGCTGATTGCACGCAGGCGCGAGTGGCTGGAAAAACTGGCCCCGGAGTATGAGGGTCTGTTTGAAAGATTGAGCGGCGGCGAGCACGGCAGCCTGGGCTACTACAACTCGCTGCTCGCCCGTCACTGCCCGCAGGGGCAGGACACGGAGACGGATCTGATCGCCTCGGTGTTCGCCGAGCGCATGAAAAAGCGCCGCCCGGTGGAGCGAGAGCGCGGCCTCACCCTGAGCGGCCCCCAGACCGATGAGGTTCTGTTCAGCATCGAGGGCCAGCCGCTCCGGAATTTCGGCAGCCAGGGCCAGCAGCGCACCGCGGTGATCTGCCTCAAGATGTCGGAGGCCGTGCTGCTGGGCCGGGAGCTGGGCGTGCGTCCGGTGCTTCTGCTGGATGACATTTTCGCCGAGCTGGACCTTCACCGCAGCCTGCGCCTGCTGGAGGAACTGGTTCAGAGCCACCAGAGCTTTGTCACCGCGCCGCGCAAGGAGGCGGTGTTCGAGCGCCTGGGGCACCTGCCGGTCAAGTTCATCCGCCGCGGCGCGGTGCTGGACGTTTGAGACAAACAAATTTTACCGGAAAGAAGAAGCCCGTGAAACTCGATTCGACGACCCTGGTCTGTTTTTCCCCGACCGGCACCACCCGGAAAGTCCTGGAGGCGATTGCCGCCGGGCTTGGTTGCGAAAGCCTCTCGCGGGTCGACCTTACACCGCCGTCTACCGATAATCTGCCGACATTGGACCTCGGCGGCCAGCTTACGGTGATCGGCGTGCCGGTCTACTCCGGACGGGTTCCGGGCGTAGCGCTGCGGCGGTTGGGCCGGGTCAGGGCCAATGGCGCCCCGGCCGTGCTGGTGGCGGTCTACGGCAACCGGGAATTCGAGGACGCCCTGGTCGAGCTGAAAGACCTGGCAGAGAAGGCCGGGTTCAAGGCTATCGCAGCAGGGGCTTTTATCGGGGAGCATTCCTTTTCCTCGGCCAAGCAGCCGCTTTCAGCCGGACGGCCGGATGAGCGGGACCTGGCCGCGGCCGCCGGATTCGGCGCACAGGTCCGCCGCATGGTTCTGGACGCCCGGTCGGTGGAGGAGATTCCCGCTCCGCAAATACCGGGCAATTATCCCTATATAGTTAACCCGAAGAGGCTTGACGGAGTTGTGCCGGTCAGCCTGGGCGGCAGTTGTGCGCAGTGCGGGGAATGCGCTGCCGTCTGTCCGGTGGAGGCGATCACGGTGCGGCCGGAGACGGTGACCGACCGGGAGGCCTGCATTCTCTGCTGCGCCTGCGTTCGGGCCTGCTCCTTCAGCGCCCGGGTGATGCAGGACGGGAAATTCGACTTTGTCACCAACTGGCTCGCCACAAATTGTGGCGTGCGCAAACAGCCGGTGACCTTTCTGTAAGGTGGTCGCTAAACCCCCGCCCGGAGGGCTGGATGCCGAAGCCTGGGAAACAGGACCCGGAGCGGATCAGAAACCTGCTCGGCGTGGTGCTGGATAAGGCCGCGGGAAGCCGGGAACACCGTCCCGAGTGCGTGGCCGCGGTGGCGGCCTGGCCGCGGATCGTAGGGCCGCGCCTGGCCGCGGTGACCCGGGCGGTGAGCCTGGAGGACGGCAAGTTGATCGTGGAGGCCAGCGCTCCGGCCTGGAAACAGGAGCTGCTGCTGATCAAGCGCAAGGTGCTGAAAGAGCTGAACGAGTGCATGGGAACGTCCCTGGCTGGGGACATGGTCATAAACGTGAGGGATTATCCGAAATGACACAGGACGAAAAGAACGAGAAAGCGAAAGATTACGGCGCCGGGAATATCCAGGTCCTGAAAGGTCTGGAGGCGGTGCGCAAGCGTCCCGGCATGTACATCGGCTCCACCGGCCAGCGCGGCCTGCACCACCTGGTCTACGAGGTGGTGGACAACTCCATCGACGAGGCCCTGGCCGGGTTCTGCGCCAACATCGAGATCGAGCTTCGCCCCGGCAACGTGGTGAGCGTCTACGACGACGGGCGTGGCATCCCGGTGGACATCCACCCCACGGAGAAGCTGCCGGGCGTGGAGGTCGCCATGACCATGCTGCACGCCGGCGGCAAGTTCGACCGCGCCTCGTACAAGGTCTCGGGCGGACTGCACGGCGTGGGCGTCTCCGTGGTCAACGCCCTGTCCGAGTGGCTGGAGGCGGAGGTCAGCCGGGACGGTAAAGTCTATCACCAGCGCTACGCCCGCGGGATCAAGAACAGCGAGCTGCGCGAGATCGGCAAGAACAAGCGCACCGGCACCCGGATCACTTTCCTGCCCGACAGCCTGATCTTCGACACCATCGAGTTCGATTTCGACGGCCTGGCGAGCCGTTTCCGCGAGCTGGCCTACCTCAACGCCGGCATCCGTATCCTGTTCAGTGACCTGCGCAACGGCGAAAAACGACGCGAGGTCTACCAGTTCAACGGCGGCATCAAGACTTTCGTCGAGTTCCTGAGCGAGTCGAAAAAGCCGCTGCACAAGCCGGTGACGATCTACAAGGAGGTCGACACCAGCATCGTGGAGATCGCCCTCCAGTACACCGAGAGCTACAGCGAGACCCTGTTCTCCTATGTGAACAACATCAACACCCACGAGGGTGGTACGCACCTGATCGGGTTCAAGAGCGCACTGACCCGCACCCTCAACGACTACGCCAAAAAGAACAACCTGCTCAAGAAAGCCGATTTCACCCTGAGCGGGGATGACGTGCGCGAGGGCCTGACCGGGGTGATCTCGGTCAAGATGA
>CAYLSM010000004.1:0-49407 GCA_964386505.1 uncultured Gemmatimonadales bacterium
TTGCAGTGCGCCATTAGCTCAATTGGCAGAGCAACTGACTCTTAATCAGTAGGTTCGGGGTTCGATTCCCTGATGGCGCACCAAATAATTCCCCAATGCAACCGCAGACATACACAAAAACGCAAACTTGGTTCGCGGATCGATTTGCATTATATTCGCTCCGGTGATGATTCAAGACCATTCGGGGTGGTATTCTCGAGCTTTCCAGACACGGAGTACTGACAGATGACAGCGGGTGCAGAGGACAAGCCGGCCGGTCAAGGTGTGCAACGCAGCGGTGTGGTGGCCATAGCCGGACGCCCCAACGTGGGCAAAAGCACCCTGATGAACTTTTTGCTGGGCCAGAAAATCTCGATTGTGAGCCACAAGGCGCAGACCACCCGCCAGCAGGTGTTCGGTATCCTGAGCGGAGAGGGCTTCCAGGCGATTTTCATCGACACCCCCGGCGTGATCCAGCCACGCGACCGCATGCAGCGCATGATGATCCAGACCAGTTTCAAGGCAGTCAGCGGGGCGGATGTGGTGATATTCATCCTGGACGCCTCCGAGAGCCGCAGTCCGCACCTTGACCCGGAGCTGGAGGGGCGGTTGCGGGGGCTCAAGGTGCCCTGTATCCTTGCCTTGAACAAGATCGACCTTGTGCTAAAAGATCGTCTGCTGCCCCTGATCGCCGAGTGTGACGCGACCGGGCTTTTCGAGGAGATCGTGCCGGTGAGCGCCCTGACCGGTGACGGCACCGGGCGTCTTCTGGACCTGGTGGTAAGCCGTCTGCCGGTAGGCGAGTTCATGTACTCCGAGGAGCAGATCGCAACCCAGCCGATGCGGTTTTTCGCGGCCGAACTGATCCGCGAAGCCATTTTCGAGCAGTTCCGCCAGGAACTGCCCTACGCCACCGCGGTGCAGGTGGAGCAGTACCAGGAGCGCCCGGGCAACAAGGCCTACATCCAGGCCGTGATTTTCGTGGAACGCGAGGGTCAGAAAGCGATCCTGATCGGGAAGGGCGGCGAGCAGCTCAAGCGCCTGGGCCGTGAGGCTCGCACACGGATTGAGGAGCTGTCCGGCTCCAGTGTCTACCTGGACCTCTGGGTCAAGGTCAAGGAAAACTGGCGTAAAAACGATTCCTTTCTCAAAATGGTCGGCTACACGCCCGACAATCTCTAACCCGCAGGAACAGTGGAGGACAGGATGCTCGACCCGAAACTGATCGAGATTCTGGTCTGCCCCAAGTGCAAGGGCGACCTCGAATACCGTCACGACCAGAATGAGCTGGTCTGCCATGCCTGCCGGCTGATATACGACATCAAGGATGATATACCAATCATGCTGATCGACGAGGCCCGGTCATTCTGAGTGTCGGAGACGCCTTGAGAGCCGGACGGACGATAATCCTCAGCGTTCTGTTGATCGGATTGACAATCGTTTGCTGGGCGGTCCCGTCGCGCTTGAGCGCAGCCGAGGGACCTTTCCGTCTGCTGTCCTCCGGACCGGCTGGAGTGCGCCTGGCTTTCGAATTGCCCGCATGGTCAGTTGAGCCTCTCTCCCGGGACGGGAGGGACTACGCACGACTGAACGCCGCCGGTGCGCAGATGTACGGACCGCCGGGCTATCCGCCGCTGCCGCGCTGGAGCGTGGCCTTGGCCGTGCCGCCGGGCGCCGTGGTGAGCGCCTCGCTGGGCGAGGGTGAGACCAGCCAGAGCATGCGTATCGGTACGCTGGCCCCGTCCGAGTCCTCACCGGATAATGAGACAGGGGAGGCCTCGTTCCAAAACCTCTCTCCGGAATACACCCGCGGCGGCGAGTACCCGGCCTCGGCTCTCAGTCTGGCCGGACCGTTCGCTTTCCGCGATTACCGTATCGTGCAGCTCACAGTCAGCCCGTTCAGCTATAACCCATCCACCGGGCGGCTTTCAGTACGACGCAGCCTGAACCTCAGCCTGACTTTCAGCGGTTCTATCCCCGAAGCTCCAGCGAGCGGCGGTCCCGACCCGCTGGTCCGCGGCGCGCTGTTCAACTGGCAGAGTGCCGCCGCCTGGCGCACTCCTCGCAGTGGCAGCCATCTGGCCGCCTCCACCGCCTCGCCTTTCGACCGCGCCCCGCGCTGGGCCATGCTCAGTGTCGATTCCAGCGGCATCTACTCCTTGAGCGGATCCGAGTTACAGGCGGCCGGGGCCGACCTGTCCGGGATGATCCCTTCCAACCTGCGCCTTTACTGGGGTGGCGGGCGGATGCTTCAGGAGGCCCCGGAGGCGGCCCAACCCGACCTGCGTGAGGTTGCTATCCGGATCATCGGGGCGCAGGACGGCAGCTTCGACCCATCGGACAGGATCATATTCTTCGGTCAGGGACTGGACCGCTTCTTCCTGAATGACTCGGGTGCGGTCACGAGCCTCCGTCACCGCTACGACAGCCGTGCTGTCTACTGGCTGGCCTGGGGCGACCCGTCCGCCTCCGGACTGCGCATGCTGGAAAACACGGTGGCCCCGTCCCAAAGCGTCTTGCCGGTGACAACCGCCGAACGCTGGCTGCATTTCGAGCGCAACACTGTCTATTTTCCCGACCTTCAGATCGAGGAATCCAAGCTCGACCCGGCCCCCGACTACTGGGCCTGGGTCGAGGACTCCGACAGCCCGGACAACCGTGAACGTCAGCTCGACCTGCCCGTGATCCCGCTGTCAGGAGGCAACTGGCTGCGCTGCCAGTTCTACGGCCAGGAGCGATACGCCACCGCGCTCTGGCGGCTCAACCTGAACGGTGATCTGCTCAGCCAGGGAGCCAACTATTCCGCGACTGCGGTGACCACCGGCTGGAAAGCCATTCCGGAAAACGGCCTGGGTGAGTCGGGGAACATTCTGGCCCTTGCTGGCTCCGGGCAGATCCTCGGGTTTGCCGAACTGCGGGTTAACACCGCACTGGCCGTAAATGGACGCACCCAGACTGAGTTTCACCTGCGAAAGGACAGCGGCCCGGCAGTATGTGAGGTGTCCGAGGATACGGCTCGTGAAACCGAGGTGTACGATGTCACCCGGCCCGAACAGCCGGTGCACGTGAGCGCGGTCGAAAGAAACGGCAGCAGCGCGCGGTTCGCCCTGGCCACCGTTTCGGACTCCCTGCGCTCGTTCGTGGTGCTGACCGATTCGGCCTACGCCCGTCCCGCGACCGTGAGCCTGTTCGAACCGCCCGGCCTGCACCGTCTGGCCGGCGCCGAGTATTTGGTGATCACGCCGCGCTCTCTTGCCACCCAGGCGCACGCCCTGGCCGACACCCGCGCTTCGCGTCTTTCCACCCAGGTGGTGGCGGTGGAAGACATCTACGACGAGTTCGCCCTGGGACAGCGCGACCCGGCCGCGATCCGCAATTTTCTGAAATACGCTTTCGAATCCTGGAGCGTTCTCCCACGTTTTGCCGTGTTGTTCGGCGACGGGCACAACGATTATCGGGGCTACACCGCCGAGGGCCGGGCGCGCCCGAACCTGATTCTGCCGTATATAAACATTCTGGACACCGCGGTGGACGAGTGGTTTGCGCGCTTTGAAAGCGGAGCCCCCCCGCAGGTTTCCCTTGGACGGCTGACGGTAAAGAGTGCCGCCGAGGCAGCTACAGTTGTGGACAAGATTGCCCGCTACGAGCAGGGGCGCGACCGCGGCGACTGGGTGCGGCGCGCGGTGCTGGTGGCGGATGACGGGTACTCCAGCGGCGGAAACTGCGATCAGGTGGGGGGGCTGGCTGCTGGCAGCGAGTCGATAGATTCTCTTCTGCCCAATGACCTGGAGCGGAAAAAAGTGTACCTCGACCGCTACCCGTTCGATCCGCCCGAGATCGGCAGCCGCAAGCCGGCCGCCACGCGCGACCTGATCCAGTGGTGGAACCGCGGGGCCTTGCTGATCAATTATTTCGGTCACGGCAGCCCGACCCAGTGGGCCCAGGAACTGGTGCTGGATGTGGAACGGGATTTGCCGTTGCTTAGCAACGGATACAAGTTGCCCCTGGTGCTTAGTTCATCCTGTTCTATCGGCTATTTCGACAGCTACCGCTCGGATGCCATGGCGGAGCGGCTGTTGACAACCAGCGGCGGCGGCGCCATTGCGGTCTACGCGGGAACGCGGGTGACTTATGCGGGGCTGGACCTGGCTCTCAACCGTCTGATGGTGCAGAATCTGTTTACCACACAGACCGTGACAGTGGGCGAAGCCGCGCTTCAGGCCCGCCTGGGCATGGGGGACACGGGATCGAGCAACTCGGAACAATATACGGTATTCGGCGATCCGGCCCTGCTGTTGCACGCGCCCGTCGGGCAGCTCGACACGCAGCTCGAAAGCGCCGCCACGCTCCAGCCCGGCGGCAAGGTGGAGTTCAACGGCAGCGTGAAAAACACGGCCGGGCAGACACTGAACGATTTCTCGGGAGTGGCGCAGATCAAGTTTCTGAGTGATGCCGACAAAGTAACACTTTCGTACCAGTGTAACCTGGGCGGAGCCACCAGTACGCAGCAGGTCAGTCTCGTCCCGGCGCCGTCGGTTCTGTTCGACGGCAGCGTGACCGTGAGCGGGGGAAGGTTCAGCGGGGCTTTTGTCCTGCCTCTTAACCTGGCCCAGACCCAGGACTCGGACAGCCTGAGCCGGGCCGCGGGCAGCGGACGGTTCCTGGGGTACGCTACCAGCGAGAGCGCGGATGCCTCCGGGGCCGGAGATAAGTTGCCGGTCTCGCGTCAGGGGTTGGCGCTCTCCGACAGCGCCGGGCCTGAAATGCACGTGCTCTACCGGGACCGTGAATTGAGGGACGGCGACCGGGTCTCCTCCGGCACGCCGCTGGTCCTGTCGCTCAAGGACCTCAGCGGAATCAACACAACTGGCGATCCTGGCTACCAGCTCTCGCTGGAGGTGGATGAAGGTTCCTCCTATTCGGCCGACCTGACCGGGTTTTTCCGCTACCGCACGGACAGCTATCAGGAGGGCTCTGTGGAGGTGAACCTGAGCGCGATCGGAGAGGGGCTGCACAGTTTCAGGTTCCGGGCTACGGATAACGCGCTCAACTCCAGCCGCTTGGAGATCATGCTGTCTGTCAGCCAGGCCGGCACAGCGCTCAGTCTGGGGAATGTGCTCAACTACCCCAACCCGTTCCGGGACGAGACCGATATCTGTTTCGACCTCGGCGCGGCGGCGGATGTGCGGGTGAGGATTTTCAGCGTGGCGGGCCGCCCGGTGCGCGAACTCAGGGTTTTCGGGGCCGCGGCAGGTTTCAACCGGGTGCGTTGGGACGGGCGGGACGAATATCAGGAAAAGGTTGCCAACGGAGTATATATATATAAAATTATCTGCAAGCCTGTTTCAGGCACGGCAAATGACACCGAGGAGGTGGAGGCCACAGGCAAAGCCCTACTTAGTCGCTGAAAAATCAAGTGGACTTGCGGTTTCTTTTCCATAACCTTACAGGAGAATTAACGGATGCTTAGAAAGTTCATATTGTCCCTGGCCGTCGTTGCCCTGACCGTAGCTTATGGCTCCAGCCTTTACGCCGCCGATAACAAGGGCATAAAAGCAGAGTTCACCGAGCAGAACGGCGCGCGCGCGGTCGGCATGGGGCATGCCTACACCGGCGTTGCCGAGGGCCTTTCGACCGTGCTTTGGAACCCGGCCGGCCTGGCCTCTCTGAGCAAGACCGAGATATATTTCTCGCGCTACAACGGGTTCAGCTTTACGGTCACCGACAACATGGGTCAGGAGACCGAGGACCAGATCAGTTTCAACCTGTTCAACGTGGGCGTGCCGATCAAGGATATCGGCGTGATCGCGGTCTCGGCCAACCTCTGGGACCTGGGCAGCAACGAGCGGGTGGGCCAGGGCCAGAGCTCGCAGGGCCTGGACAACCAGAGCGTGCTGATGATGTACGGCTCGTTCGCCACTCGCCTGAGCAAGAAAATCGACGTGGGTGTAACGATGAAATACATCCGTGAAAAGCTCTCCAGCGAAGAGGGTGGCGTGGGTACCAGCGCCGCCGTTGACCTGGGAGTGCTCTACCGCCCGCTGACCGATGTCCCGTTGCAGTTCGGCATGTCGATCCTGGACCTGGGCACGGACATGCAGCACAAGAACGAATACCAGTCCGACCGCCTGCCGCGCCGCGTACGGGTCGGTTTCGGCTACAACATTCTTAAACACCTGATGGAAACGGACAAGTTCAATCTCCTGCTGGCTGCCGATTACGAGCGTTTCCTGGTCGGAAGTCCGGCCAACACCGGGACTTTCGTGGGCGGCGAGTTCTCGGTCCAGCCGAAAGAGGACCTGCTGCTGGCCATGCGCAGCGGCTACCTGAGCGAGGAGGGTGACCTGTCGGGCGCCCTGATCGGTTTCGGTGTGAGCTGGCGCGGCTACGCTTTCGACCTGGCCCGCGAGTTGGGAGTCAACCCGCTGAGCGACCGCACGTTCTTCGCGCTGACCGCGCACTTTTAAGAGCAAGCCGGAACGCGTGATGGCGTGGTTCGCATGACAGAACACAGCCCCCGGAGCCTGGTGGGAAGTGACTGGGCCGCCGGGGGCTTATTATGACAGGGGAGATGATGAGGCCGATATTGATGCTGGCCGTGTGCTTGATCGCCGGTAATCTGTTCGCGCAGGCAGTGCCGTATACCGCCCAGTCGGCCGAGGGGAAAGTCTATGCACAGGCCGGTTCCGGGACGGGTTCATCCACGAGCCGTGAGGTGGAATTCATCCGCAACCTGCCGTCAGGCGCGAAAATCGCCCTGGCTGCGCTGGTGCCCGGTCTGCCGCAAATCATCGAGGGCAAGCGCCGCGGCTGGGCATACGTGGCGGCCGAGGGCGTGTCCATCGCCGGCATGGTGTATTTCAATGCCCAGGCCCATGACCGTCAGGCCCGTTTCCGCGCAATCGCCCGGGAAGCCCGGCGGAATTTCGTGTTGAGCGGACTGCGCAACAACCCGGAGGAAGTGACCGACCCGCTGTCCGGGGGGTTCGGCGAGTACTACGAGGACCTGACCAAGTGGGCCTCCAGCGGCGATTACGACAACGACCCCTCGTTGGACGGGATCCAGCCAGAGACCGACACCCGCACCTACAACGGTCACCAGTGGGAAATCGCCAAGATCAACAACTACACCGGCACCAGCGGTGGCATCCCGGTCGCCAAGAGCGCCGAGGAAGAGGCCCGCGCACTGGAAGCCTACAAGGAGGCGGTCTACCCGCTCCAGTACAACTGGGACTGGACCGGCATCGAGGGCAGCCAGGACCTCTACCACGATGTATTTAACAGCAACGATGTCTCGTACCGCCGTCGCAACCGGTTCACCACGATTCTGCTGGCCAACCACATTGTCAGCGCCATCGACATGCTGGTGCTGGAAAAGCTCAACCGCAGCCAGAGTATGCAGCGCAGTGGCTTGAGCCTGGGGCTGTATCCCTGTGCGGGGCAGACGGCAGCGGACGGTCCGGGCGTGAAACTCAGTCTCTCGCGCAGTTTCTGAACCAGCGGACGGCCGCCGGCCGATCTGTTGTCCCTTATGAACTGAATGGCTCCAAATCAGAACAGATGCACCTTTGGGGTGTAGTACAGAACTAATGACGCCCATTCAGCAGCTTTCCACCAGACCGGGGAATTAACGTGATGTCAGTTTCAAAGCCCAACTTTTTCCTGCTCTTTGCCTTTGTTTGCCTGACCCTGATTGCCCGGGCCGGCGCCCTGAAAGCCGCGGATTCTCCGGCGGACAGCCTGAAAGGCCAGGCCCTGGTGGATTTCGCCCGCGAGGCCATTCAGAATAAAGGCTGGGAGGATGCCCGCGAGGCGCTCGAGAATTATCTCAAGGACAACAAACCCACCGCCGAGCTTCTGGTCAACCTGGGGCGCACGCAGCTTTACGAGCAGGACGAGAAGGATGCGGAGAAGAATTTCCGCAAGGCCCTGGAACTGCAGAAGCACGACCCGGACGCCTTGGCCGGGCTGGTCGAGGTCTACCTGATCCGCGAAAAGCAGAAAGAGGCCGAGGAGTGCTTGAAAGACCTGCACTCCGTCGAGGGTGATAGCCGCCGTGTCCGCTACTGGCGTGCCCTGGTGTCCGACAAGTTCAAGGCCAAGCAGCACGATGACGCCTTTTTCTGGGACACGCTCGAACAGCTCGTTCGCGAGGATATCTCGGATGTCCAGACGCTCAACACGTTGTGCGACGCCTATGTGGATGACAAGTTCTACGAGCGCGGCATCCTGTTCCTGACCGAAATGAGCGAGATGCACAACGACAAGCCGGAATTCCTGTTTCAGCTGGCGCGTATCTACACCAACTCCGGCGACGCCGACCTGGCTAAGGATATTTTCCATCGCATCGAGAAAGCCGGCCTGGACAGCCTTACTCCCCGCCAGCGATTCCTGATGTCCAAGGAACTGCTCCACCTGGAGGAGCCGGAACTGGCCTGTGAGGCCTATTTCAGCTCGGCGCGCGAGATGGATGACCAGTTGGCCGAGGATGCCCTGGGGGATATCCGCGACATCACTACCAGCGACGAAAAACGAGAGTTCCGTCTTACACCCTCCGGCCACAAGGGCCTGTTCCTGATCAATTTCTGGAACCGCAAGGACCCGACCCAGAGCACCGTGAAAAACGAGCGTCTGGTGGAGCACTACAAGCGGATGGAGGAAGTTAAAACCAAGTTCTACAGCCCGCTCAAACCGGGCTACGATGAGCGCGGGCGGGTATATATCAAGCATGGTGAGCCGGACCAGAAAGTCAGCCTCAACGGCAACTGGGCAATCAGAGACAATGAAACCTGGCTTTACAGTAAAAACCGCTCGCTGCCGCTGATTTACAATTTCGTGGCGCGTAACAATTACTACCGCATGGTCTACCGTCTGGAGGAGGCCCTGGTCCCGGACCTCCAGACCGAGATCAACATGGGCGGCAGCAATATCGTGGCCCTGTTCCGCTCACGCGGCGAAATCGATCCTAAGTACGACCAGTTGGCCAACGAGCTGAACAATTTTCAGGGCAACATCGAGGACGCCCGCCACGGCAGCCTGATGGACTTGTTCGCGGATGAAGAGATGATGACCGAGCGCGGCTTTACCGAGGGCGAAATCACCGAGACTTTCGAGTTCAAGCCCGAGGAAGAGCCGATGAATTTCTATTACTACCCGGTTTCGCTCAAGGGCCAGGATTCGCTGAGCGCGATGGGGATATTTCTCGCCTTGCCCACGGACCAGATCAAGCTGCCCGACCCGTTCGGCGCAGTGGATATCCCGGTCGAGGTGGAGGTCATAGTCTACGACAGCTGGTGGAAAGAGGTGGCCCGCTCGGTGCAGAGCAAGACCTACCGGATCAACAATTTTGTCTCCTCCAAGGACCAGATGATTCCCGACCTGATGGGCATGCAGCTCAAGCCGGGCAACTATCACCTGGTGGTGCGGATGAAGCAGGTCAAGGGCAACGTGATGCAGATATACAAGAGCAACTATTCGGTGCCCTCGTTCCGCTCGGCTGACAGCCTCTATATCAGCGACCTTCTGCTGGCGGCGGATGTGGTCGAGGACAAGACGCCCGGCAAGTTCAACATCCGCGGGCACCGGGTCACTCCGATGCCGTCCTCGTCGTTCAAAAAAGACCAGCCGGTCTTTATATATTACGAACTCTACAACGTGAAGCCCGATTCCGCCGGCAGCAAACATATCCGGGTGGAGTACACTGTCAGCACCACCGGCGGCGAGCTTAGCGCGGCTCAGAAACTGATCCGCACGCTGGGCCGCCTGATCGGTGTGCGGGACGAGACCGGCAAGGTGGTTTCCACTTTCGAGCGTGACTGGGAACGTCCCGGCCAGGTGGACCCGATCTACCTTTCGATCGACGCGTCCAGCTACCCGCCCGGGCGTTACAATGTGATGGTAACGGTTCAGGACACGGTGGACGGGAAGCAGGTGGCCAGGGATGCCACTTTCCTGATTACGAAATAGATTCTCTGCGGGGCAGGGGCGGGCTTCAGAGGGTGATGATATTGAGCAGAGAGGGCAGATTGGACAGCACCTTGGCTGCGATCAGATAGAGCAGTCCGAACACGGCCAGGTTGAGGACCCAGTTCAGGACACGCTCGGCGAAAAAGGAAAAATCGTCAGTTCTTCCCCGGTTCATGATCGTTCCCCCTCGCGGACAGTTGATGGCACGGAACCTGCACTCAATTATAACAGTGTAAGGCCTTGCTGTCTACCACTATTTGCCGGTTCGAACAAAAATCTTGACAAACGCACACAATCTTACTACATTTGGTATAGCCTGGATATTGTAAAACTACATATGGTACAGATACGGGTCAGTGGGCTGTATTTTGAAGTCTGCGCCAGACAAGCGGTTGGACTGGCTTTTTTAAAGTCTTTTCTACCCGATCTGAGATAATGGTAAGGCCTGTTTGAATTTCTGAAGATTCAAAGGGTCTTTTTTTGTGGGAGAGGGTGCCGGGTAATTGTTCTCTGGCGGCCGGACCGAGCCGCTTCAATTTGGAAAACAGGCGCTAAGCGCCTTTTGTCCAAAGGGGTTATTCAAGATGCACAGTACAAGCGTATGGAATGAAATCGACCGTAAGACCAAAATCCGACTCCGGGGCGCCCGCTTGCGAACCCGGGGCCTGACCAAGCTTCTCACCCGTTCATCAAACATTCTTTTCGGCTTTGTCGCTGTTGCCCTGTCGGCCTCAGTGGTACATTGGCTGTACCAGTCACCCGTGACAACCTCCACCGAGGTGAAGATCCATATCGGGGGGGCGATCCCGGATGCCGAGGTGCCGCTGATCGCCGAGGCGCGCGCCATGCGTCGCACCGCCCTGGCGCACTCGGTGCAGGTCGAATCCGATCGCAATGTCGGACGTTTTGCCGACAGATTCAATATCGACTGGGACTTGGCCCGTCTGGTCAATTCGATCAGTGTGAGCGAGAACATGGACCCGAACCTGATTTTCAACGTAATTCAGGTTGAGAGCCAGTTCAACAGTCACGCCGTGGGCTCGGTAGGGGAGATCGGCCTGATGCAGGTCCGTCCCGAGACTGCCCTGACCATCGACCCTGGCGCCACGGTGGAGAAGCTTTTCGATCCGGCCTACAACATCCGCATCGGAATCAAGCATCTTAAGGACCAGCTCCATTTCTTCCGCGGAGACCTCCGCCTGGCCCTGCTGGCCTACAACCGCGGCCGGGGGACTATCAACTCGCTGCTCTCTGTGGGTCTCGATCCCTCCAACGGCTACGCCGCCAAGATTATGAACGGCAGCATGTAAAGCCGTTTTAGATATATTGATATGGAAAAGCCCGCCGGGAATTTTGCTTATCCTGGCGGGCTTTTTATTCGATAGTAGAAGCTGTCCCGGCGTGCAGTTTCTTCTGGGCCGGGGCTGTGGACAGTCCCATGTGTCCAAGCGGACACGCAACCGGGTGGGACCACCTTGCAATGCTCAAAGTTAATCGGAGATAGATCGAGCCCCGGCTCAGACTGGCGGCGAACTGTGGCGATGGACAGACGGGGGGCGCTGGGTGAGAAAAGGCGCGTTCTGAAGGCACCAGTCGGCGCTCTGCAGGAGGTAGGGGGTGAGGTAGTTCTGGCTGGTGACCCGGTTATGTGGATAATTCCACTCGGCCCAGGCAAACACGAGCGAGGCCACCAGCACTCCGCGCGCCAGGGAGACCAGCGAGCCGGTCAGACGGCTGAGCGCGGGGAGTTTTTTCTCTTTCTTGTCGTGGCTCATCGCGGCGCACATCAGCTCCACGGCTATCCAGACCGCGAAATAGACCGCAATGAAACCCAGGGTGTCGCTGGAAACCGGCAGGTGGATGATGGAGGAGAGCTTTTCACCGGCCAGGTGATGGTAGTTGGCCGCGGCAATCAAGCCCAGACAGAGCGCCAGGGTGGCGAACAGTTCCTTGATCAGCCCTTTCCAGAAACCCCGCAGGATGAAAGTGGCCAGAAACAGTATTACCATTCCGTCGATCACGGTCATGCGGATTCCCCCGGGAAAGTGGTGCCAAATGCTTTCAGCCGCCGCATATATTACTCGCCGGCCTTGACTTTGTCAATGCGCCTGGCTATGTTCAGATACCCGTAGGAACACACTGGGGGCGACATGGTTTCGACGGGGACAGGGAAGGATATGACAGCATGCCGGGGCCCCGTGCCTCGTTAAAAAACGGGAAAAATCACAACTGCCAACGATAACTTGGCTCTGGCTGCCTAACTAAGGCAACCACGTTCGTCACATGATCCCCGCCCGTGGAGCGGTGACGAACGCCGAAAAAGCGGGCTGGCCCGACCGGATGACGGTGACGGAAGGGCGAGAACTCTACCGGATGGTCGGAGGTTGACTGGCCGACGTAGTCAGCCGAGGACGACAACCTGAACGCCGGCTAAGCATGTAGCGGTTGTATTCGTCCGGTCTTCGGACGTGGGTTCGATGCCCACCGCCTCCACCATCTTTGAGCGCAGCCTTTCCAATGTCCACGGAAAGGCTGCTCTTCTTTAACTCAGGGCCTTTGCCGTGACCGATTTCTCGAAAGTCTCCTCCCGCTACGAGCAGAGTTCGCTGGTGCAGAAATCGGCGGCACAGACCCTGCTCGCACTGCTTAAAATAGGGGGCGAGGAGGATGTCCTCGACCTTGGCTGCGGCAGCGGCGGCCTGACTGTCACGCTGCGCGGGCTTACCCGCGGCCGGGTGCTGGGAGTGGACAGCGCCGCGGGCATGCTGGATCAGGCGCGGCAGAACGCCGGGGACCAGTACATCGAGTTCGTGCAGTCCGAGGCCGGACGGATGTGTTTCGACCGTGAGTTCGATGTGGTGTTCTGCAACTCGGCGTTCCAGTGGTTCCGTGAACCGGGCCAAGCCTTGGATGCCGTCCATCGGGCTTTGCGCCCGGGAGGACGGGTCGGGGTGCAGGCCCCGGCCACCCACAACTACAACCAGAATTTCCTTCACGCCGTCGCGGCCGCCTGGTCCGACCCGCTTCTGGCGCCCTTTTCGCAGGCTTTTAACCCGCCTTGGCTGTTCCTGGACACTGAGGAGCAGTACAACGAGCTTTTCCAGGCTCACGGTTTCACAGTCACGTATTGCCGTTTCGAGACTATCCGCAGCGAGTATACTCCGTCCCAGGTGCTCGCCATCTTTTCCACCGGCGCCGCCGCTGGCTATCTCAACCAGGATTGTTACCGCACGACCCTGCCCGAGTGGTATGGTGAGCGCTTTCTGGAGCGGATCGGCGCGGATTTCACAGCCCAGGCGGATGTAAATGAGAGGCTGGAACTCGTTTTTACAAGAATTTACCTTACTGCGGTCAGGAGTTAATTGATTTTAAAGCAACTGTCTGTGCCCCTCCGCATTTCTTCTCAGCGATCCCTGCCCGTTTTTTTCTTGCAACACGAAAGCTATCTTCCCGTTAATAGTGCATCCTGAGGGCATTGTTCAAAAAATGGCCGTAGCGGAGACTGTTTAACTCCGCAAGAAAATAGCGGTCTTCACTGGACAACCTGCCGGAAAAGTTGTAGACTTTTTTTGAAAGTCATGCAAAGCCTGCCTGATCCAGATTGCCGCAAAACCCCGGAGCATCCTAAGTTACTGAACGCAAGCACCACTCAGGGGACAGGACTGTTGTTTAGACTGCTGAAAAACCACATACACCTGATCCTGTTGCTCCTGGTGTGCCTCGGCCTGGGAGGAAAATTCCTCTGGGACCTGGAGTACAACACCGGCTACACGCCCGATCAACCGATCCCCTTCTCGCATAAGCTGCATGCCGGTGACTACAAGATGGATTGCCTGTACTGCCACGCCTCGGCCGAGAAAGGCCCCCACGCCACGATCCCGCCGATGAACGTGTGCATGGGCTGCCACTCGGTGATTGCGGTCACCAAGGACAACATCAAGAAAATGACCCAGATGTACAACGACGGCGAGGTCATGCCATGGGTGCGGGTGCACCGTCTGCCGGACCATGTCTATTTCAACCACAAATGGCATCTGAACGCCGGAGTAACCTGCCAGGAATGCCACGGCCCGGTGGAGACAATGGCCGTGGTCGGCCAGTTCAAGCGTCTTGAAATGGGCGACTGCCTTGCCTGCCATCGCAAGAGAGACAGGAGTGACGCCTGGCTCGCTCTTCAGGACAGCCTGGGCACTGGAGTCTACCCGGTCACCGAGTACAAGAGTTACCCGTACCTTAAATATATCGGTCGAGCGACACTGTGGAGCGCCGAGTCCGCCGGCGAGCTGCCGGCAGTGAAAGCCGCACCGGCTAAGAGTGCCACCGGTGTTTTCCCGGAACAGAACGCCATGACCCAGTGCAGCACCTGTCACCAGTGAAACGGGACCGGATCGGATAAAGCATGGAAAAACCAGCCGCATATTGGTCTGACATCGAGCAGTATGTCCGCGCGCAGGAGGGGAGTGCGGAGCATTACCGTCCGCTCTGTGGCGCGCCTTTATCTGTTTCGCCCGGGAAGTCCGGGGTGGGGCGGCGCGATTTCCTCAAGCTGGGCGGCCTGGCCGCGGTGTTCTCCCTGGCCGGATGCATGCAGCGCCCGGCCGAGAAAATCATCCCGTATCTGAACCGTCCCGAGGAAAGCGTGCCCGGCGTGGCCAACTACTACGCCTCCAGTTGCAGCGGTTGCGCCATGACCTGCGGCCTGGTGGTCAAGGTGCGCGAGGGCCGTCCGATTAAGGTGGAGGGCAACCCGGACAATCCGTTCAACCGCGGGGTGCTCTGCGCCCGCGGCCAGGCTGCGGTGTTCGACCTCTACGACCCGGACCGCGCTCGCAAGCCGTTACGCCGCTCGGAGCAGGGCGCCTGGGAGGAAAGCTCGTTCGCGGACCTGGACCAGGAGATCGCGGCCAAACTGAAAGAGCGCAAGGGTGAGGTGGTGCTGCTCAGCGGCCCCTGGCACGGCCCGGCGCGCAACTCGCTGGCCGGAAAATTCATCTCCGGGCTGGGACAGGCCTCGCACGTGCGGTTCGCTCCGCTGCGCGACCATGCCTACGCCGCCTCACGAAAGGTCTGTCTGGGCCGGGCTGAGCAGAGCCGTTACCGACTGGACCGCTCGCATCTGACCTTGTCTCTGGGTGCGGACATTTTCGCCACGGGAAGGCTCTACCTGGAGAACCTGCGCCAGTTCACCGCTGGACGCAACCCGGAAGCAGGCGAGATGCCACGCCTGGTTGCATTCGAACCGAGCATGAGCGAGACCGGCGTGCTGGCAGATGAGCGCTACCCGGTGGCCACCCTCGACCTGGTGCAGGTGGCGGGCGCCCTGGTCAACCAGTTGCTCGTGGTGGAAAAAGTATCGGAATACTCGCAGGACGATTCTCTATGCCAGGCTTTCAGCCGTTTCGAACCCGAGGCGGTGGAAAAACGCCTCGGCCTGCCAGCGGGTGCGATCGCACGCCTGGCTGATGAACTCTGGGCTGGACGAGGGGCCTCGCTGGTGCTCACCGAAGACTTCTCCAACCAGTTCGATGGTGACAGCGCCCTTCACGCGGCCGGACACCTGCTCAACGCGATCCTGGGCAACGAGGGCGTGACTGTGGAGAGCGGCACGGTGGGTGACCAGCAGGACACCGATTCCTCCGAGGCCCTGGACTCATTGGTGCAGCGGATGGACCGGGGCGAGGTGGCAGCCGTTATCATCACCGGAACCAATCCGGTGTTCTACCTGCCCGAAGCGAGCGGTTTCAGCCGGGCACTGCTCAACGTCCCGCTGCGGATTTCCCTCTCCGAGCATTTGGATGAAACCTCCCGGCTCTGTCATTACGTTCTTCCGGGGTTGCACGCCCTGGAAAGCTGGGGTGACAGCGAGCCGCTGCGGGGCCTGTTCGTGTTCCAGCAGCCCACGATTTCGCCCCTCTGGGAGAACCGTCAGGCCGAGGACAGCCTGCTGGCCCTGGGCGCGGCACTCGGAATTGCCGAATTTGTAAATAATGAAAAGACTGTCGTTTGGCGCGACTATCTCAAAAACCACTGGAAAGAGACAATCTACCCCGGCCTGGGCCTGGCCGCCGATTTTGAGGCGTTCTGGCTCGACTCGCTCAAGAAAGGCCAGGCCGAGGTGAACCTCGGCACAGCCCCTGCCGCGCCGCCGAAACTGGACACCGTAGCCGTTGCCGCCGCCCTGTCCGAGACAGATGAGACCGCGCTGTCGGCAGGGGAGTACCAACTCACCCTGACTGCGGGCTCGGTGCACCTGGACGGACGTTCGGTGGACAACCCCTGGCTCCTGGAACTGCCGCACCCGGTGACCCGCATTACCTGGGACAATTATGTCTGTGTCTCTCCGGCGGACGCCCTGGAGCAGGGCCTGGCGGACGGTGACCAGGTGCGCCTGAGCGTGGAGGGAGCGGAAACTGTCCTGCCGGTGCATGTTAAGCCGGGTCAGGCCCGCGGAGCCCTGACCGTGGATGTTGGCTGGGGACATGTCCCAGCCGGGGCCGAGGAGCAGACTCACGGGGTGAACGCGTTTGCCCTGGCCGCTGCCAAAGGGGGGCGTTTGACTTTCACCCGCCGCAAGGCCAGGCTGATTCCCACCGGCAAGCGGGTGCGCCTGGCCTCTGTCCAGGGCAGCGCTGACACACACGGACGGCCGATTGTGTTCGAGACCACGCTGGAGGATTTCCGCCTGGACCCACGGGCCGGGCAGTTTGAGCACGCAGGGGGAGGACATGCCGGGGAACCGGCCGCGCTGGGGCACTACCCGCGGGCCACGCTCTGGAAAGAGGATGAGCACCAGTATCCCGGACACCGCTGGGGCATGCTGATCGACCTCAACCGCTGCAACGGCTGCGGGGCCTGCACCCTGGCCTGCCAGGTGGAGAACAACATACCCTACGTGGGCCGGCGCGAGGTGCTGATGGGCCGCGAGATGCACTGGATCCGTATCGACCGCTATTTTAGCGGCGACCCGTCCAACCCGGATTCTCTCTACCAGCCCATGCTCTGCCACCACTGCGGGCACGCTCCCTGTGAGACTGTCTGCCCGGTTCTGGCCACTGTCCACAATGACGAGGGCCTGAATCTTCAGGTCTACAACCGTTGCGTGGGCACGCGTTACTGTTCCAACAACTGCCCCTACAAGGTAAGGCGGTTTAATTACTTTGAATTCTCTAAAGAGGCCTACGGCGAGAGGCCGCTCAATTTCACGCTCAACCCGGAAGTCACGGTGCGTGAGAAGGGTGTGATGGAAAAGTGCACGTTCTGCGTGCAGCGGATCCGCGAGGCGCGCTATCGGGCCAAGGAGAGAGGGACGCCGGTGCGCGATGGCGAGGTGGTGCCGGCCTGCGTGCAGACCTGCCCGACCGGCGCCCTTGTGTTCGGGGATGTGAACGACCCGGAGAGCCGGATATCGAAGCTTCTGGCCGAGCCGCGCGCGTTCCGGGCCCTGGAGGAGCTGAACACCCGTCCGCAGGTGTCCTATATGACTTTGGTGCGCAACCGTGCGCCCCGGAACAATCACGGCGAAAGTGCTCACCATGGATGAGACCCGCGCGATGAGCCGGAACACGGCTGAAAAAATCACCTCCCCCGGCTGGTTGCCCGAGTCGATGGGCATGACCCGGGTGACCGAGGACGTGCAGCGCCCGATGGACGCCCGCCCGGGACTGTTCTGGGCCATGCTTCTTTTCGCCGCCATGAGCCTGGCCGGGATGATGTTCCTGACCGTGGGCTGGCAATTGCACAAAGGGCTGGGTATCCTGGGGATCAACCATCCGGTGATGTGGGGCTCGTACATCACCAATTTCGTGTTCTGGGTGGGTATCGGCCACGCGGGGACACTTATCAGCGCGATCCTCCTGCTGTTCCGTCAGCGCTGGCGCAACCAGATCAACCGCACCGCCGAGGCCATGACCATTTTCGCCGTGATGACCGCCGGCCTGTTCCCGCTTCTGCATGTGGGTCGCACCTGGGTCGCCTACTGGCTGATCCCGTACCCCAACCACCGCGAATTGTGGGTCAATTTTCGCTCGCCGCTCATCTGGGACGTTTTCGCTGTGAGCACCTATTTCGCGGTCTCAGCCATGTTCTGGTTCCAGGGCCTGATCCCGGATTTCGCCACCCTGCGCGACCGGGCGGTGAACAAGATCAAGAAATTCGTCTTCGGGGTGCTGGCCCTGGGCTGGAGCGGCTCCTCGCGCGACTGGAACAACTACGAGCGCGCCTACTGGCAGTTCGCCTGGCTGGCCACGCCTCTGGTGCTTTCGGTGCACAGTGTGGTGAGTTTCGATTTCGCCACCGCGCTGCTGCCAGGCTGGCACGCCACTATCTTCCCGCCGTATTTCGTGGCCGGGGCCATTTTCAGCGGCATGGCGATGGTGGTCACACTGCTGGTGCTGATGCGCAAAGCCTACCATCTTGAGGAATACATCTCGATGCGGCACCTGGAGATGATGAACAAGGTGATCCTGTTCACCTCGCTGCTGGTGGGCTACAGCTATGCGATGGAGTTTTTCACCGCCTGGTACAGCGAGGAGACCTACGAGCGTTTTGTTTTCATGAACAGGGTGAGTGGGCCCTACTGGTTCACGATCTGGACCATGCTGATCTGCAACGTATTCGTACCGCAACTGTTCTGGTTCAAGAAAATCCGGCGCAGCCTGGGGGCGATGCTGGTGATCTCGATCCTGGTCAACGTGGGCATGTGGCTCGAGCGCTTCAACATCATCGTAACCTCGCTTTCGAGCGATTTCCTGCCCGCCAACTGGGGGCATTTCAGCCTGACCGTCTTCGACTGGGCCGTGCTGATCGGCTCGTTCGGCTTCTTTTTCACTTTCTTCCTGCTTTTCATCAAGTTCTTCCCGGCGATCTCAATGTCCGAGACCAAGATGGTGCTTCTGAAGCCGGGGGCGGGCGGAAAGAAGGGCTGACAGATGAAAACGAACAAACTGCTGCTTGGCTATCTCGACACACCGGAGCGGGCGCTGGAGGCGGCCGACAAGGCCCGCCGGGCCGGATTCAGCGGCCTGGACCTGTTCTCGCCCTACCCGGTGCACGGGTTCGAGGAAGCCCTGGGCCTCAAGTCCTCCTGGGTGCCGTCAATTGCCAAGGTCATGTTGATCGCCGGGGCGGGTCTGGCGTTCCTTCTGCAGGCCTGGACCTCGGCGGTGGACTGGCCGATCAACGTGGGCGGCAAACCGCTGGTCTCCTGGCCGGCGTTCATGCCGGTGGTGTTCGAGGGCGCGGTGCTTCTGGCCGGGCTGGCCACATTCGTGAGCCTGATGCATTTTCTGCGCGCCTGGCCCGGCAAACGCCCGGCCGTGGCGAGCAGGCGTCTTACTGTAGACCGTTTCGCCCTGGCGATTCCGGCGGCGGATGAGGCCGACTGCGACCGGATAAAGGACTTTCTGAAAGGCTGCGGGATAGATGGGATTGAAATCCGGGAAAACTGAACGCCTGGCTGTCCTGGCCCTGCTGCTCCTGGTTTCGGGCTGTTTCCGCGAGCGCACCCAGCGCGAGTGGGAGTACATGCCCGATATGTACCGCTCGGCGGCGATCAAGGCGCAGGAGGCTGACCCGGACGGCGTGAGCCTGATGCGTATGCCGCCCGAAGGCGCGGTGCCGCGCGAAACCGAGATATACTGGCCCGCCGCAACCGACACCCTGGCCGCCTACGCCATGGTGAACCCGCTGCCCGACAGCAAAGCGGTTCTGGAGACCGGAAAGAAATATTTCAATATCTATTGCATAGTCTGCCACGGGCCTCGCGGGGCCGGGGATGGCCCGGTGATCCCCAAGATGCCGCCGCCGCCGCCCTTGACCTCTGACAAGGTGCGAGCCTGGCCGGACGGCCGTATCCACCACGTTATAGTGCACGGGCAGGGCAACATGCCCTCGTACCGCAGCACGGTGGATGCCCCGACCCGCTGGGCCATAATCCGCTACCTGCGGGTTATCCAGCGCGCCGAAAACCCGTTGCCGGGCGATACCGCGGCCCTGGCCGCAGATTCCTCGGCCGTGCCGAAATGATGCTTTCTCGGAACAGAATGGACCTTGAGCATGCATGAAGAGGAAGACATCCAGGTTCAGGACCCCGGAACGCTGCGGCCCAACCGGCCTCTGGACACGCTGCTGGCGGTGTTGGCCGCCGTGGGTGTCGCCGTGTTCATCGCCGGGCTTGGCGTGGACAGCACGCGAGTCTGGTACAATTACCTTCTGGAGTACTATTTCTTCCTCGCCCTGGGCCTGTCCGGTCTGGTGCTGACCGCCGTGCACTACGTGACCGGGGCCACCTGGTCGGTGACGGTGCGGCGCGTGGCCGAGGGCCTGAGCGCCTATCTGCCCTGGGCCCTGGCGCTCAGCCTGCCCCTGTTTTTCGCCGTGCCTGAGCTCTACACATGGGCCCTGCCGTCCACGGTGCACATGTTCCATGAGAAGCACATTTACCTCAACCGGGCTTTCTACATGGGACGCGAGGCGTTCGGCTTCGCGATCTGGCTGGGACTGGGCGCTGCAATCGTGCGCAACTCACTGCGCCAGGACAGAGGGGAGGGCGCGCTCGCCCTCTACAGCCGCAACCGCAAGCTGGCCCCGGCCTTTCTGATCCTTTTCGGCCTGACCTTCACTTTCGTTTCCGTGGACCTGCTGATGTCCCTGGATGAGAACTGGTACTCCACCATGTTCCCGGTCTACTGTTTCGCCGGGCTGTTCCTGAGCGGCCTGGCCCTGACCACGGTGCTGACCGTCTTCCTCCGCCGCGCAGGCTATCTGGCCCAGGCGGTGCGTCCTCACCACCTGTACGACCTTGGCACCTGGATCATGGCATTCTCCTGTTTCATGGTCTACATCGGGTTCTCGCAATACATGCTGATCTGGTACACCAACATGCCGGTCGAGATTGTCTATCTGCTCAAGCGCTCGACAGGCGGCTGGGGCTGGGTGTTCCTGCTGCTGCCTCTTCTCAAGTGGCTGCTGCCGTTTGTGGTGCTGATGCCGTCGAAACTGCGCGGCAACGAGAGCGTGCTTCTGTTTGTGGGCCTGGGCGTGCTGTTAGGCCAGTGGCTGGACGTCTACTGGATGGTGGCGCCGGTGTTCTCCGAGAGCCTGCGTCTGCCCGGCTGGATCGAGATCGGCCTGTTCCTGGGATTTGCCGGGGTGTTTGGCCTTGCGCTCAGGCGCTTTTTCCGCAGGCATTCGCTGGCGGCGTTCAACGACCCGCGTATCGAGGAATGCATGAAGGGCAGGTACCTGCATGTCTGAGTGGCTCAAAAAACTTCTGCCCCTGGCCTATCTGGGCATGCTGCTGATCGCGATCTACGTGGTCTATGCCTCGTTCGGCAGCGGTTTGAAACGCGGTGAGTTCACCGGGAAATACTATCCGCCCGACACCCTGAAACCAGGGGCGGCCCTCAAGCCCAAGGAGGAGGTGTTCCTGGTTGACCTGCTGGAGCCCACACCGGAGATGCTTTCCGCGGGCAAACAGTTGTTTCTGCAGAATTGCGTGTCGTGCCACGGCTCGGAGGGCAAGGGCAACGGTCCCAAGGCCGCCGGGCTGAACCCGCCGCCGCGCAATTTCACGGCCGAGCAATTCAAGAACGGGGCAGCCTCGCTCCAGATATTCAACACCCTGGGCACCGGGATACCGGGCAGCAGCATGGCCTCGTTCAGTTTTCTCTCCGTGCGCGAGCGCATGGACCTGGCCCATTACGTGCGCACGTTCGTGCCCAACCCGCCGCCCAACCCCCATGAGTTGGTGGACCAGTTGCCCAAGCCGTCAGGTGCCGGTGCTGCCACAGCGGCTGCGCCCTCCGCGGCAAACGCGGATTCGGCAAAAAAATCTGAGAAGATCAAACCCTTGCCTTTGGAACTGGCTGAAAGCCAGATTCTAAAAGAGGCCGCGGAAATGGCTGAAAAAGAAAGCAGAGTCGAAGCCCGGACGATAGAAAGCCAACTCTGGGTCGAGCATTGCTCAGTCTGCCACGGCGAATCAGGGCAGGGGAGGGTGTATGCTCTGCGTGTGCCCAACACCGGCCTGATCTATGCCCGGACCAAACCGCTGTCCGAATATCACGGCCCGGCCCTGGAGAGCCCGGAGACCCTGGCGCATTTCCTGGCCGCGGGTATCCCCGGACTGCCGGGGCACCGTTTCAGCGCACTGGGGCAGACCGCTGCCGCGGAGCTACTGGACGGTATCCGTCAGAGCCAGACACACTGAGCACGGGACAAGGCTGATGAAACAGAGGTTCTTCATACTCGCCACCGCACTGCTGGCCGCCCTGGCCTGCGCTGGGGCTCACCCGGGCGACATCACGAACTGGCTGCAGGCTCCGGCCTCGACCACCGCAGTCGAGGTGCGCCACAGCTTTTTCCTCACCCTGATCCTGATCGCCCCGTTCCTGCTGGCCGCCGAGGGAATTCTGCTCTTTGTGATCCTCCGTTTCCGGGCCAAGCCGGGGCGCGAGCCAGCCAAGTTCCACGAGAACCCGCGCCTGGAGGTCGCCTGGACTATCGCCCCGGCCCTGGTGCTGATCGTGATCGCGGTCTCCACCTACAAGCTGATCGAGAGTATCAACTATTCACCGGCCAGCGACATCCAGGTCGAGGTCACCGGCCAGCGCTTTTTCTGGAAATACTCCTACCCTGAGTACGGGGTGACCATTTCGGACGAGCCGCTGGTGGTGCCCGAGAACAAGGTGGTCACCCTGCTCGGCACAAGCGTGGATGTGATCCACTCCTGGTGGGTCCCGGCGTTGGGGATCAAAAAGGACGTGCTCCCGGGCCGGATCACCGAGGCCTGGTTCAAGGCGCGCCGCGGGACATACAAGGGACAGTGCGCTGAGCTGTGCGGCCCGCTGCACGCGGAAATGCTGATCGACGTTAAAGTTGTTTCTGAAAACGAGTTCAATTCCTGGATCGAGTCCAGGAAGGCCGCGCTGGCCGTGCCGTCCGCCGCCGCGCCGTCGGATTCCTCCGCGGCCAGGCCCGCCGACTCGACCGGAACAGCCACGGGAAGACAGTGAGGGGTGCAGCGATGAGCGATAGTCCGGAAAGGAAGAAATACCCGGCCTTTTTCGAGTGGCTAACCACTGGCGACCACAAGAAAATAGGTATCATGTACCTCTGGTTCGCCCTGTTCATGGCCCTGGTGGGCGGAGGGCTGGCCGGGGCGATCCGTGCCCAGCTCGCCAGCCCGGACAGCGGCCTGATGCGCCCGGAGCTGTACAACATGTCGATCTCGATGCACGCCACGCTGATGATCTTTTTCATGATTATCCCGGCCTGGGTCGGGTTCGGCAACTATTTCGTACCGATCCTGATCGGGGCGCGGGACATGGCTTTCCCGCGTCTCAATGCCTTCGCGTTCTGGCTGGCCGTGCCGGCGGCGGTGCTGATCCTGGGCAGCTTCCTGGTCGTGGGCGGCTCGATCCAGACCGGCTGGACCGCCTATCCGCCCCTGTCGCTCAAGGCCTTCTCGGCCGGGGCGGGCACTGACATGTGGATCCTGGGGATAATCATCGCCGGGCTGGCCTCGGTGCTGGCGGCAATCAATTTCATTGTCACCACCGCCAACATGCGCGCCCCGGGAATGAATTGGCTCAAGATGCCGCTTTTTGTCTGGGCCTGGCTCGTCAACGCCACCCTGATCCTGATCGCCACCCCGGTGCTGAGTTCGGCGCTGGCCATGCTGCTCACTGACCGACTGTTCGGCACCAGTTTTCTCACGGTGGGCTCGGGCGGCGACCCGCTCCTGTACCAGCACCTGTTCTGGTTCTATTCGCACCCGGCGGTCTATATCATGATCCTGCCCGGGTTCGGCGTGATCTCGCACGTAGTGGCGGCCTTCTCGCGCAAGCGTGTGTTCGGCTACCGGGGCATGGTCACCTCGCTGGCCCTGATCGGGATAATCGGATACATGGTCTGGGCGCATCACATGTTCGTCTCGGGCATCCCGGCCTGGCTGCAGGTGTTTTTCTCCTACGCCTCGATGGTGATCGCAGTGCCCACCGGGGTCAAGGTGTTCAGTTGGCTGGCCACGATCTGGGGGGGTACGATCCGGTTTAGCACGCCGATGAAATTCGCCCTGGGCTTTATCGGCCTGTTCGTGCTGGGCGGGATGAGCGGGATCATGCTGGCCAACGTTCCGGTCGACTACCAGGTGCACGACAGCTATTTCGTGGTGGCGCATTTCCACTACGTGCTGGTGGGCGGCTCGGTGATGGCGATCCTGGCCGCCACTTACTACTGGTTCCCGAAGATGAGCGGACGGTTCCTGAGCGAGAAGCTGGGTACATGGATTTTCTGGCTGATCTTCGTCGGGATCAATATCACGTTCTTCCCCCAGCACATCCTGGGCATCCAGGGCATGGCGCGGCGCATTTTCACCTACCGGCCCGAGTTCACCGCGCTCAACCGGGTCTCCTCGTTTGGCTACCTGTTCCTTCTGCTGGGCGGCCTGCTGCTGGTCTGGGACCTCCTGCGCCAGGCCTTTTTCCGCAAGGGCAGCCTTCCGGATGACCCCTGGCAGGTGAACGACATCCAGCACACATTGGACTGGGCCGTGTCCAGCCCGCCGCCGGAATACATTTTTGAGGAAATCCCGATAATCAAGTGAGGGAGACAGATGAACAACCAGTCGGAACAGCCGGCCCCGCTCCAACGAAACCTGGGGCGCTGGTTCGTGGCGCTCAGCCAGATTGTGCTTTTGATCATGATTGTGGGCGGAGTGGTGCGCCTGAGCGGCTCGGGGCTTTCCATTCCGGAATGGCCTGTAATCAATGGTAGCCTGCTGCCGCCGCACAATGATGCCCAGTGGCTGGCCGTGTACAAAACCTACCACCGTCAGGTCGAGGGCATCGAGGTGGACCGTCTGATCGAGAGCGAGGAGCCGGATATAGTGCCGGTTGGACGGTTCAAAATCATGTTCGCCATCGAGTATTTCCACCGCACCGTGGCCGCGGTGCTGGGGCTGGCGTTCCTCTGGGTGGCGCTCAAAGTCTGGAGCAACGCTGCGGCCCGCAAACGTTACGGACTGCGCATGTTCGGCCTCATGGCCCTGCTTCTGGTTCAGGCCATGCTGGGCGGGCTGGTGGTCAAGACCGACCTGGCCGCTGCCCTGGTGGCAATCCATCTGGGAGTGGCCTATATTTTCTTCGGGGTGTTGTTCTGGACCGGGATCGAGATACTGTACCCGCCGGAGGCTGTCTCCTCCGGGCAGGGGCTGTTTTTCGCACGGGTGGCCCTGGTCGTGCTGGGCGCGCTCTACCTGCAGGTGGTCTCGGGCGGGATGGTGGCCGGGCTGCAGGCCGGGCACTACCTCAACACCTGGCCCCTGGTGGGCGAGCACCTGATTCCGCCCTTGAGCGCCCTCTGGTCGAGCGGTTACCAGCCGGAGATAGTGAACCTGGTGCGAAACAAGCTGCTCTGGCAGTTTTTCCACCGCTGGTGGGCCTTTGTCGCGGCGGCGGGTTCGGTCTGGCTGGTTTTCTCGCTGATCAGGTTCAGGGTGAGCGGACGATGCCGGCTGGGACTGCGCGCCCTGGCCGCCCTGGTCATGCTGCAGTTGGCCCTGGGCGTGATCACCCTGCTGCTGGCCGTGCCCGCGCACCTTGGTGTGCTGCACCTGACCGTGGCAGCCGTGCTTTTCATGTTGCTTGTGCTGATCAACTTCGAACTGAGAAACCATGCGCCTGAAACTGTATGACTATTTCCTTCTGACCAAGCCGCGGATAATGCTGCTGGTACTGTTGACCGGGGCGGCGGCCCTGGTTGTGGAGGGCGGTTCCCTGGAGAACCTGCGCGGGTTCGCCCTGGTGATGCTGGGCCTTTATCTGGTGAGCGGCTCGGCCAACGCGCTTAACCAGTATTTCGAGCGCCGGATCGACGGCCTGATGAGCCGCACCCGGGACCGCCGGCCGCTGCCCGCGGGGCGGATCAGTCCCGGGCGGGCTCTGGCATTCGCCGTGGCTATCGGCTTAGCCGGGGTGGGCCTTTTCGCCCTGGAGTTCAACATTCTGAGCGCAGCTCTGGCCTTGGGCACGGTGCTGTTCTACGGGCTTTTCTACACCCTCTACCTCAAACCGCGCACCCCGCTCAATATCGTGATCGGCGGGGCGGCTGGTGCAATGGCGCCGGTGATCGCCTGGGCCGCGGTGGCGGGACAGGTCACGGCCGCGCCGCTGGCGATGAGCCTTGTAATCTTTCTCTGGACCCCGCCGCATTTCTGGGCCCTGGCGCTCTGCCTGGTCGAGGATTACCGTGCCGCCGGGTTGCCGATGCTGCCGGTGGTGCGCGGGGAGAGGCACACTCTGAATCAGATATTCATCTATGCGGTCGTGCTGTTCGGGGTGAGCCTGGCAGTGGCCTGGCTTCTGGACTGGTTCTGGTTCGCGCTCGCTGCGGGGGTGTTCGGTGCGGTTCTCAGCCGCAAGGCCTGGCAGGCCCGCCGCTACAGCTACAGCGGCCGCAACCTGTTCGCCTGGTCGATCCTCTACCTGTGTGCGGTGTTCGCCGGCCTCATCGCGGATGGCCTTCTGCGCTATGCCGGCACGGTTTGACAGACGGGTGGACAAGAAAGAGATTGGGGGCAGGGGAGTAGTGAGTCGGGTTTTATAACCACGGAGGATTAAATGAAACGCAACACCAAGCTGCTTCTAATCCTGCTGGCTGTTATGCTGGGCATGTTCGCGTTCGGTTATGCCAACGTACCGCTCTTCAAGCTGTTCTGCTCGGCCGTGGGGATCAATGTCTCGCAACCCAGCGAGATGGCGGCCAAGGCCGCGGTCGACTCCGCCGCCACGAGCGAGGACACCAGTCGCGAGGTCAAGGTGCTGTTCACTACCACGGTGAGCGACAACCTGCCCATCGTGTTCGAGAGCGACAAAAGCCGCGCGGATATGCATCCAGGCGGCATGGACGAGGTGCATTACCGCTTTGTCAACCTGAGCGATGATACCCTGTATTTCCGTCCCGTGCACAGTGTCTACCCGGCCGAGGCCAACGACAAGTATACCATGATCAAGTGCTTCTGCTTCAAGGACATGATCCTGGCCCCGCACGAGGAGGTCACCCATCCGCTGCTGTTTTCGATCCACAAGGACCTCGACCCCTCGATCACCCGGCTGACCATGCACTACACCCTGTTCCGTCGCGACCCCAAGGCCGCGGACTGGAACCCGGGCGTAATGCAGAAACTGGAGAGCGAGAAATGAATGCGTTCAAGGCGGTGGACAGCGCCACCCGCAGGCGGAACGTAAGTCTGGGCCTGTTCTTGGGGTTGGTTATCCTGGTGCTGGTGCTGGTGGCTTTTTTCAACGTGAGTCCCGAGACCGCCGGGGGGCATGATTCACTGCTTTCGAAATGAGGTTCCAAAGTGAGTGACAAGCCGTTAACAGGCGCGCAGAGAACCTCCGACGCCGCACACGTGCACCTGCCGCCGCGCTCGATCTGGCCGGCCGCCCTGTCGCTGGGAGTGGGCTTTCTGCCGTTCGCCCTGATCGCCTGGTCCACCGGACACCCCATTGCAGCCGAACTGCTGGCGGTCACGGGGGCCTCGGTCACGCTGGTCTGCCTGATCGGGTGGGCCAACGCGGTGATCCAGGACAAGCGCGAGGACGTGGTCCGCGAAAGCGTCTCCCTGCAGCAGAAAGACCTGCTGATGTTCCTCAAGTACTTTCTGCTTTCCGAGGCGGCCATTTTCGGCGGACTGTTCGCGCACTATTACTACCACCGTCTTCACCTGCCGTTCTGGCCGCCTGAGGCACCCCGGAGCTGTCCACCCACGGCCCGGCCATCGCCACGCTGATCCTGATGTTCTCCAGTTTCACGGTCGAGCTGGCCCTCAAGGCGATAGAGAAAGGCAACAAACTGCGTTGCAAAACATTCCTTCTTGTCACCGCCGCTCTGGGCCTGATATTTCTGAACTACCAGGGCTACGAGTGGGGATTGCTGCTCACGTTCGACAAGTTCACCACCCAGAGCAACATTTTCGGAACCATGTTCTACATGCTGACCGGTTTCCATGGCCTGCACGTGAGCATCGGGATCGTGTTCCTGCTTCTCACCTACGGCCGCCTGGAGCTGGGCCAGATGAACGAGCAGCGGCATTTCAGCGTGATAGCATCGAGCTGGTACTGGCATTTCGTGGACATAGTCTGGGTGCTGCTGTTTTTCAGCCTCTACCTGATCTGAGCCGGTGCAGGGGAGAACTGTGACCCTCTGCCCGCCGGGCAATTACACGTACTGAAAGCCCTTTCCCGCTTGAAAACAGCCTGCCGTCTTGACACGCCGCTTTTGAATCGTTAATCAATACTAAGGTGGTTGCGACACAGTGACAGTGCCAGTGGGCCAATGGCATGAGAATGTAAATCATTTTGGATTGACCGCATGAGCGAGCCGAAATATTTCTGGGCCGAGGCCTCGCGTGAGCTGCGCGAGGAGCTAAAGGCCACAATCGACCACAACGAGACCGCCAGTTTGCAGCGCAAGGAACCCTGGCGGCACTTTGCGGTTGTGGCGCGGCAGTTCGTGTTCCTGGGTCTCGCCACCTGGGCCCTGGTGCGCTACCGCACTCTCTGGGTGGTGGCGCCGGCGGCCCTGCTCTCCGGGGTGACTGTGTTCAATTTCACAGTCCTTCTGCACGAGCAGCTCCACAACCTGATCTTCCGCGGCCATCACCCGCGCCTGGGACTCTTCCTCGGCCACCTGTACGCGTTCTGGAGCGGAATTTCCAGCTCGCAGTTCACCCGCTGGCACCTGGACCATCACCTTCAGCTCGGCTCCTCGGATCTCGACCCCAAGCGCAATCACCTGTCACCCAGGAGAAACTCGCGGCTGGTGAAAAGTCTCTATTTCACCCCGGCCCTGTTCTTTATCTATTTCCGCGCAGCCGCAAGAGAAACAGCCACTTATCCACCCGACCTCAGAAAGAAGATAAGGTACGAGCGTCTGGTTTCGCTCGCCGGACACCTGACATTCCAGGTTCTTCTTTTTTGGCTGGGCGGGGCCGGGGCGTGGTTCCGGGCGTATGCCTTGCCGGTGTATTTTGTCTTCCCGCTCGCTTTCGCCCTCAACCGGGTGGGCCAGCACTACAACATCAAGACCGACGACCCGGCGGGCTGGACCACCTGGATTGGTGGCCACTGGTTCTGGGATTTCCTCTATTTGAACTCCAACTATCACCTGGAGCACCACTATTTTCCGGGAGTGCCGTTCTACAACCTTCCCCGCCTGCAGCGCCTCCTCACCCCGCTTTACCGTCGCCACGGCCTGGAGCCGTTTTCCTATCCGCGCCTGCTTTATGGCTACCTGGTGCTCAACCGCGCCCCACACACGGAATGGGATTTTGCCTGAACGGAAGGCATGGCACTTGAACGTAACAAAAATGAGGGCTATCTTAAACAGAGTACGGTTCGGGGTGTATCAGAGGTGAGAAAGTTTTTCAGCGGGAGAAAAACCCCTTGATCGAGCCGCCTATCATGTTGCGGCTTTGCAGGAACCGGGCGGTACTGTCGGAGAGGGACGAGATAGCGCTGTCGGGTGAATCGATTGACGAGGCCGTTCCGCCCTCGAAACCGCGGATCAGGCCGAATATCTTGGGGTTGAAATCCAGGCTGGTGTGGAAGAACAGTATATCGACCGGGGCCTTCCAGCTCAACTCGATATAGATAATCTCCCCGTTGATTGTCTGCACCCGGATGTTTTCCGGCTGGACCCGCAGGTCCAGATCCTCGGCTTTGGCGGCGAGGAAAGAGCGCACCTGCTCCTCTGACTGCGAGGCGAAAAACATCCGCGACTGGGTCTGCATCAGGTCTTTCATCACCCAGAGCTTGCTGTAGGGGACCCAGAAACTGACCGCTGCGTACACGGCCAGCAGACCGAGGACCAGATAGAATTTGCGGCGCAGGTCTGAATCCATGCTCCATCCCTTCGCAAGGCCGGAGAGAGATTTCTGATATGAGACCGCTGAAAACAAAATCCAGGCTGGGAATCGCTCTGCTGCTTCTTGCCGCTCTGGTATTCCCGCTCCCGTCGCCCGCGCAGGCGCCGAATCCGCCCGTTGCCACACCCGGGGCCGCGGGGACACGGATGACAATCGCCCGTGTGATCTACGAGGGTGGGGGAGACTGGTATTCCAACCCTTCCTCGCTGCCCAATCTTCTTGCAGCGATCAGAAAGTATACCGGATTGTCTGTCGACAAGCAAGAGGCACAAGTGCGCCTGAAAAGCGCCGAGCTGTTCCGCTACCCCTACCTGTACCTGAACGGCCACGGGAATGTCTCGTTCGATGAGGATGAGGTGGCCCGCCTGCGCAAGTACCTTCTGGCCGGAGGGTTTCTGCACGCGGATGATAACTACGGCATGGATGCCAGTTTCCGGCGCGAGATGAAGAAAGTCTTCCCGGACCAGGACTTCGTGCCAGTGCCGTTCGACTATCCGATTTTTCACACAGTGTTCGATTTCCCAAGCGGGCTGCCAAAGGTGCACGAGCATGACGGGGGCCCGCCCAAGGGGCTGGGGATTTTTTCCGGCGGTAGGCTGGTGGTGTTCTACAGCCTCAATACCGACCTGGGTGACGGCTGGGAGGACCCCGAGGTGCACAAGGACCCCGAACCTGTCCGTCAGGCCGCCCTGCGCATGGGAGTGAACATTTTCATGTACGCATTGACTCGCGAGTAACCCTTTGGCCGCATCCGAGCACATGACGATATCCCGGCAGATAAGCGCGGCTTTGAGTCAGGTCCGCGCACGGCTGTTGCGGGCGAGCCTCGTCGCGACAGGGGAGCGCCTTCTGGTTGCAGCCGCACTGGCCGTGGTGCTGCTGACCGGCCTGGACAGCCTGTTCTGGCTGCCAGGTTTATGGCGTCTCGGGCTCCTGGCCGCACTGGCTGTGGTCCTGGCCGGGATTGTCCTCTTGGGACTCGGACGGGCCTGGAGGGCTTACGGCTCTTACACGGCGGTGGCCCGTCTCTGCGACCGCGCCGCCCCAGAGCTGCGCAACGGCCTCGAATCGGCCCTGCAGTTCATGGGCGGACCTTTCCAGTCCGGGGGGCTGTATTCCACTGAGCTGGTCGCGGCTGCCCTGGAGCGCACCGCCTCACAGGTAAGAGGGCCGGAGGCGCTGCGGCGCCTGTTCGAGGCTGTCACCGCGCCCCGGGCCCTGCAGGTTCGTCACAGACGGCGCATTCTGCTGGCGGCCTGCGCTCTATGCCTGGGGCTGTTCATTGTCCGTCCGCTGGCTGTGGGACAGAGCCTGCGCGCCTGGGCCGACCCGTTCGACCTCATCCGCCGTGAACGCGCTTACCACCTGATAGTAACCCCTGGCAATATCACCCTTATGCGGGGAGACTCTCTCAGCATCCGCGCGGTCGGCTCGATCCACCGTCCCGGGCGCATGCGCGTGGACTGGTGGCAGGCCGGCAAGGTAGGCCGCAGCCAGGAGATGTCCTACCTGCGCGACCAGTTCGAGTACCGCGCCGACCTCGGCCCGGTGGAGAGCGACCTGAGCTACGTGGTCTCGCAAGGCGGCACTGTGACCGACACTTTCCGGGTCAGCGTGACCAGTAACCCCTTTGTCACCGGCCTTCAACTGCGCTACGAATACCCCGCCTATACCGGCCTGGGAGTGTACGAGACCGCGCGCGACCGGGCGGTGCAAGCCCTGCGCGGCACGCGGGTTATCCTGAGCGGACGGGCCAGCAACCCTCTGGCCGAGGCCGTGCTGAGCCTGGAGAACGGCGCAGTGCACCGTATGTCTGTCACAGCGGAGCGCGAGTTCTGCGACACGCTTGTCCTCAGCCAGAACACCCGCTACAGCCTGCGCCTGACCGACACCTGGGGCTTGGCCAACACGGACACCCTTCAGTACCCGGTAACCGTGCTGAACGATGAGGCCCCCCGGATCGTGCTTCTTTTCCCGGAGGCCGAGGCCAACCTGAGCCAGGAAATGGTTCAGGCACTGATGTACGAGGCAGCGGATGACTACGGCCTGAGTCGGGTGCGCCTGAGCTACCGTAAGCAGAAAACCGGCGGAGTGCAGGAAGACCAGGAACACAGCCTCGATCTGCCGGCCGGTGCGACCCCGGGGACAACCCACGCCCTTGAGCGGTTCAACTGGGAACTGGGCGGGCTGCACCTTCTGCCCGGAGAATCCGTTCTCTACCGCCTGACTGCCTGGGATAACGACCGGGTCAGCGGACCCAAAGCCTCCTCCAGTGCGGAGTTCCGGCTTAGATTCCCCTCGCTGGAGGAGATATTCAAGCAGGGCGAGAAACAGCAGGAGCAGATTGCCTCACGCCTGGATAACCTGGGCCAGGAGGGCCAGAAAACCCTGGAGCAGGTCAAGAAAATGCAGGAGGCCCTGGAACGCGGCCACGAGATGGACTGGCAGGAAAAGCAGCGCCTGGGCCAGGCTCTGGAGCGACAGAAACAGATATCCGAGCAGGTGGGCCGTCTCGCCGACCAGATGAAACAGAACATCGAGCGCATGAAAAGCGCAGGGGCCAGCTCTCCAGAACTGCTCGAAAAGCTCCAGCGCGTACAGCAGCTTATGGATGAAATTTCGACCGATGAGGTCAAGGAACTGCTCGACAAAATCCAGTCCTCCCTGGACAAACTCGACCGCAAGGCGCTCTCGGAGCAGATGAATAAGCTGGAATTCTCGCAGGAAAAGCTGCTGAACAAACTGGACAAGACAATCAGCGTGCTGGAGAAGGTGAAGCTCGAGCAGCAGATGGATTTTCTGGTCAACCGCACGCGCGAGCTGGCCCGCGCCAGTCAGGCCCTGGCCGACAGCACTGCCGGAAAAGCTCCCGGCACCGAGCCGAAAGGCGAGGGCGCCGATTCGACCGCCGCCGCTGACTCCAAAGCCGGGCAGCCTGGCTTAAAAGCGCCTGACGACAGCCTCGGCATCTCAGGAGCGGGCGCGGATTCGACCCAGGCTGCGGGAGTGTCCAAGCCGGAGACAGAGCAATCCCCCCTGGAGCGCGAGCTGACCGGCAAGGAACCGGCCGAGGCCCTCGAGCAGATGAAAAAGCTGACTAACGAGGTTTTCGACCGGATGCAGAATGCAGTCAAGAATTTCGAGCGGGCCGGACGTAAAGAACTCTCAGCCAAGCTGGAACAGGAGTCCGCACCCGAGCAACGCGAATCGTTCGAGCAGGAATACGCTGAAACCGAGAAGGAACTGGAGGCCGAGCAGCCGGGCAAGGCTGCCGCGTCCCAGCGCCGTGCGGGCCGCAAGATGGAGTCCCTGCACGAGCGTATGGATAAATACAGCCGGGAGCTGAAAGACAAATGGCGTCAGGAGGTCTCCGAGGCCATGCTCCGGGCTTTCGATAACCTGGATTATCTTTCGGAGCACCAGGAGGAGGTGACCGAGGCAATCCAGGACGAAACCGATTTCAATCATCCGGATGTGCTCCAGATCGCCGGCCTTCAACAGGAGGTCTCAGAGGGACTGGCCAAAGTGCAGGCCGGGCTGGTCGAGTCGGCGAAGGACAATTTCTTCATCAGCGTGCGCCTGCTGGATATCGTGGATGCGGCCAGTGCCCGCAGCGCAAGTGCGGTCAGCCTGCTCGGCGCCGAGGAACGCAACAAGGACCAGGCCCTGCAGGCCGCCTCGGGTGCCTTGGCAGCAATCAACGCCGGTATGCTCAGCCTGATGGAGGACCACGACAACCTTCTGCAGTCGAGTAGCGGGGTAGGGCTGGACCGGATGATGAAACAGCTCGAGCAACTCTCCCGCCGTCAGGAGGAGTTGAACCGGAAAATGCAGCAGCAGGGAGGCAGTCAGCAGCGCCAGCAGCAGGGGCAAAACCCCTCCGGCTCAGGCTCGGGCCTGTCACTGCCCCAGCAATCGGCGGCCGGCCAGATGCAGGAGATGCTGCGCCAGATGGCAGCCGAGCAGCAGGCGATCCAGGAACAATTGGCCCGCATGGCCGAGCAGGCCGGCCAGTCTGCGCAGACCGGACGGCTCAAGGACGCTCTGGAGGGGATGGAGAAAGAGGCCCGCGAGGTGGCCGAGCAACTGCTGAAAAGGGGGGTGACTCCCGAGACCCTTCAACGCCAGCAGCGCCTTCTCGACCGCATGTTGAGCGCCCAGCAGGCCCTGAAGAAGAATGACAGCAGCGACAACGAGCGCAAGAGCGAGACCGCGCGTGAGTACACCCCGGTGCCGCCCTCGGCACTCAACCCCGATCTGCTCGATCCGGCGGCCCGGCAATCGGAACTGGAGGCCATCTTCAGGAAATGGAACGGCGCCTATCCCGAAAGCTACGAGAACCTGATCCGCAAATACTACGAGCGCCTGAACACCGCGCCAGCCGCTCCGGAGCGCGGCGGGGACAAGGGCAACGAGTAAACAGGGACAGACAAACGGAAGGCCGCTGCCCGGTTGCCCGGACAACGGCCTTTATATTTCGTGGTCTGAAAGCAGCCCTTATTTCACTGCCTGGCTATAGAGCTTGATCGAGACCTCTTTCTGCGGGCCGGTGAAATGGATGGTCATGTTGCCGGTCAGCTTGGTATCGGGCGTTACCTTATCCACGATCAACAGCATCTGGGTGTTCTCGCCGGGCTTTAGTTTCAGTTTGGGCAGTTCGAAACGCACCTCCGGCACAGTGCAGGAGACCTCTGTGATCCCGATCGTGATCTCGGAGGTGTTCATAAGGTTGATTTTCCGTTCGATCCGATCGCCTTCCTTGAGCCCGGAGAAATAAATCTGGGCAGGGGAGACGCTCAGGTCCACCCGCACCTCGCCCTCCAGGGAGAGCTTGGTCACCGGCTGGAGCGGGTCGTTCGACTGCACGTAAATCTCTTTCTGCACCTTGCCGGAAAACCGTCCCGAATCGAAAGTGGCCGAAATGGAGGTGCTGTCGCCGGGGGCGATTTCTTTCTTATCGGCCAAAGCCACAGTGCAGCCGCAGCTCGATCGCACGTTGTCGATTACAAGCTGCTGCTTGCCCGTGTTACGCAGAGTGAACTTATGCGTGACTATCGTTCCGCGGTAAATAGCGCCGAAAAGGTATTCAGGCTGCAAGGCTTCGATTTTCGGTCCGTCCGCCTGCTGTGCCGACATCTCTTCCAGTGACAGAACAGACATCCCGAGCACGACCATAGCAACCAGAGGGGAAATAATTGCCTGCAAACGTTTCATTCCAGCATATCCTCCCAGTGCGGCTTGGACAATTCCGGAATACTGCCTCAGGATAGTCCTGCGGTTTTCTCACTCAGCTTTTTATCCATTTCCCAGGATTTCTTGTAGGCGTTCATGGCCTCGTAATACTGCCCGTTACAACGCAACGACTCTCCCAGGTAATAATATATACCCGAGAATTCCGGCTTTGAGTCGATCACTTTCTGAAACTGGTTCTGGGCTTTGTCATATTGGGCGAACCGCATGTAGGCGATCCCCAGGGTGAAATCCGGCTCCACATCGAACGGGTTCAGGTTCTTGGCGGACAGGTATTCGGCATAAATAGTCTGAAGGTCTTTGCCCTCCAGGTTTATACGGTGCCCCGACATTTCGAGGCTTCTTATATCTATGTCATCCGGTGATTCGCTGGAAGAGGTTCCGGTTCCGGGCATATCCAGGATGGGCTCGACTTCCTGGCTGCCTCCGGACATCACTATCTCGCGGAAACGCTCGGTGTCCATCGGAGCCCTGCCGCTTTCCCGCAGCTTGTCGCTGAGGGTCTTGGGTTTGCGGTTCAGGTTCATCTTCTCGACATTGCTCATCTGCTGGGCGACAAATGCCGCCACAACCAGTATGAGGACGACAAAAATGCCGGCGACGATTATAATGTTCGGCATCCGCAACCCCGCCTTAGAGGTGATTAATTAATATAGATCGGCAATGTCCCATTGGCAAGCGCCATGCCACGGTTTATTGACAAATACCCGCCGAGTGACCTATAGTATAAATGATTCGATAAAAACCTGTCTTCCGACAATTGTTCAGCTATTGTTTCCTTGCTATATTTTCCTGTATCGCAAGTGTCGCGGTGCTTCTTTTGGCATGTGCACGGTTTTTGCATACTCAATGTGAAAACCTTCTTTTGAATATTCAGTCCGCAATGTTTTCAGGCAGGGATAGGAACGATGGCCAAAGAAGAATGCGAATGCCCGGAAGGTGCGCCACCCTGGCTATGTACGTACAGTGATCTGATGTCGCTGCTGCTGTGCTTTTTTGTGCTGATCGTGTCGATGTCCTCGACCGACCCGAACGAGTTCAACAAAGCCACCGGATCTCTGAAAGGCTCGCTGGGTGCCCTGACCGAGGATTCCTCCACGCCCGAGATGCAGCAGGCGGTGGTCTGGAAAGTGAGCGACGCTGACAAGGGCGAGCTTTCCATGGCGATTTCCGCTCTACAGGATTTTGCCGAAACGCAGAACGAGCAAAAAAGCCTCAGCGTCAAGATCACCAGTGACGGGATCGCGGTGCGGGTGCTGACCCCGATCCTGTTCGAGCAGGGGAGTGCCGAGATCCGTCCTCAGGGCATGCCGTATCTGGCCAAGATTTTCGAGCTGGCCAAAACCTTCGAAAACGACATCCGGGTCTGCGGGTACACCGACGACACCCCGATCAGCGGAGGGCTCTACAACTCCAACTGGGAGCTGGCCTATGCCCGGGCGCGCAACGTGGCCAAGTTCGGTATGAACTACTCCAAGCTCGAACCGAAACGTTTCTCAGTCGTTTCCTACGGCGAGTTCCGGCCTGCCTTCCCGAATGACACCGAGGAGAACCGCAAGAAGAATCGCAGAATTGAAATCTATATAGAATATAAAGTTAATCTCGATCCCTTGATGTAGTTTCTCGCGTTGTGCGCCGCCACACACAATCGTCAGAGAGGTGTCGATGAAAGCCTGCCCGGTATGCTTTTCCCAGATTAACGACCATGCCATCAAATGCCCGAAATGCTTGTCCTATATCCGCCCCAGGATCAACGAGGGACAATTCTGGGGCACAGGCATGATGCTCTGTGGCATCCTGGGTGGTGCGGCCAGCTACATCTGGTATTTGTCCAATTTCAATGAGATGACAATCCTGTTGATGCGAGTCGGGATATTCATGGCCTATATCGGGTTCCTGGTCTATGGCCTGGGGACATTTCTGTCCTGGTTCCGCAAGCGGGGCGAGCAGAGTGAGTTAGAAAAAATTCCAGTGTCCGAGGGTATGAAACGCTGCTGTTTCTGCGGCGAGGAGATCGATGTGCGCGCGGTACGCTGTCATTTCTGCCACAGCTACCAACGCCAGGAAAGAGGCAAGATACTGGCGACCTTTATAGTGGTAAGCGGCATTCTTATTCTGACAACTGCCTATATAATGTTCCTGGCCAAGAATCTTCAATCTGAATTCTACATGCAGGCGGGCCTTCTGATAATTTTCTTCGGAGTGCTCGCGTTCCTTGGCATTATAATCCGCAACCGGTATTCAGTACACAGTTTCTGATCGTCCTGAAAGTCAATCAAAAGCCCCGGCCCGTGAGATCGTGCGACACGGACCGGGGCTTTTGATTTCAGGGGAGAGGGCTTGCTGGCTGACCACCCGGGCCAGCAAGCCCCGGACCGATGATTATGCACATTGGTTAACATAATATATCTTATGCGACATGCATCAATTATCTCCACCAGGGCCAATACGTTGCAAATCCCTTCATTGCCGCGGCTAATGCTTGATATGCCGTAAATTTAGAAAGAACCCTACTTGTTGTCGATAGCCCTCATAGAGTGCTCGGCGTATCGCAATCCTTGAGCGGCGCTCCGTGGTGCCGCCTTTTCGATCCGTTCCAGTTCCGCTGCGCTCAGCTTGACATTCAACGCCTGGATGTTTTCCTCCAGGTATTTCACCCGTTTTGTACCGGCAATCGGCACGATATCCTCGCCCCGGCTGAGGAGCCAGCTCAGGGCCAACTGAGCCGGCGTGCATTTCTTGTCAGCGGCTATCGCCTCCAGAGCCCGGACAATGTTCAGGTTTTTCTCAAAATTGTCCCCGCTGAAACGTGGGAAATACCCGCTGCGACGGCTGTCCTTCTCATCCAGGGTCTGCGTATCCTTGATTTTCCCGGTCAGGAACCCGCGTCCCAATGGACTGTAGGCCACGAAACCGATCCCCAGTTCGCGGCATGTCGACAGGATTTCGGCCTCCACGTCCCGGGTCCAGAGCGAGTATTCGCTCTGCAGGGCGCTGATCGGGTGCACGGCCTGGGCCTTGCGGATATTGGACGGGCCGGCCTCTGAAAGCCCCAGATAGCGCACTTTACCGGCTTTGACCAGTTCGGCCATCGCGCCCACAGTTTCCTCGATGGGTGTGCTCTGGTCAACCCGGTGCTGGTAATACAGGTCGATTGTCTCGATCTTGAGGCGTTTGAGGCTCTCCTCACAGCACTTGCGCACATACTCCGGCTTGCCGTTCACGCCCAGGAAACTGCCATCCGCCCCGCGTACATTGCCGAATTTGGTTGCCAGGACCACTTTGTCCCTGCGGTCGCGGATCGCCCGCCCGACCAGTTCCTCGTTGCGCCCCACGCCGTACATGTCGGCCGTGTCCAGGAAATCCAGGCCCAGCTCCAGAGCCCGGTGGATAGTGCGTATCGACTCGGCGTCATCCGTGTTGCCGTAGAACTCCGACATTCCCATACATCCCAGCCCCAGGGCCGACACTTTCAGACCCTGCCTGCCCAGATACCTGTACTGCATTCTTGCCTCCTTAGGCTGTTCAGAACCTGAAACAAAATAAAAAAGCCTCCAGACTGATCTCCAGTATGGAGGCTTCCCTGCCCAATTCATTATACTGTTTTCCGGCACGCGGTTCAAGCCACTACGAAATTCAGCAGCTTGTCAGGCACGTAGATGATCTTCCGGATTTTACTGCTGTCCACGTAGCGGCCGACTTTCTCATCCGCCAGGGCCAGCTCACAAGCCTTGTCCTGGCTTATCCCGCGCGGCGCCTCCAGGTGTGAGCGCAACTTGCCGTTGACCTGCACCACCAGCGTGACCACGTCCTCTTTCAGGATTTCCTTGTCCCAGGACGGCCACTCGCTGCGGAACACACTGCCCTCGCGCCCCAGGGCGCTCTGCCAGAGTTCCTCGCAGAAATGCGGTGCGAACGGAGCCAGGAGCTTGACCAGAGTGTCCAGGGCCTCGGCCAGGAACGGCAGATCCACATCGGCGTTGGCCGTCTCCTCGCCGGCATAGGGCACCAGGACATTGACCAGTTCCATGATCCGGCTGAGCGCGGTGTTGAAATGCATGCGCTCCAGGTCATCGCCCGTGCCACGGATCGAGTTGTGCATCACTCGCAGGATGTCCTGCTCGGTGCGCCCCAGACTCGCCAGGGTGGACGGCTTAGTCCGCGCGGGTACAACACCGCGCACACGCCCGGCGTTGTGCTGCACCAGGCGCCAGACCCGGCCGATGAATCGGTTCATGCCCTGGATCCCGGTGTCGTCCCAGTCGCCGCCCTGGGAGTAGTCGCCCATGAACATGATGTAGCAGCGGAACGCGTCCGCGCCGTAGCGCTCCAGGAAAGTTTCGGGGTTGATCACGTTGCCGCGGCTCTTGCTCATCTTGGCGCCCTGGTTCGTGATCGTGCCCTGATGGCTCAGGCGCTGGAACGGCTCCTCGAACGGGATGTGGCCAAGGTCGTGGAGCACCATGGTGACGAAACGGGCGTACAGAAGGTGCATCACGGCGTGCTCGGCTCCGCCCACGTAATGGTCCACCGGCAGCCACTTGGAAACCAGATCCTTGTTGAAAGGCTGGGTGCTGTCCGACGGGTCCGGGTAACGCAGGAAATACCATGATGAATCGACAAAAGTGTCCATGGTGTCGATCTCGCGACGGGCCGGCTTGCCGCAGATCGGACAGGTGGTGTGGACAAACTCCTGGTTCGTGGCGAGAGGGCTCACTCCCTTGACCGCTTTCTTGAAATCCACCTCGTATGGCAGCAGCACCGGGAGCTGCTCCTCGGGCACCGGCACCTCGCCGTGCTCCTCGCAGTAGACCACCGGGATGGGCACGCCCCAGTAGCGCTGACGGCTGATCAGCCAGTCGCGCAGCTTGTAGTTGACCTTGAAATCGGCCTTCCCCGCCGCTTTAAGCTTTTCCACCAGAGCGCGGCCCCCAGAGCGGGACTCGCGGCCGTTGAACTCGCCCGAGTTGACCATGGTTCCAGGCTCGGTGTAGGCCGTTTCCAATTTCTGTCCGGTCTGGCCGCCCTGCGGGGCGATCACCTCGCGCACCGGAAGGCCCAGCTTGCCCGCGAACTCGAAATCGCGCTCATCATGCGCCGGCACGGCCATCACGATACCGGTGCCATAGGAGGCCAGCACGTAGTCCGCGATCCAGACCGGCACCCGCTCACCGTTGGCCGGGTTGATTGCATAGGCCCCGGTGAACACGCCGGTCTTCTCCTTGACCGTGCTGGTACGCTGGATTTCGTTCTGGCTGCGGGCCAGGGTGACATACTCGGCCACGGAATCACGGCGCTCAGGCACCGTGATTTTCTCCACCAGCGGATGCTCCGGGGCCATAACAACATAGGTCACTCCGAAAAGCGTATCAGGACGGGTGGTGAAAACCTTAAAATCGCGCTCCTCCTCCGCAAGACGGTCGGCGCCGGGGGTATCGGCGGCGAAACTGAAAGTGAGTTCGGCCCCCTCGCTGCGTCCGATCCAGTTGCGCTGCATTGTCTTGGTCTTGTCCGGCCAGTCTATTTTGTCCAGCCCGGCCAGGAGACGGTCGGCATAGCGGGTGATCCCGAAGAACCACTGGACCAGATCCTTGCGCGTGACCGGGGTTTCGCAGCGTTCGCAGGTGCCCTCGGGCAAAACCTGCTCGTTGGCCAGCACGGTCTGGCAGCTCGGGCACCAGTTGACCGGGGCCTTGGCCCGGTAGGCCAGCCCGGCCTTGTAGAGCTGCAGGAAAATCCACTGGGTCCACTTGTAGTACTCGGGCGCGCTGGTGTTGACCTCGCGCGACCAGTCGTACATCGCTCCGATGGCCTTGAGCTGGCCGCGGATGAACCGGATGTTGTCGCTGGTGGAGTTCCAGGGGTGCACGCCGTGCTTGATCGCGTAATTCTCGGCCGGCATACCGAACGCATCATAGCCGATAGGCTCGAAGATGTTCCAGCCCTGCATGCGGCGGAACCGCGCCCAGGTGTCGGTTGGCCCGTAGTTGTACCAGTGGCCGATATGCAGCTTGTCACCTGAGGGGTAGATGAACATCACCAGCGTGTAGCACTTGCGGGCCGCATCGCTCAGGTCGGCATGGTGCAGACCCTGTTCTTCCCACCAGGCCTGCCATTTCTTTTCCACGGCTTTGAAATCGAACTTTTCCATTCAGGCACCTTCCAACGGTTCGTATCATTTCCGTCCCGCCGCGGGGCCGGATGAATGTATCGCTTGAGGTTCAAGCACTTGATAAGGCTTCAATTTTAATAAACTCATCCCCGCAAGTCAAAGGAAACGGGCGCGGTCGCTCGGGCGGATTGCCCGGCGCAGACTTAAGTTATATATTGTCACAACTGGAAATCGGGGCTGTTTCAAACTTGACACATAACCTCAAGATTATCCCGGAACACATTTAATTTCATTGAGATGCAACACTGAAGAAATTGATTGAAATACTCCGCCTCTGCCAGGCGCACCTCGAGGAGCACGGCGTGCCCGGAGCGCGCCGCAGTGCCGAGCTGATCCTCTGCGCCGTGCTGGGCCTGGACCGTCTGGGCCTCTACCTGAACCACGAGCGCCCGCTTACCGATGACGAACTGGAGCGCTGCCGGGCGCTATTGCGGCGTCGGGCGGCGCACGAGCCGCTGCAGTACATCACCGGCCACACGGAGTTCCGTCACCTGGACCTGGCCACCGGCCCCGGAGTGCTGGTGCCCCGTCCCGAGACAGAGCTTCTGGTTGACCTGGTGCTGGAGGAACTGAAAGCCAAGACAGGGGAGAGTGCGCCCCCTACCCTGCCCTGCGTGCTCGACCTTTGCTGCGGCAGCGGTGCGGTGGGCCTGGCCCTGGCCGTGGAACACCCATCCGCGCGGTACGTGCTGAGCGATCTTTCAGCCGAGGCCCTGGCCTGGGCCGTGCGCAACGCACAAGCCCTGCCCGCGGGCACTGGAGCGGTCTCTTTCTGTCGCGCTGACCTCTTGAGCGCGTTCGCCGTGCGGCCTGTTTTCGATATCATTGTTTCCAACCCGCCTTATGTCAGCCCGGCCGAGATGCTCTCCCTGCCGGATGAGGTGCGCCTGTACGAGCCGCAACTGGCCCTGGACGGCGGCGGTTCGGACGGTACGGCGGTGATCGAACGTTTGCTGGCCCAGGTTGTGGACTGCCTGCGGCCCGGCGGATTCCTGGCAATCGAGACAGGGGAATGTCAGCATGAATCCCTGGCGCGGATTTTCGCCGCCCGGGACGGCAAGCTGGATGCTCCTGAGTTCCACCGCGATCTTTCCGGGCGGGAACGGTTTATCACGTCCCGACGGTTGAATGACTGAACACTGAAAGGTTCCCTGCATGGACAAGTTCGTTATCGAGAAATCCCCCCCTCTGCGCGGCGTGGTCCGCACCGGCGGTGCCAAGAATTCCTGCCTGCCGCTCATGGCCGCGACATTGCTCACCGACAGCCCGTTGGAGCTGAGCAACGTACCCGACCTGATGGATGTGCGCACCATGGCCCAGGTGCTGCAGAACCTGGGTGTTAAAGTGGAGCGCAAGCCCGGCTGGATGCACCTGGACGCCTCCGCGGCCGAGGGGTTCACAGCGCCCTATGACCTGGTGCGACGCATGCGCGCCTCCTACTATGTGCTGGGGCCCCTGGTGGCGCGTAAAGGCAAGGCCGAGGTAAGCCTTCCCGGCGGCTGCGCTATCGGCCAGCGGGCCATGGACCTGCACCTCAAGGGCCTGGCCGCCCTGGGTGCGTCGATCGATACCTCTCGCGGTTACATTCACGCCCACGCCGAGGGCGGTCTCCAGGGCTCCCGGGTGGACCTTAGCGGCCCGCGCGGCTCCAGCGTGGGGGCAACGATCAACGTAATGATGGCCGCCAGCTTGGCCCGCGGAGTGACAGTGATCGAGAATGCCGCCCGCGAGCCTGAGATCGGCGACATGGCCGAGCTTCTGAACAAGATGGGCGCGCGGGTGAGCGGAGCGGGTGAGAACGAGATAAGAATAGAGGGCGTGAGTTCACTTGGCGGCGCCGCGCACCGGGTGATCCCGGACCGTATCGAGGCCGGCACTTTTGCCGTGGCCGCGGCAATCACCGGCGGCGATATCCTGATCGAGGAATGCGCTCCCGGCCAGATGGAGACGGTGCTGGACCTGCTCATGGCGGCCGGTGCCAGCCTGGAGCGCGGCCTAAGCAGCCTGCGCGTGACTCGCTCCGGCGAACTGCGGCCCTTTGACATCTGCACCGCCCCCTACCCCGGTTTCCCCACCGACATGCAGGCTCAGTCCTGCGCCCTGGCCACCCAGGCCAACGGAGCGAGCAGTATCTGCGAGACAATTTTTGAGAACCGGTTCCTGCATGTGCCCGAACTGGCGCGCCTGGGGGCGCGCATGGAAGTGACCGGCCAGGAGGTGATTATCCAGGGACCCACCGCGCTCAGCCACGCCCCGGTCATGGCCTCCGACCTGCGGGCCAGCGCCGCGCTGGTGCTGGCGGCCCTGGTGGCCGAGGGAGGCGGCGAGATCAGCCGTATCTACCACCTGGACCGCGGCTACGAGAACCTGGAAGCCAAACTCACTCGCCTGGGCGCGCATATTCTGCGCATCTCGGAATAAAAAAGGGGCACGGCGCACCGTGCCCCTTCACTTTTCAGCCTGCGATTCCTACCCGTTCACTGGCCGCGCTGGAGCCTTGCAATCGAGGAATCGGCCATCTCCTCCAGGAACTTGCCCTCGCGCGTGGGCGGGATATTCTTCTTCAGCGCTTCGAGCACAGGCAGACCCCGCTGATCGCCCAGCATACCCAGGGCTTGGGCTACCTTGTTCTGTGTGTCGAGGCTCTTGCTCTCGGCCAGTTTCGCGATCCCGTCGAACGCCGCCGTGTACTTGCGTGCTCCCATGACCATCGCCGCCTCGGACTGCAGGAATTCGAGGGTCACATCGCTGGGTTTGGTCCCCAGGGTGTAGGTGGGATCGAGCACCTGGGAGATGCAACGGGTGGCAGTGGTATCATCAAACTCGGAAAGTGCATACATGCAGAACAGGCGGACAGTGTTGTAGGGGTCCTCCTGCAGGCCGCGGCAGAGGAAGGGCACCAACGAGGGACCAAACTCCTTGACTCGCGACTGGGCCTCGTTGTAAAGGGCCTGCACGTACTCGACACTCTGGGTGCCCTGCAGCACCTGAACCTTCCAGACCACCACTATCGAGGCTGGCTCGTTCTCATGGTTGTTGATGTTGTAGCGCGCCACGCTCATCGCATTCTGATACTGGCCCTGCTGGTAAAGTTGCTCTACCTCGGACAGCTTCTCTTTATGCGGCGCACTCATGCAGCCGGCGATAAGGGCTAACAGGCCGATCAAACAGAACGTGCGGACATGATGATTTCTGGACATAGAATTTCCCCTTTCTGGACAGTCGGTCCGGGCCGCTGATTCCAGTGGCCAGCCCTTTCACGGCTGCCGGTGTGAATTGGCTCAGCGGCGCACCATATTGCACCGGCCGTTAAACAGAACTCCATCCTCGACAGTGATCTCGGCTGTCTGGACATCGCCTATAAGAAGGCCTGGGTCGTGGATCGCCAGCCGGTGGGATGCGGTCACGTTGCCGTAGATCTTGCCGCTGTTGATCACTGTATCCACATGGATATCACCATCGATCCGGGCTTTTTCCCCGATAATCAGCGTGCTGTGCGCCCCTTTCTGCTGATCTGCGACGATCTCGCCCTGCACCGCCCCATCGATTCGCATGGTCCCCGAAAACACCAGCTTGCCATCCAGCCGGGTAGATTCTCCCAGGACACTGCTGATGCTGTCGATGACTATTTTGTTCTTTTTGCTGAACATTTTACCTCACACGTTTTTACCGCCTGAACTTTTATTTCTGAATTCTTCTTCTGAAATTCAGCAGAAGATCGCCCATGTCTGAATAAACCTTAACCTCCAGGATATCCGGAGGGTTGGAAAACTGAAGCACTCCCTTGTACTCCTTGAAGCGGCGGATGGCGAAACGGTCCCCGCGGTGGAAATCTACCGGCTTTCCGGTGCGGTATTCAGTATCCGGGAAAGAGGCCCGCACCTCGCCGGTTTTCGAGTCTTTCAGCGCCAGGAACAGGTAGCCCCGCGCCACTTCCTCATCCTCGGCGATTTTGTGCAGAATGAAATAATAATCCGCCTGTCCGGTCACCGAATCGTAGTTGAGGTTCAGGTTCTCGATCGCGATGCTCTCGGGAGCTGATGTAACGTTTTCATCCGACTGGACTTCCTGGGACTCTGGCATTGCTGCCGATGGTGCTGGCTGCACGCTCGACGCCGTCTGATCGTCCTCGGTTTTCATGCGGTTGATTGTGCTCTGGAGACGGCCGATATCGGTTTTCAAGGAGCGGATGATCAGTTCGAGCTTCTGGTTGTCGCTGTTCAGGGTCAGGTAGCCGCGGATGAAAAAAGCATACGTCGATGCGCTCCCCAGTAGAAGCACCACTATGAGGATCAAGAGCTTGATCGACACTTCGAGCGTGACTGGCTGCCGGGTGTCTTTCATGAAAATGATGGTCAGATGGTTCTTTTTCACTGGGAGGGTTAAATCTCCTTCTTATCAAAAAAGGAGTTTGAAATGCCGGGTCCGGTCAGATGGAGACTGATGCAAACGAACTTGTCCATCCCGTGATTGCATCAGCTTTCATGGAACATGCATATCAGGCTTTAATGTATACACCTTACGAGTTCAAGTCAATTTAAAACACTACCTCCGGGCTTTTCCTCCTCGCCACTACCCTCTATATGCAGATCGGCCAACAGCTTTTCGAACAGCCCGTCCACCGCCTGGCGGATGGTGTCGAAGCATTCCTCATAGGTCTGCCTATCGCCGCCGAACGGATCGCCGATATCGGCCTGACCTGTCTTGGCCGCGCTGTATTCTCCCAGCAACCGGACCTGTTTGGCGGAGAATGCGGGATCCTTCAACAGCATAACCCGATGCAGGTTCTGCATCACCAGAACCAGATCGGACTCGGCCACGAGTTCGCGAGTCAGCGGTCGGCTGCGGTGGGCCTCCAGATCGAGCTGGTGTGAGCGCGCCACCTCAATCGACATGCCGCTGGCCAGTTGCCCGTTTGAGGCGAGCAGGCCGGCGGAGGACACCTCGATCAACCCGGCCAGGGGTGTCCCGTTGATCTTCGCTTTCATGGCCGCCTCGGCCAGGGGGCTGCGGCAGGTGTTGCCCGTGCAGACGAACAGGACTTTCTTTTTCGACGCGGTCTTGCGCTCTTCCGGTTCTTTTTCCGTGTTGCTCATCCACGCCTCGTTCTGAGTTCGAGTCCCGTGCGTCTTGAAATCTCCTCAGCGCTGACCGCGCCGCAGCGTAAAAGCTCGAATCCGCCGCTCTCCGGCCGGACCAGGCTGGAGGGCAGACCCGGCCTTTCAGCGTCTGCCAGCCTCCGGTCTATCACCGCCAATTCCACCGTCTTGATTCCATTACCCAGCTCGGCTGGCAGCGACTCGGTCAGGAAACGGATCGGGTCGGACGGTATCGGCTGCCCGGAGCGGTTGAGGCTGGTCGAGACTATCGGCAACCCCAGCCGCTCCACCACTTGCCTGGTGAACGGGTGCGGGCTGCGGCGCAGGGCCACTGTTTCACCCAGCCAGGGGCAGCGCTCGCGGGACGCCCCCGAGGTTTCGAACACCAGAGTCAGCGGTCCGGGCCAGAATGCCCGCATCAAGACCTCGGCTTCAGCCGAAATTTCCTCGGTCAGGCGCTCGACCCATTCAACTCCAGGAACAAGCAGCAGCATGGCCTTGCCCGGCTCCCGTCCTTTAAGCCGCTCGATCCGCTCCTGGGCCGTGCGGCTGTCCCAGCGGCAGCCGAAACCATGCACCGTTTCGGTCGGATGGACCACCACCGCGCCCTGCTCCAGTTTCTCCGCGGCCAGGTCCACCCACTCCGCAGGGAACGAGCCTCCCTCCAGAAGCAGAAAACGCTCAACCACGCGGGAGCTCCAGAATTCTCACGGCCAGGTGTGCGGCGTTTTTCGAGTTGTTGATCCCCACAGTGGCCACCGGCACCCCCGGAGGCATCTGCGAGATCGAGAGCAGGGCATCCATCCCGGCCAGAGGGCCGGAGGCCAGCGGAACGCCGATCACCGGCAGGCGGGTGAACGAGGCGCAGAAACCAGGCAGCGCCGCCGCCAGGCCGGCCCCGGCGATTATCACCCGGAAACCCTTGTCCGCGGCGGTCTGCACCAGCTCACGCGTGGCGTCCGGAGCACGGTGCGCGCTCGAGACATGGGTTTCCCACTGCACTCCCGCCTCGCTCAACACGGCCTCTGCCTTGGCCATCACCTCGCGATCCGAATCGCTGCCCATCAGGATCAGCACTTTGCTCGGCATTGTATTTCCTTTCTGAGTCACGAACCCTTTGAAAATATGTAATATTAAATTGTCTCGCATTCAGTCGCGGATGTCAACTTATTCCGGCGGACGGATCCAGCCCTCCCAGTCGGTGGAGATGCGCCCGGCCTTGCGGTAGCGCAGCATGGAGCGCGAACAGGGGCACTCGCGACTCTGCCCGGCCAGGCGCTCGAAAGCCAACGCCGCATGCCGTACAATCAACGCGAACCCAGCCACCGCCGCCTCGACCTCGCTTTTCAGTTCCGGCTCCAGCATACCCTCGAAAAGCTCACCCTCGCGATAGGGCAACTCGCGCACGCCCTCGGCCCAGTTGGTCACGTAGCAGACCGGATGGTAGCAGAGCTCAAGCTCACGGGCCAGGAAACATTCCGGGGCCAGGGTCATCCCCACCAGTTCACCACCCAGGCGGGAGATCATCCTTACCTCGGCCGGGGTTTCCAGGCGCGGGCCCTCGGTGACCGCATACACAGCGCCCTCGTGCACTGTCCGTCCTGTTGTGCGGGCCGCCTCGGCCAGAACAGGCCGCATCCGAGGGCAGAACACCGGGTTCTGACGGATGAAACCCAGGCCCGTACCCTTGAAAAAGGTGCTCTCGCGGCTACGGGTCAGGTCGATCAGGTCATCCGGCAGTACATAATCACCGGGAGAAAAACGGGTGTCCACCGCGCCGGGGCCGCTCCAGGCGAATATCCGCGTGGCGCCGATCAGCTTGAGCGCCCAGACATTGGCCCGGTAGTTGACCTCAGAGGCGGTGATACTGTAGCCGCGGCGCCCGTGACGGGACATGAACGCGTAGCAGCCAGCGCCACCTTGCGGATGGAGGAAAGAGATATCCGCCGCTGCGCCGAAGGGGGTCTCCAGGCAGAGATCCTTGCCCACCGGCGGACCCAGGCCGCTTTCCTCCAGGCCCAGGCTGTAGGCCCCACTGCCGCCGAGAACGGCGAAACCGCTGAAATCCGGCGGGACTTGAATGTTGTCAGGCAACCAGCGCATGGGCTTGAAGCTCCTCATAGAGTACGGATAAGACTATAGTCCTGGTGGCGCAGCGCCGGAACAAAGCCAGCCGCCCGCACCAGTCGGGCGATGGCGGCCTCATCCATCACCTTGAAACTGCACCCGGCCGCGCGCACAACGTTTTCCTCCATCATGGTGCTGCCGAAATCGTTGGCCCCGTAATAAAGGGCCAGTTGCGCCACCTCCGGCCCCTGGGTGACCCAGGAGACCTGGAGGTTGGGCACGTTGTCCAGCAGGATACGGCTCATGGCCAGGGTGCGCAGGTAGAGCGCCGGTCCGCTCTTGGCCAAGGACAGGCCGGTGTTGCCGGGCTGAAAACTCCAGGGGATGAAAGCGGTGAACCCGCCCGTGCGTTCCTGCAAGCTCTGGATATGCCTCAGGTGAACCAGCCGCTCGCGGAAAGTCTCCCCCAGCCCGTAGACCATGGTGGCCGTGGTTTTGAGTCCCATCCGGTGTGCGGTCTCGTGCACCTCGAGCCAGCGCCGGACTCCTGTTTTACGCGGGCTTACCCGCCTCCTCACCCGGCTGGAGAGCACCTCGGCCCCACCTCCCGGGATCGAGTCCAGGCCTGCCGCCACCAGGCGCTCCAGCACCATGCGCAGGGGCATTCCGCTGAGCTCGCAAAGGAAATCGATCTCCGGGGCCGAGTATCCGTGCACATGGATTGGGTGTTCATGCTTGATGAAACGGAGCAGGCCGAGGTGCCAGTCCAGGTCCAGGGCCGGGTTCATCCCGCCCTGCAGCAGGATCTGCACCGCCCCGGCGGCCCGCGCCTGGTCAATCCGCCTCCCTACCTCCTCGTAACTCAGCACATAGGCGTCCGTGGCGTTGTCACGGCGGCAGAAAGCGCAGAACCGGCAGCGGCTGACACAGACATTTGTGTAGTT
>CAYLSM010000005.1:0-48063 GCA_964386505.1 uncultured Gemmatimonadales bacterium
ATTTCACGGCCCCTCGCTTTCACCGGTCCTTAACGCCGCCATTGTCAGGGCAAAATACAGCCAGAGCCAGCGGAAATTCAGGATGTCGATGTTGAGGCCCACCACGATCCAGCCGGCCAGGCCGCACCAGAGCACCAGGGCCAGGGGATCGGAACCTCCGGGCCGCCGCCGCAGAAGGAAAACCCACAGGAGGACCAGCGCGGCAAAGCCAATCAATCCGCCCTCGGCCAGGGCGCCCAGGAAAGTGGAGTGGGGTTTCAGCTCCGGCATTCCCGCTGGAATGCCCAGGGCGCCGCTGTCGCGCAGACTGTCGAGCCGCTTGGGGTAGAGGCCCGGCCCCACGCCCGCCAGCGGGTGAGCGCGGAACATCTCCCAGGAGGCGGTGAGCAGATACCAGTGCTGGGCGGGCAGGAACGTGAACCCGCCGGGCAGACGCGTGTAATGCGCCCCATCGCTCAGGTGCACCACGTTCTTGTAGGCGTAGAGGCTCTTGTGCGGGGCGGCCACGGCCAGACGCAGCGAGTCGGCGGCGGCCTGCGAGGGGGTGAACAGGGCATCCGTGGTGTAGGTGAACAAGACCGCGCTGTAGAGGAACGCCGCGGCGAGGCCGGCCCAAGCCAGAGCGCGCAGCAGACGGACCGATCGCGGCAGCGCGCCCCCGCGCAGCGAGAGCACCAGCAGCACCCCGGCGGCTGTGCCCAGGATTCCGCGCGAGTAGGTGAGGAACAGGGCCGCGGCGTGAAGCGTGGTCAGGACGACGAGCCATCCGCGGGAGATCGGCGCGGGCCTGCCCGCGCGGGCGCTCAGGTAGAGGCCCAGGCAGACAAAGAACCCGGCGTTGAGGTAGCTGAAAATGAAATTCGGGCTCTGGCCCAGGGTGCCCACCATGCGCCAGGCCCCGGGGCCCAGGTCGGGGTACCAGCGCGCCAGAGGGGTGGCGACTCCCAGGTGCCCCAGGGCCACGCCCGCGATCCCCACCAGTGCGTAGACCGAGGAAACCCAGGCCCAGAGGCCGAGCCAGTGCAACAGTCGTCCGCGCTCCAGGCACTCCGCGCGAAAGGCGAAATAGAGGGCTGTCAGGTAAACCTGCGCCGCGGCGGCCACGGCCAGCGCCCGGCTGAACCCGTCCGCCGCCAGGGCGGCCCCGGCCGTGAGAAGGAACAGGGCCAGATACAGCAGCACAGGCCAGTCCGGTCGCAGCAGTCCAGTCAGCTCCCGCCGCCAGACCCAGGCGCTCAGGGCCAGCAGCAGCGGGGCGAAAAAGTCCACCGGCAGGACATTCTCCACGCCCAGCCAGAAAGCCAGGTTGAGCGGCAGGAGGACTATGTAAGCTGTCCATAGAAGTCCGAGCAGCTTTTTCACATGCAGCGCCTTCCGGAAGAAAAAGGTCCAGGAAACCTCAATCCGAGTGGACCGCTGCGGCGGCTTGCACCCCGGCGGCCTCATCAACTCCGGCCAGAAGAAGACCGCCCACCACGAAAAACAGCAGCAGGGTGCTCATGCCCCAGCGCTGGCTGCCGCTAAGTTGGGTCACCAGCCCCAGAAACAGCGGCCCGAGGAACGAGGTGAACTTGCCCGACAGGGCGTAGAACCCGAAGAACTCGCCCTCGCGCTCGGCCGGAGTGAAACGGGCCAGAAGCGAGCGGCTGGCCGACTGGTTCGGCCCGGCGAACAGCCCGATCGCCAGGGCCGCCACCCAGAACAGGGCCAGCGAGCGGGTGAGCACGGCCAGAGTCACAGCCCCGGCCAGGGCCACGTTGCTCACCTGGACCGTGGTCTTGGCCCCGACGCGGTCATCCAGCCAGCCGAACACGAACGCGCCCAGCCCGGCGGCCACGTTGAGCGCGATCCCGAACACGATTATATCGCGGAAAGTCATGCCGAAAGTCCCGGCCGCGTAAATCCCGCCGAAAGCGAAGATAGTGATCAGCCCGTCGTTGTACAACAGCCGCGCGATCAGGAAACGCAGCGCCTGGGGGTAGCGCCGCAGCCGTCCCAGGGTCGCCAGGAACCGTCCGCCCCGCGCGGACGCGCCCGCAGTGGGGGGCAGCCCGGCGACCCGCACCCGCCCGCGGAAAAACAGCACGAACGGCAGGCCGAAAAGCGCGAACCAGGCGGCGGTCAGAAGGTTGGTGGCGCGGATATTGAACCCCGCCTCCGTGCTCAGGCCGAACCAGGGGTGCTCGGTCACGAACCCGGCCAGGGCCAGGGCCAGGCAGCACAGGCCCCCGGCGTAGCCCAGGCCCCAGGCCCAACCCGAGATGCGCCCGATATCGTGACGGTCGGCGATGTCGGGCAGGAACGAGTTGTAGAACACCATCCCCTGCTCGAACCCGACATTGGCCAGGGTGAACACCACCAGCGCGGCCAGCCAGTGGCCGGGGGTGATGAAGGTCAGGGCGGCGGTGGCCCCGATGCAGAGCAGGCTGCTGGCGGCCAGAAGGGCCCTTCGGTGCCCGCCGCGGTCGGCCCAGGCGCCCAGCAGCGGCGAGGCCAGGGCCACGATCAGCGCGGTGGCGGTCACCGCCCGCGACCAGAGCGCTGTCCCTGTGATCTGATCCGGGGCCATGGCCTTGGTGAAATAGGTGCTGTAGATGAATGTCACCACCAGGGTGGTGAAAGAGGAGTTGCCCCAGTCGTACAGGGCATAGAGCAACACCCGCAGCCGTTTTTCAATCAAGGGGGTCCCTCTCCTGCATAAGGGTGTGCCAGTGACGGCCGAGGTCGCGCTCGCCCAGGGCGGCCTCCAGCGGCGGCAGAATCTCCAGGCTTATCTTGACCGGCCGCAGGGCCGGGTGTGCCCGGCTCAGGCTGCGCCAGGCGCCGTGGATATAGACCGGGACCACGGGCGCGCCCGTGCGCGCGGCCAGAAGCCCCAACCCGCGCTTGGGGATATCGGTGCGGTTGTCGAGAGAGCGCTTGCCCTCAGGGAACATGATAAGCGGGTTTCCCCGTTCCAGCACAAGCTGCGAGCGCTCCAGCGACAGCGCGGTGGTGGCGAGGGTGCCGGTCTTGATCACCCGCCCGTGGTAGCAAAGCGCCGAGAGCGGTAAACGGTCCAGGACGTCGGTCACCCCCACGGTATAGACCGCCCGCGCTATCCGCCGTGGCAGCAGAGCGTACAGTACGACCCAGTCCAGGTAGGAGACATGGTTGGGGGCCAGGATGTAGGGCGGGGCGGGAATGTTCTCCAGGCCCTGGATTTCGGCCCGGAACAGCAGCCGGCTGGACGCGCGCAGGACGAGCCAGCCGAAAGCGCGCAAGGCCTGTCCGAACAGGCCTCGGCCCGGGTCTGCGATCTGGTCCAGTGTTTTGACAGCCCGGGGCTGACTTGCGCCGGAGGATCCAGAGCCGTCGGCAGCCTTCTCCAGCCAGGGGCGAAGGTCGCCCAGGCTGACCGCGGTGACAGCCGCGCTCTCGCTCAGGCTGAGGCCGAACCGCCGCTCGAACGCGGAGAGGAACTCCAGGCGCGACAGTGAATCCAGACCGAGGTCGATCTCCAGGCTGTCGCTGTCGCGGGGCGTGCGAGTCAGTTTCAGCCAGGCGCGGGCGAATTCCAGCAGCTCATCCGTGTCCGAGTCGGCCGTGTCGCTATCTGCCTGGGTCTGGCTTTCGCGCTCCAGGCGTGCGGCGATCTCCCAGCGCCGCAGCTTTCCCAGACGAGTGCGCGGCAGTGGCTCGCCCGAGAGCAGCACCCGGGTGATCCGCTGGTAGGAGGGCAGGGCGCGGGCCAGGTTCTCCAGGTCAAACTTGATATCCTCCAACACTTTGGTGCTCTGCCGCCGGGCCAGTTCCTCGCGCGAGGGCACCACCACTGCGGTCAGCCGTTCCTCGCCGCGCCGGCCGGTAAGACAGAGGCAGACCTCCTCGGCCAGGGGCGAGCGCGCATACACCTTTTCCAGTTCCTCGGGATAGATATTCTTGCCCGAGGGCAGCACCAGCACCTCTTTGCTCCGTCCGGTGAGGAACAGGTTGCCGCGGCTATCCAGGCGCCCCAGGTCGCCGGTGCGCAGCCAGCCGTTGTCGGTGAACGCGGCCGACGTGGCCTCGGGGTTCTGCCAGTAGCCGACGGTCACGTTAGGACCCTGCACCAGCACCTCCCCCTCATCCAGGGAAAGATCGGTGCGGGCGATCCGGATGTTCACCTCCGGCGCGACCTGTCCCACCGAGCCGAACACCGGCCGTGTCAGATTGTTGAGGCTCACCACCGGGGCGGTCTCGCTCAGGCCGTAGGCCTCCACGATCCGGAACCCCAGGCGGGCCAGGCTTCGGTGGGTCTCCGGCTCCAGGCGCGCCCCGCCGCAGGCGGCGAAACGCAGGGCCGGAAAGCGCTTGTGCACGGAGCCGAACAGAAAACGCCCAGGCCGCAGCCCGCGTCCGATGCCGATCCCGCCCAGGCCGTAGAGGGCCTTGAACACCAGGCGTTTGGGCAGGGAGACCGCGGCGGCCTGCTCCAGGATCCGACGGTTGAGCGCGCTCAGCACCTGCGGCACCACCACCAGGATCGAGATTCTCTCACCGGCGCAGGCGGCGGCGATATCCTCGCCGCGCAGCGAGCGGGGGTAGACTATGGGGCAGCCGGTGGCAATCGGAGTGAGAGTGGCCGCGCTGAACGGGTAGACATGGTGCAGGGGCAAAAGGTTCAGCACCCGGTCCGACGGGCCGATCAGCTCGGGATGGCCGAGGAACAGGCGCACCTGGTGCAGAAGGTTGGCCTCGCTCAGCATGACACCCTTGGGCGTGCCGGTGGTGCCGGAGGTGAAAATGACTACCCAAGGTTGAGCCGGGGCGAGTGCAGCCGGGTCGAATTCAGGTTCGCCGGGAGAAAGGTCGAGGCGGTCCAGGTCCACGAGCTGCGTGACAAGGCCGCTGAAACGCTCGCGCAACCGGCTGTCCGCCAACGCGGCCGCGGGCTGGACAAAACGCAGGATTGTTTCGCGCTCGGGCTGGCTCAGCTCGCTGTCCAGCGGCACCAGGCTGCAACCGGCCAGCCTGACCCCCAGGGCGGCGGCCACCCAGCGCGCCGAGTTGACCCCGGAAAGCGCCACCCGCGCTCCCGGTGCGACCCCCATTCCCGCCAGGAGGCGCGCCGTGCGGAACGCCCCGGCCAGGAGAGAGCCGCCGCTCACCCTCTCCGCGTGCTGCGGCGCTGCCAGGTCGACCAGCATCTCGCGACCGGCGTTGCGCTCCAGCGAGTCGAGCAGGATTTGAATCAGGCTGTCCGTGGTGTCCTCCGCATTCAGGGGGAAAGCGGCCCGGGTTGCGCTGAAACTTAATCCGTCCCGCCGGGCCGGGCAATGTTAGTCTCCGGCCTCTGATTGCCGAACCTCAGTATCAGGACCAGGGCCGTGCCGGTCAGAGTGCCCAGGATAGCTCCGGCGGTTGCGCCGGGTAGAATGGCGTTGCGCAGGAACACCAGCACCACCGCGCCCCGGTAAAGTGGTTGCTCAAAACCGTACATGCTGAGCGGCCAGGCCGCGGTCGAGACAAGCGTATAGACAAGCGCCCAGACCTTTCCACGGCGTAAGAGAAGTCCCTGCAGAAGGCCGGTGATAGCCCCGGCTGCGCTCAACAGAGGGATGAAATCAAACCGCTGGCCGAAAATGTGAAAGCCGAGGTCAAAGACCAGTCCGGCCAGGGCCGGCCCAGGGATCGCTGCCCAGACCCAGCGGACCGGGCGGCTCAGCCAGGGACGCAGCAGGGAAAACTGAAACCCTGCGATCACGGCTCCGGTCACCGCCCCCACGACCACATGCCCGCCCAGATGCCCCAGGACAAATCCGGCCAGAAACCCCACACCGTATCCGGCCGCGGTGAGAAACAGCCAGTAAAGCCAAAATCGCCCTGCGGGTTTTTGCGGAGATTCGTTTTCGATCTTTTCCTCACGCATGATACGGTCCTCCTTCTGCCTGGCACAGGCATGTTCGATTCACTTGCCCTGCGGACGGTCGGTCAGTGGTTTCCAGAGCGAGCGGAACCAGTAGCCCAGGGCCAGGAACGCCCCGCCGAAGCCCAGGAAAAGAAGCACCCGCCAGAGGGCCTCGATACTGGCCAGATCGACCACAAATAGCTTTATCAGCAGGGCCGTCAGGGTGAAAAATGCGGTCAGGCGCAGGCCGCGGCGGTCCAGCCGCAGCCCGGACAGCATCAGGGCCAGGGCGTAGAGCCCCCAGCTCAGCGAGACCCAGGCCTGGCCCGCGGGCAGGGCAATCAGCTCCCGCAGCAGCCAGAACATGAAAAGCCCGTGCAGTAAAAGGCGGTAGGTAATCCTTGTGAAAGAGTCGAGGCGCCGGGAGGCGGACAGGCCCACAGCCAGCACCGCAAGGTCGGTGAGGGCGCGGGGATTCAGCACGGCGGTCACGTGAGCAGTCTGGCCGAATCCGCCGCCCAGACGGTTGAGGAGCCAGAACATAGCCGCCAGCAACAGACCGTGCGCGGCCGTTTCCAGCCAGACCGAGCGGCCCTTTCCGTTGACGAAATGCAGCGCGGCGCCCTCCAGGGCCAGGGCAAGCAGAAGAGCGTTCCCGTGGAGAAGGCAGCACAGGCCGAGAGTGAAAAGGCCGAACGCCACGCCCAGGTGACAGGCGGCATACTCCGTTTGTTTCAAGCGTTCGAGCCCGCCCGCGAAAGCCGCGTAGAGCAGGGCCCCGGCCAGTGCGATCCAGCCCAGGCTCACGGCCGGCAGGGAAAAGACCCGCCAGGTAAGGAGCAGCGCCAGTCCCGGTGACAGTATTGTCAGGATGCGGGGGGAAAGGTCGTTCTTTATCAGAATGGATTCCCCAGCGTCTTCCTTTTTCCTGAACGTGCGAGCTACCGGTGTCAGCCAGAAAGCCAACCAGAAAAACAGCCCTGTCCCCTCCAGCCACCAGTTGCCGGAGAAGCCGCGGGATTGGATGAGCCCGGCGAGAAGCACCGCCCAGCCTCCCACCACGCTGACCCACAACAGGCCGCTCCAGCCGCGCCTGTAGAAGTCTATCATGGCCACGGACACCACCAGGGCGGTGTAGAGCATCAGGCCGGAAAGGCTGCCGCTGCCGGTATACAGAAGGAAAGGCGTGCCGAGCGCACCGGCCACCGCCAGGACTGCCATGCTCAAGGCGGCGTGACGGGCCGAGGCCCAGTAGCTGAACGCCGCCACCGCGACCATGAACGCGAAGGCCGCCGCGTGCGGAACCAGCTCGTAGAGCTGAAACGCAGCGAACCCAGTGATGAACAGCGCAGCCACTCCGCCGCCGGTCAGGACCTGGGCGAAATTCCGCCGCCTGGGGAACAACCGCAGCCCGGCCGAGGACAGAGACGCCCCTGTGAGCAGCCCGAAACCGACCCGGACCGCCGGAACCAGCCAGCCCCTGTCAATGGAGTACTTGAAAAGGAAAGCCAGACCGAAAAGCACCAGCGCTATACCGGACCATTTGAACCAGCTCTCGCCTCGCGCTATATCGGCGCCAGCGTTACGGGCCGGGGTCTGGAGCCGGGGACCGGCCGCCGCTGCTTCCTCGGTCTGCGTCACCTTCTGGACCCTTGCGGTCTGTTCAAGCGCCGCGGGTTCCGGCTCCGGGACTGCCACCGGGGAATCCATCCCCAGGCGGGCTTTCAGCTCGTCCATATCGGCCTCCAGGCGAGCCACTCGTCCGGCCAGGATTTTTAATTCATAGTCCTGCATTTTACCTCCCTCCTTTTTCTGCCGGGAGATGATCGAACCGGCCATGATCCAGGAAATGCGCGCACTGGCGCGCCACCTCACGGCTGCGCATGATAAAGGCGTGGGCCAGCGGCAGGACCAGGAAATCGGCCATGCCCTCGACTTTCGCGCTCTCCACGCTGACCAGTCCGTCGTTGGGCCCGCCGAACAGCGGGTTGAACAGCGGGGTGAGGCTGAGGCTGCCGGCGATCACCCCGGGACCGAAAGCGGACGGCCCCAGACTTTGCGGTCCACGGGCTGGATCGGTGACCAGTTGGCCCAACACTGGCCCCAAAATGCTGCGGGCCGGAATAAAACCGGCGAGCCGGTCGGCCATCTGGCTGCCGGAGTTGGGCGGAGCAAGCAGCACCGCCCGTCCGAGACAGGTTAGAGGCGATTGTTTCATGATATGGCGCAGAATTATCCCGCCCAGGGAGTGGGTGACCACGTGCAGAGGGGCGCTGTCCTCCGGAGCCAGCCGGACCATCTCGCGGCGGACCCGCGCGGCCAGTTCCTCCAGGGGATAACGCCGGGAGGGATAACCAAGCAGGCGGGTCTCGAACCCGGAGCGCTCCAGACGGCGCGCCAGCAGGCGCATCGAAAGGCGGCTGCGGCCCAGGCCGTGGAGAAGGACCACCCGGCCGGGTTTGAATTCATCTGTCATCCGCGCCTCCTGTTTAAAGTTTACTCATAAAAAGTTAATATATAAACAAATTAATTCTAACAAACCCCGCTTGCCAACTGCACCGGCGGGGAATTCGGTCCTAACTGTTAACACCCTCGCGCACCCGCTCCAGAAGGCCGATGAGGTGACGAAGGTCGCTGTCCTGCAAGCCCTGCAGCACCTGCCCTATCCGTTCGATGTACACTTTGTAGGCCTTGTCCAGGGCCGCACCGCCGGCCTCGGTCAGCTCGACCAGGTTCACCCGCCGGTCACCCGGCTCGGCCACCCGGCGCACCAGACCGGCGCGCTCCATGCGGTCCACCAGCCCGGTCACGTTGGAGCGGTTGACCAGCAGCATCCGTCCCAGCTCGCTCTGGCTGATCCGACCGTTCTCGCTTTGCCAGCGCACCAGCATCAGGATATCGAACCAAGCGTTGGTCAGGCCCAGTGGCTTGAACACCCGGTCACCCTCCTTGACCAACAGGCTGCCGGTGTGGACTATGTTCAGCACAGTCGCGCCGCCGGGGTGGCTCAAGGGACGGCGGAAACCGAGTTCCTGTTCCAGACTCATAAATCTCCTTTGAATAATGTTGACATATAAACAATACACCAGACAAATAAAAATGTCAAGAGTTTACTAAGATATTTTCAGCCGGGATTTATTGGCCGGAAAGAAGGCGCAGCATGAGGATCAGGTCGTGGATGTCCAGGCTGCCGCTGTGGTCCAGGTCCAGGCGCTCTGATCCTTGAATGGTGCCAGGGCGGGCCAGCCCACGGAGAAGCCCGAGCAGGTCGAACGTGTCGATACGGCCGTTATCGTCCTGGTCGCCGTACATGGGCGCACCGAAAGATGTCGGTGGGCTCCAGGCTGAGATCGTGCCCGGGTAAGCGTCCTCCTCCAGACCGGTCAGGCGGATGGGCGTCAGGAACCGGTGTGTGTCGAAATCGAACGGGATGAGGCCGGGCGAGTCGGGCTCGTCCGGCAAAACCTGATGCCAGGCAATCCAGAGGCGGGTGCCGTCGCTCGATACGCTGATTCCCGGAAAGAAAGGTCCTGTCCCGGTGGCGGCGGAGAACGGGAAAACCTGACTCGGGTCGATGTTATGGAGCGGGTCCAGACGGTCGCGAGTGTCGAGATAGACCAGTTCGCCCAGATCGGACTGAGTGTTCCAGAACAGGTTCCGGAATACCAGGACGCCTTTTGACGGCACATGCAGGATATCCTCAAATTGGAGCCCCAGGCGTGTTTCCCCCCAAGGCGCATCAACGGGTGTCGAATAGTCTTTCGCCAGTTCCAGGTGGTACGGTTCGCCTTTGAGGAAACTCACGACCTTTCCGTTGAAAATGAACACCCGCTGCCGGGCCAGATCGGCCTGGAAGGCGTGTGCTACGAAGGCAGGCAAAGTGGCGACTGTGGTAAAGGCCCCGTTTGCCGGATCGAACTTGAAAACGAGACCAGTGGCCCCGATGAGCAACTTGTTTTCCTCGGGCAGATACAGAGGCTCGTCGGTCAGTTCGATATCCTCCGCCAGGCCGTCCACAACGCTTATGGAACCGTCCGCCAGGCTGATACGCAAAAGCTCGCGCTTTCCGCCTCGGACCTCGGAACCGTAGATGAAAGCCCAGCGCTTGCCAGTTTCGATCACCGGGCTGGAATAAGGGTCGAGGAACAGCGAGGGCTCGATTGAACGAACCAGGCTGAAACTGGTTATGTCGATCTGGTGGATGCGGTTGCTGTCAGGCTGGAAGAGCAAGGCCAGCGAGCCGTCCGGGCTCCAGGTTGCTTTGCTCCAGTGCAGGCCGTAAAGGCGGCCCACCACCTGACTGCTTTCCAGGTCGTACAAACGGGTGGTGTCGCCGTGCAGGCTCAAAAGCAGTTGTCCCGTAGCGGCGGACAATGAATCCGGGCCGGGAAAACAGGCAGAGCAGACAAGGCAAAGCAGAAACAGGAGGGCACGCGGACAGGTCATGGCGGTCGGCCTCGCTGAATGGGGCCAGGCTCACTCGGACAGAAAACTTAGGGAGGGTAATGAAATTATCCTGAATAATGCAGAGAATGTCAAGAAAAACCGGATCCGCTCCAGAGGGGCTCAGCCCTCGAAGCGCAGGGCCAGGGCCAGGTCCTTGACCGCGCGGACCACGTAGTCCAGCTCCTCGTTGCGCAGCTTGGGATACAGCGGCAGGGTGATCGTGCTCGCCCCGATAGTCTCGGCCACGGGGAAATCACCGGGCTTGAAACCGTAGGTGTCGCGGAAATATTTCTGCAGGTGCACGGGGATGTAGTTGATCGAGACCCCGATGCCGCGCTCCTTGAGACCGGCCAGCATACGGGCGCGCTTGTCCGGGGGGACGAGCAGGGTGAATACGTGGTGGCTGTGCACGCAGCCGGGCAGCCAGTCCATGAACGTAAGTCCGGGTACGCCGGACAGTTTTTTCCGGTACATTCCGGCCAACCGGGTGCGCCGCGCCAGGAGCTTTCCGGCACGCTCGAGCTGACCGGGCAGAAGGGCGGCCTGGATATTGTCCATGTTGTATTTCCAGCCCATGCGAGTGATCTGGTAGGCCACGTCATCCTTGCCGTAGCGTTCGCTGGCGCTGTGGTCCATGCCGTGATGGCGCAGAGACTTGAGAAGATCGGCCATTTTGGAGTCGTGCACGGACACGGCCCCGCCCTCGCCGCAGGTGATACTCTTGGTGGGGTAGAACGAGAAGCAGGCGAAATCACCCAGCTCGCCCACGCGGACCCCGTCGCGCGAGGCCTCCAGGGCGTGGGCCGCATCCTCGATCAGGGCCAGGTGATGCCGGTCGGCGATGGCGCGCAGGGCGCGCATGTCGCACATCTGGCCGTACAGGTGAACCGGCAGGATGGCTTTGGTGCGCCCGGTGAGCGCCGCCTCGACCCGGGAGGCGTCCAGATTGCCGGTGCCAGGCTCCACGTCCACGAACACCGGGGTCGCCCCGGCCATTATCACGGCCAGGGCCGTGGCCGAGAAAGTCATCGGCGTGGTGATCACCTCATCGCCCGGGCCCACCCCGGCGGCGAGCAGCGCCAGGTGCATCGCCCCGGTGCAACTGGTCACCCCGACCGTGTACGGCGCCCCGAGATAGGCGGCCAACTGCTGTTCGAACTGCTCGACCAGCTTTCCCGTGGTCAGGAACAGGCCGTCCAGGGCGCGGCAGACATCGCGTTTCTCGCGCCGCCCTATATTGTGCCTGAAGAATTCGATTCTGCGCATTGGGTTCCCCGCCGGTTCGATTACCGGCAAAGCTTAACTCCGAACTCATTCTATGTCAACAACCTCTCTCACCGCATCCGCACCCAAGCGAAAGCCGCCCGATGACAGGCGGCCTTGTAATGCAGGATCATTCACCCGCTGAACGATGTGTCCGGACAAGTGTCAGGCCTGGAGGGTGCCGGCTCCGCCTGAACGCCTGCCCGGGCTCGGTCGCGCCCGGGCGCCGATCCTTTTCCGGAAACGGATCAGGAAACGACCAGGGCGTTGCCCAGGGCCATCTCGGCCGGGCGGAACACCGGCGCGGGTGCACCGGCGGCCATCAGGCGCTGACGGTTTTTCAGCACGATGGGGTGGCGGGTGGTGTACGACCCGTCAACCAGCACGATCTGCTTGCCCAGGTAGTTCTCGCTGTTGATCACCAGCGGACCCTGCAGGTTGGCTGTCATGCTGAACGGCTCCCGCACGATCGAGATGATGACGCAGGTGATGAGCCGGGACTGGTCCCGGGCCGCCAGGACCGACAGCTCCTCTTTACGCACCGGAACTTTGTAGTCCGGGAAGAAAAGCTGCGGGTCGCAGATCACGAAAGCCAGCTTGGGGTCCTCCGCCGAGTGCAGCCAGAAGAACGGCAGGTTCTTCTGGTTGTTGTAGATGAAGAACTTCTTGCAGTTGGCGAACCCGAGCAGACCTTCCGGGAAGAAGATGATCTCCTTCTCGTCGACCGTCAAGGTCCCGAATCTGGTAGTGTTGATTTTCAAGGCACCCTCCATGTATGAGACAAGTTATTACGGCTCATTTCCCTTGCTATACCGCCTCTGGCTCTACAGGTAGTCGAGCAGCGACGGCAGAATTATGCGGCTGGCGGCGGACAGGGCCGCGTTGTATGCGTTTTCCTGGGCGGCCAGTTGGCTGACCGCTTCAACCACGTCCAGGTCCTCGATGCCGGAAAGGATTTCCGTGTTGCGAAGGTTCGTGTCCTGGCCGCGGTCGCTGGTGGTGCTCATCTGGTTAGAGCGCGCGCCAGTGGTGGTGCGCTGGTTCAGGATACGGCTCAGGGCCTCGGTGAAATTGGTCAGGGTCCGCTGGACATCCTCCTGGCTGTTGCTGTCCAGAGCGCTGCGCAGGTAGTACATGTTGCCCAGAATGTCGGCCGAGCCGTTGATACCCAGCAGGGTGGCGGTGGTGTCGAACACCGTCGTGCCATCCGTGTTGGTCCGGTTCGTACCGTCCGGGTTGGTCAGCGCGATGTTATTCACGGTCAGGGTGGTGCCCTTGACCCGGCTCTCGATTGAGATGCCGGTGCCGGATTTGTTGACCGAGGCCACCACATTCACCAGAGAGGAGTTGAGCAGGGTCAGAAGATCGCCCACGGTCTCGGCGTTGCTCAGGTCGATCACAGCCGTCTTATCGCCGTTGGAGATACTGATCTTGCCCGCGACAAAGGTTCCGCCCTGCAGAAGGCTCAGCTTGGTGGTCTCGCGGATCACCGGATCGATAGACTGTCCGACTATCCGGTCGCTGCCGACCACGCTCATCCCGTTGATTCCCAAGTCCCTGGCCGAACTGCCGCCTGCGATGTCCTCAACCTTGAGCAGGCCGCGCTGGGTGATAAAACTCACGGTCTTGAGGCTGCCGTCCGACAGCCGCACACTGACCTTGTTGTTGTCGCTGTCGATCGATTCGATCACCCCGGTCAACTGCTGCTCATCCTCGCCGGCATCGGTGACCAGATCGAGCGAGCGGGCCTGGAATTCACCGGTCACCAGCTCGCTGCCGTTCATGTAAATGGACTGCCCGCTGAACAGGTTCTGCACCGGCTGGAGCGAGACCACCTTGCGGAGCTGGCCGTCCAGAGTGCGCATGTAGACTTCGTTTGTGTCCTTGTTGACTGTCTCGATCACTCCACTCAGGACCGATTCACCCTCGAGCGGCTTGGTGACCAGGTCGGCGCTGCGGGCGAACAGGTTGCCGCCGCCGGTGCTGAACGCGTTCACCACCAGGGCTTGGCCGACCTGCATGTCGCCGAAGTCGGAGGTGAGATTTCCGTTTTCGGTCACCTGGCTGATCGCCGTGTTGGCGGTGTTCATGTCGATCAGGGTCAGGCTGCGCTGATCGTCCGAGATGCGCGCTATCACGTTGACCGATTTATCACCCTGAGCGCCGTGGCTGTTGATCAGGTTGACCACGCCCTGGATAGAATTGACGTGGCTGATATCGATGTTGATCGAATTGCCCAGCGAGTCGGTGATACGGATGAGGCCGTTCGCAACGCCGTCACCGCCGTTAAGGTCCTTGAGCCGCGTCTCCCCGTCTATGGCCGCAAGAAGGTCGGTGCTGTCACCCAACGGTGTGACCGGGTCGACCAGCACGTCCCGGCTGCCCTCGAGGCCCAGCAGGTTGGCAGTGAAATTCCCCTGGCCGTTCGAGATTTTCAGAGTGCGACCGCCCACGGTGCTGGTCACCTCAACCCCGGTGCCCAGGTCGTTGATACGGGCTTTCAGGTCGAGACCCGACTCGTTCAGGGCCTTGATCAGACCGCCCACGGTGGAGACGCGGGTCAGGTCGATCGTGCCTTTGCGCGGACCGTTCTCAACCACGATGTTTTCCAGATTCAGCCCCTGGCCGCGGCTGAGCAGCGACAGTGGGGTGTCGGCGGTGATCTGCGGATCGAGTGCCTCACCGATGAAAGTACTCTCGAAAACGCCGCCGACCGGAGTGAGAAGCCCCAGGTCACGGGCGGTATGTGTGCTCTCGCCGCTTTCCTCGATCATGATCGGCCCGCGGCTTCCCACCGGGCTGCCGTCCTGGATCAGGATGCCGTTGCCGCCGGTGTTTATATCGGCGCGCAGATTGGTGCCGGACTGGTTGATGATCTGGCGGACATCCGCCAGGGTCTCGGCTCCCGACAGGTCGATAACGGTCGTGTTGCCGGCCCGGTCGGTCAGCTTGACCCGGCCCAGCTCTACGCCGGCGCCCAGGTGAAGGTCTTCCAGGCGGGTGGTCAGGTCGAGGGGATTGAGGTCGCGCCCGTTGAGCGTTCCGTCACCGTCCGTGTCCTCGCCCTTGATCCCCAGCTGGCGGGCCACCTGGCCGGTGCCGTATTCCTCGATCTTGAGCTTGGCCCCCGGCTGGAAGTCGTTGGGCGAGGTGGTGTCATTAATGATCAGGGATTGCGTGTTCTCATCCACTGTCACGCTGATCGCCAGCTTGCGCCCGTTCTGGTCCACGGCGCTGTTGATCTTGAAAGCCGCATCCCCCAGAGTGGTGACATCCCGCAGGTCCACGGTTGAGACCTGGCCGCCCCGGGTGCTGACCTTGATGAAGCCTTTGTCCACGCCCGAGCCGTTGTTCAGCTCGGTAAGCTTGCGCTGGTCCAGGGAAATCGAGCGCTCGACATAGGCGTTCAGGTTGGCGTGGCCGCCCAGGTTATCCACCGCGGTGGGCAGCAGCAGCGAGCCGGGGATGTTGGTGCTCAGCGTGGTGCCGCTCTCGATCTCGATCTCCATCTCGCCCGAGTCGCCGGTGTAGCTGACTCCGTTGTCGGTCTGGAGGAAAGGCGTGGCCAGGGTACGGTTGCCGGCAAAAATGTAACGGTTGCCGATACGGGTGTTGAGCAGATCGACAAACTGGTTGAGCAGGGCGTTGATTTCCTTCGACACAGCAGTCCGGGTGTTGGCGTCGGCCGTGACGTTGGCCTGGCCGATCGCCAGTTCCTGGGCGCGCAGAAGGAGCTTGTTCATGTCGTTGAGCACGTTGTCGGTCGTGTTGAGCTGGGTCTCGCCCTGATCGATGTTGCGCAGCAACTGCTGGGTTTCGGATAGCCCGGCGCGCAGACGGATGGCCGAGGCGGTCCCCACCGGATCATCGGAGGGACTGGTCAGCCTCTTGCCGCTCGAAAGCTTGGACTGGATGTCCATCAGCTTTTCGACGCTGCGGTTCAGGTTGCTCATTATCGTGTTGTTCAGCAGGGTCTGTGTCACCCGAAAGCTCATATCATCCGCCCTGAATCTGCTTTTCAGCCTGCGTGCGAACCAGTTGAACTGCGCTCAAGCCCGGCATGCATAAGCTGCGCCAGCCGGTCGAGGTCGAAATCCGAGGCCAGGCTGGCCCTCAGGTTCTCGCCCTGTATTTTCTCGTAAATCTCGAGACGGTGTATCGGGACATCCTTGGGCGCCGCCACCCCGATCTTGACCTGTCGGCCCTGGATCTCGATCAGCGTCACCCGGATGTCATCACCGATCGCGATGCTCTCTCCCAACTTCCTTGTCAGAATAAGCATGTATCATCCTTGATATGAGAGGATCGGCAGTTAATTTCTTGTCGGTTCCCGGCCGGAGTCCCCCGGCCGCTCAAGCCTTACGCCTCCTTTACTCCCCGCTGGGGATTATCAATACTTGCCGAGGTTGACCACTATATCCATCATGTCACTGACCGTGGTGAGCACCCGCGCATTGGCCCCGAACGCTTTCTGGAACACGACCAGGTTGGTCAGTTCCTCGTCCAGGTTGACCCCGGAGAGTGATTCGCGGGTGTTTTGCAGGTGCTCGGTAAGTTTTTCCTGGTTGTCCAGGCGTTCCTTGACGCTTACAGTTTCCAGGCCGAACGTGCTGACCATGCCCCCGAGGTAATCCTCGAAGGTGAAAGTGTTGTTGTTCAGCACGCGCTCGTTGCGCAACTGGGCCATGGACAGTGCGTTGGTGTTGTCGCCCGGCTCGCCGTTGGAAGATGCGGCGATGTTGCCCGGATCGTTCTCGATGTCGAAACTGAGCTGTATCGAGGCCGCGTCATCCCCGTCGAAGAAGTTGATCCCGGTCGGAGGGGTTTCGCGGCTGCCCTGAAGGCCATAACCATCACGGTGGATATCATTGACATTGTCGATGATCGATTTGGCCAGGTCGTCGAGCTTGTCCTGGAGGCCGGGCACGATACGGTCGCGCACCTCGAGCAGGCCGTACAGTTCGCCCGAGCTGAACTGCATCTCCACGTTGTTGGTCGGGTTGAGGACACGCACCTTTTCCACGCCGTTCACATTCATCGACTCGGTTTTGAGCTTGAGCACCTGGTCCTGCACCACGAAAGCCTGGCCGTTGATCGAGACTGTCACAGAGCCGTTGTTCGGGTCCTCGGTGGTGGCGACATCCACCAGACCGGAGAGCTGGTCGAGCAGGAGGTCGCGGCTGTCGCGCAGGTCGTTGGCCTGGCGTCCCAGGGCCTCGGTCTTTCCGATTTCCACGTTGAGCGAGGCGACGCGTTCGAGGATCGAGTTGACCTCGGACACATCGTCGATGATCTCGAAGTTTTTGTTGTCTTTTATCTTGTCCAGTTGCGAACGCACCTGGTTGAACATCCGGGCCAGGGCCCGTCCCTGCTCGCGCACCGTGGTGCGCACCGAGCTGCTTTCCGGGTTGGTGGACAGGTCCTGCAGACTGTTGAAGAAGTTCTTGATCGCGTTGCTCAGCCCGGTGTCGGAGGGCTCGTTGATCACGCCCTCGATCAGGTCGAGCGACTGGGCCTGCTTGTCCAGGTTGCCTTTCAGGGCGTTCTCGTCACGGAACTGACGGTCGATGAACGCATCCCGGGTGCGTGACACCTCGGCCAGGTTCACGCCGGTGCCGAACACGCCCTTGTTGATGATGATGGGACGGTTGGCTTCCAGGACGATTTTCTGCCGGGTGTAGCCCTCGGTGTTCACGTTGGCGATGTTCTGGCCGGTGACATTCAGGCCCATCTGACTGGCCTTCAGCCCGCTCAGGCCGATATACATCGCATTGTTGATCGTCGGCATCCTGGAACCTCATCCCCGGCCTGGCCGGGAGCAGCACTCAGATTTTCTTGTCGAAAACTTTCACCATGTTCGCCTGACGGTTTTTCTTACCGCTTTCCTCGTACACGTTCCGGTTGATCCGTGTCAGTTCCAGCATAAGCTGGAGCTGGCCGCTGACCAGGGAACGCGCTTTTTCCAGCAGGAAAGAGTTCTGACTCTTGAGGCTCTCCACGCGGCCCGCGCTCTCGCGCACGCGCCGGGCGGCTTCCTTGAGCTGAGTGCGCCGCGGCTCACCGAAACCCTCTGCCAGAATGCCTACCGGCGGGGGGTCGCCCATTCCGCTTATCCGGCAGCAGAGCTCGCGCCTGTTTTCCTCCAGCTTGTGTATGCCCCGCAACAGACGGCCCTGGCCGTGCACCGCAGCGCCCAGTCCGTGCAGGTCGCGGCTCACCACGGCCCGCTGCTGGTCGCGCAGGGCGGCATAGAGTTCATCCATCTGGGCAGCCAGGTCACCCAGCACCGCCAGGAGTTCCCCGTAGAGGGTGTTAACCGTCAGGCTGTCAGCTTGGGCCAGCATGCTCAGGTCTCCGGCGTTGTACTGATCCGTCCCCGCAGGGACAGCACGTTCTTGACATAGTTACGGGTCTCGCGGTAGGGGGGCACGCCGCCGTAGCGCTCCACTGCGCCCGGGCCGGCATTGTAGGCGGCCAGGGCCAGCTTCTCGTCCCCTCCGAAACGCTCCAGCATCTGACGGAGGTAACGCGTACCGGCCTCCAGGTTCTGCTGCGGATCGAGCGGGTCGCTCACTCCCAGGCTGTCCGCGGTCGAGGGCATGAGCTGCATCAGTCCCTGCGCTCCGGCCGGGCTGACCGCCCCGGGGTCGCCTCCCGATTCCTGGAGGATCACCGCCGAGACGAGCGCCGGGTCGATCCCGTTGCGCTCGGCCGCCTGCTGGATCAGAGAGCTGAGGCCGCCCACTTTTCCCTCCGCCGTACTTTTGGCCTTGGTCGTGGACTGGGCCTCCGGGGCCGGAGCGGCCGGTGCGGAGGAACTTCCCTGTACCTCCGCACTTTTGCCGGTTTCAGCCGGCGCAACCTTGCCGTCGCGCTCGCGCACGAGCTGACGGTAGATCATGTCGGCCAGGCCCACCGGACTGCGGCTGCTCATCGTGTCGGCGATCTTCTCGTTGAACATCGTGCGCCAGGTGTCCATGCCGGTGGATTCATCGCCCATGAGACTGTTCTCGGGGACGGTTTTCTGCATCGAGTCGAGCAGGATGCGCAGGAAGATGGCCTCCATGTCCTGGCTGACCTTCTTAAGCTGCGCGTCGTCGCCCTTGCTCCCGCTGGCGGCGGCGCTCTTGGCCCGCTCGACCCGCTGCTGAAGCAGGCGCTCCTGGATGCTCTGTGTCCCGATCTCGGGCAGCCCGATCTGTTCCACGCTCACGATCCGTCCTACATGATCACCAGTTCTGCATTCAGGGCCCCGGACTGTTTCAGGGCCTGGAAGATTGCGATTATGTCCCGCGGGGTCACCTGCATGATGTTGAGCGCGGTGACCAGATCGCCGGCCGTGCCGCCGATCTCGATAAACTTGCGTACCTGCTCCTCGGCCCCGACCTGCGCAGTGGGAGTGATCGCGGTGGAGCCGCCGCCCAACGGAGTGGTCGGCTGGCTGACCGCAGCCCCGGTGCCGATAGTTATTGTCAGGCTGCCGTGGGCCACCTGGACCGGCATCACGGTGACTGCCTCGCCGATGGCGATGGTGCCGGTGCGTTCGTTGATCACCACCTTGGCCGCCACGTCCGGGTTGACCTCCAGGTTTTCGAGCGTGGAGATGAACTCGATCACGCGGCCGGGGTCGCGGTATTCCTCGGGAATGGTCACGTAGACCGAAAGCCCGTCGATGGGCAGGCCGATGTTGGCGCCGAAGCGGTCGTCCACGGCCTTGTCCACCCGCTCTACGCTGGTGAAGTCACTGTTCTCCAGGGTGAGCATCAGACGCCAGTTATCCATGAAGCCGGCCTCGATCTGGCTGAGCACCATCGCCCCGCGGGGCACGCGCCCCACTACCGGGTGGTTGCGCTGGATCTGAGCCCCGGCTCCACCGCCGCCGGCGTTTCCCACGTTGAACCCGCCGATTGAGACCGAGCCCTGGGCCACGCCGTACATGGTCTTGCCGTCCAGCCCGAAGAGCTGCGTGCGCAGAAGCGTCCCGCCCTGAAGGCTGCTGGCCTCGCCCAGTGAGCTGACGGTCACGTCGATCCGGCTGCCGGGCTTGTCGAAAGTCGAAAGGTCGGCGGTCACCATCACCGCCGCCACGTTGGCCGTGTTGATCTCGCCGGCCTGGATGTCGATGCCGAACTTGCTCAGAAGGCTGGCCGTGGAGCGGTTGGTGAACACCGTGCGGCCGTCGCCAGTACCGTTGAGACCCACCACCAGGCCGTAGCCGATAAGCTGCTCCACCCGCGTGCCCTGAAGGTGCGCGATGTCCTTGATCCGCGCCGCCGAAACCGGCGCGGTGGCGAGGATTAACAGCGCCAGGGCGGCCAGAAGGCAGCGGGCCACGATGCTATTCCTGAAACCGGAAACCATTTTTTCTCCCATCCTCCGGGTGCGGCGCAAACTCAGAAGAACCAGCCCAGGATACGGTTGAAAATAGTGGGACGGCGCATTTCCTCGGCCTCGCCCTTGCCCTTGAGGGTCACCTGAAGGTCGGCGATCTGCGAGGAATTGATCGTGTTCTGCGCGGTCACGTCCTGGCTGCGGGCGATACCGCTGATGGCGATCACCCGGTTCTCGTCCGGCATGTTCACCACCTTGGAGCCCTCCAGGTACAGGTTGCCCAGGTCATCGGTTTTGACCACCCGGGCCGCGATCTCGGCCGTGAAAGTGCTGGTCTTGTTGTTCTGGACGCGGGAGTCGAAATCGTTCTGCGACTGCATTGACCCGCTGAACGGGTTGAGCATGCCGAAAACCTTGGTCGCTCCGGCCCCGAAATTGGCCGAGGTCGCGGTCCCTCGCTGGCTGCGGAAGCGGGCGTTGTTCACGCCCTGCACGCGCTCGTCGATGATGATAGTGACCACGTCGCCCTTTTTGTACAGGCGGTCATCGGTGAACAGGCTGGCCACATCCGAGCGGAACTCCATCTGCGCGGCCAGGCGCACTGCGCTCAGGCACAGGGTCAGCGCCACGAGCATAAGCGTGGCGGCCATCCGGGGCAGGCCCTCGGCGCCGCTTCGCGGGGGAACGTTTTTCCGGGTACTCTGCTGGGTTCTCATCTTTCACCCATCCTCTCATCGGTTATCAGCACTGTACGCGAGTCCACCACCCGTCCGGTCATGTTGCGGCCGTACTGGTTGCGGACCAGAATCTTGTCACCGCGTCCGCCGCTCTCCCAGGCCTTGCCCGGGCAGCCGATGCGGATGTTCTTGTACTGTACGATCAATGTCACCTCATCGCCGCGGTCCACCACGGGCGGGTTTTCCAGCGCGTCCACTGTCAGGGGCTGGTCCTGGCGGACGTTGCGGCGAAGGCGCATTCCGGCGGCCTGCTCCAGGCTGGTCACCGCCTCGGAGCGCTGGTCGCTGATCTCACGCGTGGCGAGCTGGATATCTCCGGGCTGGAGGAACTCGCCCTGGTGCAGGTCGCGGAGGGCCACGGCCACGTTGGCGAACGCCTTGGCCCGGATCGAGACCGGCACGCGGCGGATGATCCGCCCGTCCTCGATCACGGCCAGCGAAACCGCCGCCGATCCCGAGACCCGTCCGCGGATCTGGTCGAGCACCTGGAGCTGGCTGTCTGTGTCCTCCACCACGATCTCATCCGGCAGGTTTGAATAGGTCACCGCGGTGCTGTCGGCCAGCCCCTGCCATGAACGGTGCACATAGTCCTGAATCAGGCCGGCCATCTCCGCGCCAGTGATCTTGCGCCCCGAGCGGCTGACCCGTACGGCGTCCGAGCCGCTGAAAGATATCCGCACCGGGTCGATCCGGTGCGCCACCAGGCTGCGGCGGATGCTTTCGCGGTCGAGCAGAATATCGTTGCCGGGCAGGGGGGCGGGTCCCAGGGGAAGGTCGTTCACCTGAGCCACCAGGGCCGCGTCGAAACCCTCCACGCTGGCCACATCGCCCAGGCGCATCTGGTCCCTGGGCGTACGGGCCTGGTCCTTGATATAGACATAGATCTGTTCCAGGTTGTCCGCCGGGGCGCTGTCCTGGGCCGCGAGAAATCCCGCGCCCAGTAGGCCGAGGGCAAGGAGAAGGCCGAGCGTTCTGTTCATCAGAGGTTACCTCCCAAATCAGCGCTGCGTGCGGCTCAGGTCCGTCTTAACGCCCGATGCTGGCCGCGGTCTGCATCATGTTGTCGGCCACGGAGATACCGCGGGAATTCAGCTCGTAGACCCGCTGGGCCGTGATCAGGTCGACCAGCTCGTCGACCGTGTTGACGTTCGATATTTCAAGGTAGCCCTGCTGCAGCCGGCCGAACTCGTCCTCGCTCGGGTTGCCGAGGATCGGGGTGTTGGAGGCCACGGTCTCGACGAACAGGTTGTTTCCGATGGCGCGAAGGCCGGCCGGGTTGATGAAGCGGGCCAGCTCGATTCGTCCTATGTTGGCCGGCTGGACCTGGTTGGGCAGCAGCACGTCCACCGTGCCGTCCTGGCCGATGTTGATCTTGGTTGCGTTCTGCGGGATCGTAAGCTGCGGCTGCAACGGCAGACCGTCGCTGTTGACCAGGATACCGTCCTGACTGATCTCAAAATTGCCGTCCCGGGTGTAGGCCATCGATCCATCCGGGCGCAGGATCTGGAAGAACCCGTCACCGATGACGCCGACATCCAGGTCGTTTTCCGTGGCCTGCATGGTGCCCTGGGTGAAAATCTTTTGCGTGGAGGCCAGTTTCACGCCGTGGCCCACCTGCATCTCGCCCGGCACGTACTGTCCCTGGAACTCGCTCACGCCAGCCGGGCGGAGGGTCTGGTAAAGAAGGTCCTGGAACTGGGCCTGGGTTTTCTTGAACCCGGCGGTGTTGACGTTGGCCAGGTTGTTGGCGATCACGTCGACCCGCGTTTCCTGGGCTTTCATCCCGGAGGCCGAGGTGCGCAACGCTCTGATCATCTTCTTGGCTCCTGTTTTTGCGCCCCGCAGCCGCGGAGCGGTTTGGTCCGCATTACCCTTTATTCCGTGTCCGGCCGGTTATCCGGCGGCTCAGACCTTGCCGACCTGCGAGACCGCCTGCTGCAGGGATTCATCCTGCAGACGGATGGCCCGCTGGCCGAACTCGAACATGCGCTCGACCTCGATCATCCGCACCAACTGGTCTATGGGGTTGGCGTTAGACATTTCGAGCATTCCCTGCCGCACGCTGAAATTCTGCGCCGGTACGGCCGCGCCGCCACCGGCCTGGGGCACGAAGCGGCTGTCGGCGGTCTTGGTCAGACGGTAGGGCTGGGGGAAATCCACCACGTTCAGGGTGCCGCGCTGCTCGTTGTTCACGAACACCGCGCCGTTCTGCTGCACCTCGAGCTTGCCGCCCTGCACGTTGATCGGCGCTCCGCCGGCGCCCAGCACGTTGAAACCCTCGGCCGTGACCAGGTTGCCGTTCTGGCCCACAGCGAACTGGCCGTTGCGCGTGTACTGCACGCCGTCCGGGGTCTGCACGGCGAAGAACCCGTTGCCGTTGATCCCCAGGTTGTAGTCGTTGCCGGTGATGTCCATCTGTCCCTGACGGAAATCGGTGGCATACTCGATCACCCGGCTGGCGTTGCCCACGCTGGCGCGGAACGCCGGCGGGTTGATGTTCACCTCGGCCGGCGGGTTGCCAGTGGCGGCCAGACCGTTCTCGTTCAGGTAAAGGTCGGCCTCCACCAGGTCGCGGATGAACATGCGGTCCTGCTTGTACCCGGCGGTGTTGTTGTTGGCCAGGTTGTTGGAGACCAGGTCCTGGTTGTATGGCAGGGGGATCATCCCGGCTGCCGAGCGGTAGAGGCCTTTTATCATCTGCGGTTCCCCTTGACTGCTTCCAAGTCATAAACTTGTCTGCCATCCGCTGAATGCCCGGGGGGCTGTCCGGACAAGCCGGACGCGGACGGTCGCGGTCGAAGGGGGGCAAGGTTTGTGCCATGCACGGTGAGGCTGGAACGGGTGGGCGGAAAGCCGGTAGGAGCGCTCTTTACGACAGAAAATAATGCCTGGTGAAGAAAAATAAAATTGCACTGGTGGGTAATTATTGCCCTGGGGCAGGAAAAAAGACCGTATCCGGGGTGGGGGCAAAAAAAATCCCCATCATCTGGTGCCCCTGAACCTTTAGCGGATTTCTCCGCCCCTTGAGACGCACGCCGGGAAAACTCTCAACCCTCGGATTTCACTGCGACTGCCTGCTGCATGCTTCGTGTTGCCTGTTGCAAACTGCTACTGCCTACTGCCTACTGCCTACTGCTACTGCTTACTGCCTGTTGCAAACTGCTTGCTGCTTACTGCGAACTTCCTGCTGCCTACTTCATCCGGGGTTGACGGCGTTGGCGCCTGAGGGCGGCCTCCTGTGAGAACTATATCTCACCGTTCGGGCAGTGATGGGGATTGAACTTCCAATTAATTATGGTTTGCTGCCGGTAAAGAAGTCAAGGTCTGACGGCGAAAAAAAGTCCATCCGGCCAGGGGATTAGAAGTGCAGCAGCCCGGCTGCACCCACCAGCCAGACATACCAGGCGAAACGGTCGAACCGGCCCCGGCTGAGGATTTTGAGCAGGAAATAGATCGCCGCGAACCCGGAGACAAAGGCGCTGAACGCTCCGCAGAACAGGGCCAGACGGCTCACCCCCTCCAGGGCGTAGGGGTGGCTGAACACGCCCGCACCCTCGATCACCCCGGCGCCCAGGATAGCGGGCAGGGCGAGCAAGAACGAGAACTCGGCGCTGCGGCCCGGTCCCAGGCCCAGCAGCAGCCCGGCCGTGATCGTGCTGCCCGAGCGGCTCACCCCTGGGAGGATCGCCACGGCCTGGGCCAGGCCCACCACCAGGGCCGAGACCCAGCTTAAGGGGCGCACGGCCTTGGGAGCGAAGCGCGACAGCATCAGGATCGCCCCGGTGAGGATTAGAAGCCAGCTCACGGTGCGCGGCGCGCTGAACGCCGCCTCGAAAGCGTCCTTGAACGCCACGCCGATCACCCCGGCTGGAATGGTGCCCAGGATGACGAACCAGCCCAGGCGCAGGTTCTCGCTGCGCTCGGCCGGGTCGAGCGGCACTGACGGCTTTTTGACCAGGGAGAGGAAGGCTTTCACTATCAGCCCCACACGCCGCCGGTAGGCCAGAAGCACCGCGCCCGCGGTGGCCAGGTGCAGCACCACCTCGAACAGGATGCCCTGGTTTTTCACCCCGAGCAGGGCCTCGCCCAGCACCAGGTGGCCCGAGCTGGACACGGGCAGGAACTCGGTCAGGCCCTGGACCAGGCCCAGCAGCATGGCTTGCAGGATCGACATTCTTTCTCCCCCGTAAAAATCGGGGCACGGCATGCCGTGCCCCTTGATCTGAGATGCAAAGAACCGGGTGCAGGGGCGAACCTTGTGTTCGCCCGCTTTCTATTCCAAATCAAGCTTGAGCGCCTGGTTCTGTTCCGCAGGTCCTGCCGATCGCGGCGCTTTTTTGAACGTGGCCCCCACCTGGCGCAGCGGTGGCATGTCGATCTGCGCCCCGGCCAGAAGCTCGGCCACGGTGAAAAGCTGTATCTTCGGGTATTTGCGGCCCCAGACCTCCGACTCGAAGAACCCGGCGGTGACCGCCTCCTGGCGCATCGGCGCGGTGTGCTCCTGCATGCTGATCAGCACGCCGAGGGCCGCCCCCTCGCGCTCCACCACGCCGCGCAGGTCGCGCACGTGGGCCGCGCCGGTGTGCCCGGCCTTGACCGAGATCACCACAGTGTCGAACTGCCCGGGCCGTCCGCCCCGGAACACGATCTTGCCGTCAATTCCCTTATCCGCGCCCTTTTTCTGCTCCACGGGCCGCGCGCCCACCAAGCCCAATGCCCACCACTGGAACTGGTAGGGGTCGCTCTCGGCCAGGGCCGCGGCGTCCGGAACGCTGACCGGCTCTCCCACAACCTTGTATTTTACGGCCTCGCCGAAAGCGTCGTTCAGCCGGGATTTCATCAGGGTGATGGAGAGGAAGGTGATGTCTATGCCGATCCAGGCGCGGCCCAGGCGCTGCGCCGCGGCGATTGTGGTGCCGCAGCCGCAGAACGGGTCCAACACCAGCCCGCCCTCCGGGCAGGAGCTGTTGATAATTCTTTCAAGTAAAGCTTCCGGTTTTTGTGTTGGGTAACCAAGCAATTCTTTAGATCCTGAATTGGGGGAATCAATGTCAATCCAGGTATCTTGAAGTGGATGGCCGGATGAAAGGTCAACTGGCCTCAAGATGCGTGGCATTCCATTCTTAGAGTATACAATCAACCCTTCCGCCTCCAATTTCCTCGCATTCTCCTGTGTAAATCTCCAATTCGCAATTACACCATTCCATTCATATCTCGGCCCTCGCCCACCTGGAGCTCGACAATCACCTTTCCGATATAACTTGCCATCAGTATGTTGATATAGGTCGTGGGTCTTTGGAGCGGATGTATTCTTTTCGTGTTGCTGCCGGATAAACGACCATCCATCTGATTTGGTATAAAACATTATTACATCATGGTTTGCACCGTACTTGGTGAGCGTCTTGTCACTATGCCCACGCGATCTGCGCCATACGATCTCATTCCTGAAGTTCTCCGGCCCGAACACAGCGTCCAACAACAGCTTCAGGTAGTGGCTGGCCGTGGGGTCGCAGTGCAGGTAGAGGCTGCCGCTGCTTTTGAGCGCGCGCCGCAGCTCCATCAGCCGCGGGGCCATCATCACCAGGTAGGAGAGCATGTTGCAGGGGCCGAGGAAAGTGCGGAAGGCTTTCATTATATCGGCCACCCGCCCGCCCGCGGTGACCAGATCGGCGTAAACCTCCTCGTCCTCCTGGTCCCAGGTCCAGGTGTCCTCGAAGGCGCGGATCTGCGAGGCGGCCCGGCTGCCGTCCTGCTCGGCGAACAGCACGTTGTAGGAGGCGTTGGAGTTGAAGGGCGGGTCGAGGTAGACCAGGTCCACGCTCTCGCCCGGCACGTGCTGGCGCAGGATGTTGAGGTTGTCGCCGTAGTAGAGAATGTTTTCCGGCATGCCGAACCTCGGGAGTGAAAGCAGAGTGTTCTTTAATGAGGGGGCGCGGCGCGCCGCGCCCCCTCAGGCGAAATCCCGGCCCGCCTCAGTCGAACATCAACCGCAGCAGCCCGGCGCCGAAATAGACGATCATGCCGCAGAGGGCCAGCATCCCGGCATGGACATAGCCCACGGACCCCGAGAACACCCCGGCCAGGAACATCGCCAGCCCGAGGAAGAACACGGCCATGAAGAACCGCCCGCCGCCCGAGACCGGGATAAGGTGGAACACCGCACCGTCGTCCTCGACATCATGCGTGCGGGCGCGCCAGACCTTTTCGATCTTTTCCTTGGGGGGCGCCGGGAATAACAGCGAGGCCAGGGGCGCCACCACCAGCACCGAGGCCGTGCTGAGGAACGTGGAGAAGAAGAAGGCGTCCACGCCGCGGTAGTAGGCGGACAGCGATCCCACCGCTATCCCCACCAGGTAGCCGATCAGCATGCCCTGCCAGTTGCCCCGCTTCCAGAGCAGGCCGAACACGATTGTTATGACGAAGAACGGCATGTCGAAAATACCCACCACGGTCAGGTAGGCGTCCACCACGTTCTCGCCGATCATCGGGATCAGGAAGGCGAAGCCGATCCCCATCAGCCCGGCGATCACGATCATCGTCCGCACGATGATCAGGGTCTGGCGCGGCGAGGCTTCACGCTGGAACAGGCTCTTGTAGACATCGTTGCAGAACACGCTGGCCGCGCCGGTCAGGTTGGTGCTGACCGTGCTCATCTGGTTGGAGAGCAGGCCGCAGGCCACCAGCACGATCAATGCCGGTCCGAGCGAGGTGCTGATCAGGGTGGGGAAAGCCTTGTCCATGTTGGTCAGCCCCGGAAGCAGCACCGAGCTGACCAGGCCGGGCAGGATCCAGAGCAGGGCGAACGGCGTGGTGATGATACCGGCCAGCACCAGACCGCGGGCCGCGCTGCGGGGGTCCTTGGAGCTGAGCGACATCTGCAGCAGCCCCGCGTCCGTGCTCGCCCACTGGATGCCCAAAATCCAGATCGCCAGGATGAACTCCCAGTTGTACTGGCCGGTCTGCGGCACCAGGTTCATCCGGCCCTCGGCCAGGTGCGACATCAGACCCGGCCACCAGCCCACCTTGGCCATGACTATCGGCAGGATTATCAGGGCCCCGCCCAGCATCAGGATGAACTGGATCGAGTCGATGATCGTCACCGCCCACATCCCGCCCATGAAAGTGAAGACAATGGCGATGCCGGCGAACAGGAAGAGCCAGAATGTTTGCGAGGAGGTGATTTCCAGCCCCGGCACGTAGGCGATGGTGCTGAAAGCGACCGTGGCGGCCACCAGCACGACCCCAAGCCAGAAAGTGAGGCGGAGCACCCAGAGGAAACCGATCAGGATCCGGATCACCCGGCTGTAGCGCATTTCCAGGAATTCGGGGACGGTTTTGATCTTGAGCCGTCTGAGTATGGGTATGATCAGCAGGCCGGCGAACACCAGGCCCATGTTGCCGGTCCAGCTCTGCCAGATGATCGAAATGCCGTGCATGTAGGCGGTGCCGCTCTGCCCGATGAAACTGAACAGGTTGACGTTCGCCGCGGTCAGGGCCGACGCCAGAATGAATGGGGTCAGGTGACGGCCTGCGACCATGAAATCGTCCCCTGTATCGACCCAGCGCGAGAGCAGCCCGCCGATGAGGACCTTTGACATGAGGAAGGCGAGCAGAACGATCAGACCGATATATCCCATAGCTGTCTCCGGTGCTGGAAGATTGATACTTGGGAAATCACGTATTCTGGAAACATTCACGGTCGCTGGGACACAACGATTGGGTAAGATATGCCGCACCCGCGCCGTGGTCAATAACAAAGTGCCGCTGGAGGATATGTTTAAGGAGCCTGTCCTTGCATGGTCCGGTTGACAAAAACCCCTGCCACGCTTATGTTGACTCCGTTTAGACGGCTGAATGGGCGCGCGGGCGGGTTGGATCGATCCGGGCCGCGCTGGACAGGCCCCGGACCGCGGCAACGAACGCATAAAAGAAGGCTGGATGGAAACCTATCTGATAGTAATTCCGATACTGCTGTTCTCGGTGGTGGTGCACGAGGTGGCCCACGGCCTGAGCGCCGAGTATTGCGGCGACCCCACGGCGCGCATGCTGGGCCGGATCACGCTCAACCCGATCCCGCACATCGACCCGATCGGCTCGATCCTGGTGCCGGTCGTGCTGGCGCTCAGCGGCACCAACATGTTTTTCGCCTGGGCCAAACCGGTGCCGGTCAACCCTTACAATTACCGTAATCCCCGTCGGGACGATATAATCGTCTCGGTGGCCGGACCGGTGTCCAACGTGCTGCTGGCCCTGATGTTCACGCTGCTGTTTGTCCTGTTCCTCTGGCTCACCCCCTCGGGAGCGGGCCTGTCGATCTGGCAGAACAACATTGTGATGATCCTGCGCTACGGCATGTGGATCAACCTTGTGCTGGCCATGTTCAACCTGATCCCGATCCCTCCTCTGGACGGGTCGCATATCCTGCAGAACATGCTGCCCTACGAGGCGGCCCGCTCTTTCGACCGAATCCGTCCCTACGGGTTTATCATTCTGCTGGCGGCCATGTATTTTAACGTGCTGAATGTGCTGCTCACCCCGGCCCACTGGATGATGAACATTCTTCTTAAGATTGTGGTTTCGGCCGGCGCGCTCGGGTTCTGAACCTTAAGGCGCGGCCATGCTTTGATATCCTCGCCGGAAGTGTCGCCCGCCGTAAGCGGACGGGATTTAGAAATATGGTTTCCGGATAATAATCAAGGTCATCTGTGGAGAATGGATTGCAATGGAAGCGAACAAGAAAGGCGTGATCCTCAGCGGCATGCGTCCCACCGGCAAACTGCACCTGGGACACCTGGTCGGGGCGTTGGAGAACTGGGTCGAGATGCAGCACAATTTCGACTGCTTTTTCCTGGTGGCCGACTGGCACGTGCTGACCACCGGGTACGAGAAATCGGCCGCCATCGGCAACAACATCTTCGAGATGGTCTGTGACTGGCTGGCCGTGGGCCTCGACCCGGAGCGCTCCACGTTCCTGATCCAGAGCAAGGTGAAAGAGCACGCCGAGCTGAACCTGATTTTCGGGATGATCACCCCGATGCCATGGGTGGAGCGCAACCCCACGCTCAAGCAGATGGTCGATGACATGGGCCTGGCCGGCAAGATCAATTTCGGGCTGATGGGCTACCCGGTGCTCCAGGCCGCGGATATTCTTCTGTACCGCGCCGATGTGGTGCCGGTGGGCGAGGACCAGGTGGCGCACGTGGAGATGACCCGCGAAATCGCGCGTCGCTTCAATTTCCTGTATAAAGAGGTCTTCCCGGAGTCGAAGGCCAAGCTCACCAAGACCGCGCGTCTGCCGGGCACGGACGGCCGCAAGATGAGCAAGAGCCTGGACAACTGCATCTATCTGTCCGATGACGACCCGGCCGTGGTGAACAAGGTGCGCCAGATGATCACCGACCCTCAGAAAGTGCGCCGCGGCGATCCAGGCCGTCCCGAGGTCTGCTCGGTTTACGCCTACCACGAGGTGTTCGACAAGGCCGAGACCGAGGGAATCGCGGCCGGCTGCCGCTCGGGCGAGCTGGGCTGCGTGGCCTGCAAGGGCATGCTCGCCAAGGCCATCGGTGCGGTGCTTGACCCGATCCGCACGCGCCGGGCGGAATACTACAACGACCCGAAGCGGGTCGAGCGTATCCTGGCCGAGGGCTCGGCCCTGGCCGCCAAGCGCGCCGCCGAGACCATGAGCCTGGTCCGCAACGCCATGGGCATGGAGTACTGAACCGGGAAGCCTGATTCCCCAAGGGGCGGCAATGGCCGACTACCAGGTGCGTCTGGAGGTGTTCGAGGGTCCGATGGACCTGCTGGTCTTTCTGATCCGCAAGAACGAGATCGACATCTACGACATCCCGATCGCGCTGATCGCCGACCAGTACATGCAGTACATCACGGACGCCGGGATTCAGGACCTGGAGCAGGCCGGAGATTTCCTGCTCCTGGCCGCCACGCTCCTTCAGATCAAGAGCCGCATGCTGCTGCCGCGGCCGGTGGGTGAGGACGAGGAGTACGAGGACCCACGCACCGAACTGGTGGAAAAGATTGTCGAATACCTCCAGTTCAAGGAAATCGCCGAGCACATGCGCCGTCTGGAGGAACTGAGCCAGCGCCGCAGCGAACGCGGGCTGAACGAGCTCGAACTGCTTTCGGCCGAGGAGGGCGCGGATCAGTCCGAGGGGCCGCAGATCGACGCCACGATCAACGACCTGATGCTGGCTTTCAGCCGCTTCCTCAACCGCAAGCCCCCGGCGCCGCCCCCGGTCCACCGGGTGGTGCGCGAGAAAATCAGCACCGCCCAGCGCGTGACCCTGATCCGCCGCCTGCTGAGCCAGAAACGCCGTATCCTTCTGAGCGACCTGTTCCCAGAGGGCGGCAGCCGCATGCTTCTGGTGGTGACAATCGTGGCCCTGCTCGAAATGGCCAAGCAGGGCGAGATCAAGGTGGAGCAGGCCGACAATTTCGGCAACCTCTGGGTCCTGCGCGGCAAGAAACGCCCGGTCGAGGGAAATACCGGAGCCGAGGGCGAGACGCCCAACGGTTTCGCGCCAGACGAAGAGGAGGAAGCCTCAGGACAGGATAGTCCCTCCTCCGGCCAGGACGGTGATTCCACAGGAGAGCCTGAGAGCTGATGGCTGAGCACACGATAGAGCAGGTGGTCGAGGCGCTGGTGTTCGCCTCGTCCGAACCGGTGACCGCCGAGCGGATTGCCTCGGTCCTGGACATTTCGCCCGAGACCGTGGCCAGCGCGGTGGAGGCGCTCAACTCGGCCTACGAGATGCAGGGGCGCTCGTTCCGCATCCTGATGATCTCGGGCGGCTACCAGCACCGCACCCTGCCCGATTTCGCCGAGCAGATCCGCAGCCTGGGCCGCCAGGTGGCCGCCGGCAAGATGAGCCTTCAGGCTCTGGAGACACTGGCCATCATTGCCTACCGTCAGCCGATCAGCCGGGCCGAGGTGGACAAGATACGCGGGGTCAACGCCAGCGGTGTAATCAAGACCCTGATCGAGAAAAAGCTGGTCACCGTGACCGGCCGGGCCCAGGTGCTGGGACGGCCCCTGCTCTACGGCACTACGGCCCAGTTCCTTCGTCATTTCGGCCTGGCCGGGCTGGACCAGCTTCCTCGCGAGAGCGAGTTGCAGGTGCTTTTGGAGGAGCATTCCGGCCCGGCTGCCGACAAGCCCGCCCCAGCCCCGGAGGCTGAGGCCTCTCCGCCGGACGGCGAGCAGCGGATTCTAATGTGAGGTATGTGTGGACAGTGAGGGCGTGAAGATACAGAAATTTCTGGCCGACTGCGGACTCAGCTCGCGCCGCGGGGCCGAGCGTCTGGTGCGCGAGGGCCGGGTGCAGATCAACGGCCAGGTGGTGACCGATCCGGCCGTGCGGGTGATCCCCGGCCGCGACCGGGTGGAATGCGAGGGCCAGGCTCTCGGCACGCAGCGGGAGGCCAACCCGAAAGGGCTGATCCTCTATAAGACAGTCGGCACGGTCACCTCCGTCGCCGACCCGCACAACCAGGAGACGGTCTACAGCCTCCTGCCGCCAGCGGAACGTGAGCACCGCTGGATTTACGTGGGACGCCTGGACAAGGACAGCGAGGGCCTGGTGCTGTTTACCGACTCGGGCGAGCTGGCCCACCGTCTGACCCACCCCTCGTACAAGGTGCCAAAGTACTATACGGTCCAGGTGGCCGGCAAGGTGGAGACCCGCCACCTGAGGCAGCTCGAGCACGGGATGAGCATCGAGGGCACGCCCATGAGCATGGACAGCGCCCGGATTGTCCGCGCCGACGCCCAGACCACCACCCTGGAGGCCGTGCTGCACCAGGGCGAGAAACGCCAGATACGGCGGATGCTTGGGGAGATAGGGTTCCGGGTGATTTCTCTCTGCCGCACCCGGCTGGGGCCGCTCACTCTGGCCGGCCTGAGCCCGGGCCAGAGCCGGCGCTGCACCCCGCGCGAGATGCGCGCCCTGGAACGCCATCCCGCCGGCGGCGGCAGCGAGCCGGACGAGAAATGAACCATTAAGTCAGGAAATGCTTTGACAAGGCGGCACCGGGTTTCTTATCTTCATGCAGCGCTCACTCTGACCTTGATGAACATGAAAACCGATTCGAGAACTATCCTCCCGAGAACGATGCGAACGAACAAATTTATCCTCAGCCTGTGCGCCGCCCTGCTGACCGCGGCCTGTCCCGCCATTGCCCGTGAAATCCCGGCTTACCTTCTCCAGATGGGTCCCTCCGGAAAAAGCAAGGCCCTGGTGGTGGACAAGAAAACCCAGACCCTGGCCCTCTACAGCTCCGAGGCGGAGGGACCGCAGCTGGTCAAGGAATTCCGTTGCACTACCGGCAAGAACAACAACGGCCCCAAGTCCCGTAAGGGCGACAAGAAAACCCCGAACGGGATTTATTTCTTCCGCGGCCGTCTGGATGACGGGCAACTGCCCGACAAGTACGGCGTGATGGCGTTCACCATGGACTATCCCAATGATTACGACGAGCTGGACAACGCGACCGGCTCGGGCATCTGGCTGCACGCGGTGGATGACGACAGGCGGGTCAACCTGAGCTACGACACCGAGGGCTGCGTGGTGGTGACCAACGAGGACATCCGCGAGCTGTCACATTACATCGGCCTGCGCGACACACCGATCATCATCGATGACAGCCTGATGAGCCTTCCCCCGGCTGAGATGGAGCGCGAGCGCAAGGAGATGAACACCCTGATCGAGAAGTGGCGCGCCGCCTGGGCCGGCAAGGACCTGGATGCCTACATGGACTGCTACCACGAGCGGTTCCACGGCAAGAAAGGCATGAACAAGAAAGCCTGGCGCGAGTACAAGGGCCGCCTCAACCGTCAGTACAAGAAAATAGAGGTCAAGGTCACCGACCTGCGCCTTTGGCGCTATCACGACTACACGGTGGCCGCGTTCATCCAGAGCTACAAGTCCAGCGGGTTCAGCGCCAGCGGGTTCAAGCTGCTCTACCTGGCGGATTCCGACAAGGGCTGGAAGATTTTCTCGGAGAAAATGTAGCCGCCACGGCAGCGTTCCGGCCGCAGGACAAGGCATAGAATGTGGTCCGCCACGCGCAGCGGGAGATCGCCGTGCCTGTGGCGGATTTTTTTTCGGGCGGACCGCGGTGTCCGCAACCTGACACTAACCGTCGGAGAGGCCGGATATGCCGTCGCTCCAGGAATGCATGAATGAATACAGGCTCCAACTTGACAAGGGGGCGATTCAGAAAGCCTACCGGGGGCTGATGGAGTATATGCAGGCCCTGAAAACTCAACTGAAAGACAGGTATCCGGAGTACTGCGTGTCCGGCGGTCTTTATTTCGGCTACATGGACATGACGTATTTCGCGTTTTCACCCGAGACGCTAAAACAGCGAAACCTGAAGATCGCCATAGTGTTCAACCACGAGGCGTTCCGGTTCGAGGTCTGGCTCTCCGGATACAACAAGCCGGTTCAGACGCAATATTGGCAACTGTTCAGGGACTCCGGCTGGGACAAATACCGTGTCGTGCCGACAGTCAAGGGCTTCGATTCCATTGTGGAGCATGTCCTGGTCGAGTCTCCCGATTTCGGGGACCTGGACCTTCTGACCGGGCGGATAGAGCGCGGGACGCTGAGTTTCATCGGGGACATCGAGGTTTTCCTGTCTGAACACTGAAACCGGCTTTCGTTTAACGTTCTTGCCAAGCCAGAGCCGCGTTCGTATACTAAGGGTGTCTGGGCACAGAATACCCCCTCCCTTTTTCTGTTGCCCTCTCAACTGACGACGAGGCCAGCCGATGATTCTGAGAAAAAGCCCTCCCACGCAACAATTTTCACCGGACAGCCGCCAGCGCATGATCCAGGACATCCTCCTGCAGGAGCGCCCGCGCTGGGCCGCTCTCTGCCGCGAGGGGCTCGATACGGCCGACCCGCAGCGGGTGCGCCGCATGCTGACCTACCTGGAGCGGGTGGAGCGCTGCACCAGCCTGTTCATCCCGGCCCGCAACCCGGAGTACGGGATCACAGAGCGGGGCGGTGATGCGATCCTGGGCTACCTGCGCAACACGGACGGAAGCGGGAGCTACTTTTTCTTCGCCGATGTGAGCGGGTTCACCGCGTTGCTGACTTTCCTGACCGACCGTTTCGGCAAGGAGGAAGCCGGCGACATCATGAACCTGAGCATCCTCAACCGTTTCTGCCTCAACAAGATGGGTCTGCTGTTCGAGCGCCTGCAGGGCTCGGGAGACAGCACCGACCGGGGCGTGGCCACGCTCAAGGTGATGCTGGCGATCCGCGCCTCGATGCCCCTGATCACGGATGAGGTGCGAGAGGAGCTGCGGCGCAAGCTGGCCGGCAAGCCGCACCAGAAAGAAATCCGCGCTTTCATCGAGAACCTGGTGGTCAAGGCCAGCGGGGGAGTGGTTTTCGACCCGAAGCCAGGGAGCGCGTTCTACGGGGAAACAGTGCGGGCGCGCATTACCTGGGGCGATACCGGCAAGCGGGTGGCCCAGGCCGAGAAGCTGGGGGGCAACGACGACCAGGTGCGGCCTGACGTGGAGGAGGTGAAAGGTTTTGCCGTGGACAGCACCAGCTACGCCCGCCTGAACGACCTGTTCGAGGAAGGCTGGCTGGGTCTGACTCCCGGCGACCTGGCCATATCGGAACCTCACGAGAGTTTCCGCAAGGTGGTGATCTGCCCCTCCGGCATGGACAAGCTCGTCCCCTGGGTGGCTAAGGCCTGCGCGGACGGGCTGCCCTCCTCCGCCGGCGCATGGAGTGCTCCGGAGGGGATGACGACTGCGGACATCCTGCTGGATATGGGAGGGCATTTCCTGGAGATAGAGCGCTACCTGGGCAGCCGATCCCTTCTACTGCACGTGGTGCGCAACCTGGGCCGGGACGGCAGCACGAACCTTCTGCTGGATGAGAGCTGCTCCGCGGTGCGCGACAGCGGCGTGCTGTTTGTCAATTTCGCCCTCGACAAGCCCGAGGAACTCCTCGACCCGGTGGCCGATACGGTCCACGGCGTGATGCGACGCTACGGCATCCATTACAAGTACAATATTTTCCCCAAGGGCGATTTCAACCTGATGGGGGTGCTGGGGACAATGGCGGCCGAGAAGAAAGAGAGCGACCGCTATTACACCGAAATACTCTGGAACGCCTGGCGCGACCTGACCCGCGAGGTGAGACACCAGTTCGGCTCCCGGGTGGAGATGCGCAGCGGACTGAGCGTGGGCAAGGCGCTCCAGGGCCCGGCCGGGGACAACATTATCCACAACGAGGAAACGATCATCGGGCCGGACTGCAACCTGGCCGCGCGCCTGGTCAACGAGTCCCTGCTGCAGGACCAGGACCACCGTTTCATTCACGCTCCCGGCACCCTGTTCACCATCGAGAGCCACCGCCGCAAGGTGGATCACCTGATCCAGCCGCGCGGACCCGAGCGCGAGGTGAAGCTCAAAGGTTTCAGCCAGCCGGTGGCCCTTTACAGCCTGACCGAGCGCAGCCGCACCGAGAATGTGGCCGAATTCATTGCCCGCCTGCGCCGTCTGCCCCTGGTGACCTTTGACGGGCAGGTGGTAAGACGCAGCGAGGACATGCGCCACGGGCAGTTTATCAGCCGGGCGATGGAGGTAGTCGAAAAGACGGCGGCAGGCGAAGTTGATCGCTGCCAGCTCATCGCTTTCATCGCCGCCAGCGGGGTGGGCAAGACCCGCCGGATCGCCGAAATCGCCAACTGGGCCCTCGAGAGCGGCTGGCCGGTGTTTTTCGGCGAATGCTACTCGTGGTACCAGGGTGAGGGCCCCGCCGGCGGGGCCGGAGTGAGCGCCGACCCGGCCATGGTCGAGAGCCACAGCGATGAGGGGGCTTATCCCTATTTCCCGTTCATCCGCATCCTCAAGGAGCAGGTTTTCCGCATCGAAAACCAGGACTCGCCCGAGCTCAGGCTGGACAAGATCGCCCAGGTGCTGGCCCGTCTCGACCTCTCCAACCCTGAACTGCCCGGACAGGCCCCGGTGATCGCCTCGTTCATCGGGGTGGAGGTGCCGGAGACCGGTCTATCGCGCGCCCTGGACCCGGAGGCCCGGCGCAACGTGTTCTACGACCGCACGGCCGATATTTTCTCCGCCCTGGTGCGCGAACAGGCCGGCCACGGCGCGGTGCTGCTCTGCATCGATGACTTGCAGTGGGCCGACCGCAACAGCCTGCACCTTCTGGCCTACCTGGCCCAACGGGTCGGGCCAGGCCTGGTGATCTGTGTCAACGCCCGCCGCAAGGAGCAACTTGGGTTGCTGGTCGATCCGTCCCTGCCCCTGGACTGCGAACTCCTTCAACCGCCCATGCTGGAGCCGCAGGCGATTGACACTCTGGCCCAGATCACCCTTGGCTTGAATACGGAAAGCGGTGAAAGCGAGAGCCTGCCAGCGGTGTTGCGGGAGAAGCTGCAGAAGGAGCTGGAAAGCAACCCGTTCTTCATCATCGAGTTCTGCAGCAAAATACAGGAGATGGAGATCATCCGGGTGGCGGATGGCCGCTGCGCCGGGTTCGACGCCGAGGAGTTCACCCGGGTCACTATCCCGACCAAGATTCAGGGCGTGATCGAGGAGCGCCTGAGCCGCCTTCCCGCCGAGGAGCACGCCGCGATCCAGTATTCCTCCGTGCTGGGCAATATCCTGCGCTATGTCATCATCCGTCAGTTCCTGCCCGCGGTGGATCAGAGCGGACGACTGTTCGGCGACACGAAGCTGGAAGAGTTGTTCAGCCGACTGACCGGCCAGGAGATAACCCGTCTTGAGAACGAGCGCGATCCGGACTGGGTCTACACGTTCAAGCGCGCCCTGATCGGCGAGAAACTTTACCAGGAGCTGGTGCCCAGCCTGCGCAAGAGGCTCCACCGCGAGGTGGCCCGCGTGTTCGAGAGCACGCACCTGAGCAACCAGTTCGAAAAAGTGCTGATGACCGCCCTGCACTACGCCAACGCCGAGGTGCCGGACAAAGCCTGCGCGTTCTACCTGGAGGCCGGCCGCCTGGCGCGCTCGGTGTTCGACAACGAGCGCAGCCTTCTGCTGTTCGGCCGGGCCGAGCGCATACTGGCCGACTACGAGATAGAGGACTCTGTCGAGCGGCTGCGGGTGCTGCACGAGGAGCGCGGACAGGTGAACCAGCTTCTGGGCCGCTATGTGGCCGCCCTGGCCGACTACGCCGCCCTGGAGACCCTGGCCGGGCAGGCCAGCGATGGCGAGCTGAAAGCCCTGGCCCTTTATCTGACCGCCGGGGCGCTCTCGCAGCGCGCCGCGCCGGGCGATTACAGCGCCGCGGTCGAGAATTTCGAACTTGCCGCCGAGACCACCCGCGACCGGTCCCGTCTGGCCGCCATCCTCAACGACTGCGCCCGCACCTGCCTGGAACTGGGCCAGCGCGAGCGTGCCCTGGGCTTTCTGGACCGCGCCGGTGAGGCTTTCGACAGCGCGGGCGCGGGCGACCCCACCGAGGCGCTGGTATTCCGGGCCAACCTTCTGCGCAACCGCGGCAGCGTTCTGCACCGCCAGGGACGGTTCAGCCAGGCACTGGAAATCTACCACCAGGCCCTGGAACTGCTGGGCGATGAGAACGAGGACCGTTTCAAGAAAACCCGGGCCCAGCTTTTCAACTCGGTGGGCCTGTCCCTGATGAAAGCTTTCCGTCTGGAGGAGGCCCGCGGATGGCTGGGCCGGGCGCTGGAACTGGCCCGTTCCATCGGCGACCTGAAGACCGAGGTGATGGTTCGGATCAACCTGGCCGTGGTGGCCAACGACATGGGCCGCGCGGATGAGGCCCTGGAACTGCTGAGCCGCGAGCACTCGCGCCTTTCGGCCCTGGTGGGCGACAGCCGCGAGCTGGCGGCGATGGAGTTCAATATAGGCGAGAGCTACATGTTCCTGGAGCGTTTCGAGGAGGCCGTACCCTGGTACCGTCGCGCCCTGGAGGTGGCCGGGCGCATCCAGTACCTGGAGTTCGAGGCCGCCACGCGCTACAACCTGGGCGAGGTGCTGCACACCTTGGGCCGCCCTGGCGAGGCCCTCGAGGTGCTTGAGCCGGCCCAGCGCCTGGCTGATTCCGGCGGCTGGGACCTTCAGCGCATGGACCTGGCCAACCTTCTGGGCGAAATCCACCGTGAGCGGGGCGAGCTGGACGCCGCCAGAGCCAGCCACGAGAAAGCTCTCGAAATCGGACGGAGCCTGGAGGATGATTTCGGCACAGGCTGGGCGCTGCGCAACCTGGCCCAGGACATTCTGGCCCAGGAAAGTGAGCCCGACCTGGCCCGCTGCGGTGCGATGCTGGCCGAATCGGTCGAGGCGTTACGACGGGCCGGCCAGCCCGAGAACCTGATGCATTCGCTGCGCGAGATGATCCTTTTCCGCCTGGACCGCGAGCGGAGCAGGCAGGGGGTGAAAGAGCTGCTGGATGAGCTGCGCGGCCTGGCCGACAAGACCTCCAACCGTCAGTTCAGCGAATTCTGCGCCGGAATCGGGGAGCGCCTGGGCTGAGCCGCGGCGTGAGTGGACCTCAGGAGAGCGGGGAGTGCGCAGAATGCATTTCTTGTCCGCAGCGGCTGTCCTTCACCGCACGCTGGCTGCCGCGGCCCTTTCAGCCCTGCTGGCTGCGGGCTGCAACAACGGGGCCGCCCGGATCGAGGTCGACCTGCTGGATTATGTCAGCCCCGGGGCGAGTATCCTGGTGGATAATGTCCCCTCCACCGGGTCTGAAAGCGAGCGCTATTTCAGTTGGCGTATCGATCCCACCACAGTCAGCATGCCGCTCGGCACCTCCAGAATCCTGGACGTGGACCACGTTGAGCTCACCTTCGAGGGCAACCTGAGCGCCGACAAGGCCTCGGAGGCGGAGCTGGTTATTTTCCTGAGCGACGGCTCGGCGCAGGTGTATGCCGATTCGCTGGCGTTCACCCTGAGCAGCCGCGCCAGCCTGCCCGCCCATTTCAAGCTTACCTCGAGCGACCCGCGTCTCAATGGCATATTCGGCCGGGAGCGGTGCTACCTTGGTTTGCGGCTGACTTTCATCCGTCCGGCCGACAGCGGCACGGCCGTGGCCCAGTTGAGCATCGGCAAGTTCTCGGCCCTGGTCACCGGCCGGCAGACTCGGTACTGACAGATTCCTCCCGTTATCATTGAAATATTTTCACGCGGCTGTTAGCTTTAACGCCACGGCGCAGTTGCGCGCAGTTGCACCTGAGTTCATGACCTCGTTTTCGGTCCGGAATCACATTGGAGAAAGAATGGGACGTATAGTAATGAAATTCGGCGGCAGCTCGGTAGCCACCGCCGACCGTATTCTTGCAGTGGCCGATATTGTCCGCTCCGCCCTGGAGCGCCGTCCCCTGGTCGTGGTCTCCGCGGTGGGAGTGGCCCAGAAAGGGGAGACCAAGATCACCGATCAGCTCGAGGCCCTGGCCGAGCTGGCCTACGCCGGCAAGCCGTTCGAGACTGCTCTGGCCGCGATCCGTGAAAAGCACGAGAAAGTCCTGGCCGGACTGGGATTGGACTGGTCCTCGATCGCCCCGATCTGGGGCAAGCTGACCGCGGCCCTGGCCGCCACTAAACGCCCCTATACCGAATTCCTGGATGAGATATTCTCTTTCGGCGAGCGCCTGTCCAGTTTCATCCTGGCCTCGGTGCTCGACAAGCAGGGCATGCCCAGCCGCTGCGTGGATGTGGACGAGCTGGACATCATCACCAACGACTTTTTCCAGGACGCCAGTGTCTCTCCAGAGATGGAGGGCAAGGTTCTCTGCCAGTTCCGTGACGAGGAACGCACCCTGGTGGTGCCGGGCTTTGTCGGGCGGACCGAGGACGGCCGGATTGTCACGCTCGGCCGGGGCGGCAGCGACTACACCGCGGCCCTGGTGGGCGCGGCGTTCGAGGTGGATGAGATTCAGATCTGGACCGATGTCTCGGGCATGCGCAGCACCGACCCCCGCGTGGTGCCGGATGCCGAGCGCCTGGAGACCATCTCGTTCGACGAGGCCAAGGAGCTGGCCTCTTTCGGCGCCCGGGTGCTGCACCCCAAGACTATCGAGCCGGCCATGCGCCGCAACATCCCTGTGTCGGTGCTCAACACTTTCGAACCCAAGAACCCCGGCACCGTGATCCGCAACGAGCGCATCAAGCACGGAAAAGTGATTAAGGCCATCGCCAGCAAGAGCGGTGTCACACGCCTGGACCTCTTCTCCAACCGCATGCTGGGGGCCTATGGTTATCTGGCCAGCCTGTTCGAGGTGTTCGCCCGCTACAAGAAAGCCGTGGATGTGGTCGCCACCACCGAGGTGAGCGTAAGCCTCACTGTGGACAGCAAAAAGGACCTTGACAGGATAGTCGAGGACCTGCGCGGGTTCTCCGATGTCCAGGTGGCGCACAACAAGACCATCATCTGCATCGTGGGCGAGGGCATGCGCCAGACCCCGGGGGTCAGTGGCCGCGTGTTCAGCACCCTCGGCACGGCCGGAGTGAACGTGGAGGTGATCTCCCAGGGCGCCTCCGAGATCAATATCACGTTCGTGGTGGATGACAAGGACGCCGAGCGGGCGATCAAGGCCCTCTATTACGCCTGCATAAGCTGATGTCTGATGACTGATCCCGTTTTGACGGGTTGACATGATTGTAACGCAGGGGCACGGTGCTGAGCCGTGCCCCTCTGCGTTTATGACAATGCAGGAGTTTTCCGGTTTTAGGATAGTCACTGGAGAAGGCACATGCTCGAATTCTTCTGCGGCCCCGGCGGGGTGACCCTTCTGTTCGACAGTCTGGCCGGCAGTCCGCTTGCTTGTCCGGTGGCCGCGAGTTCGCTTTGCGGCCCACCGGGGCGGCTACTGCCCCTGGTCCCGGCCGGGACTGTGGCGGAGTCGATCCCGGAGGCGCTGCTTGACATGGGTGAGACTGTTCTGGAGGCGGCCGCTCCCGGGTGCCTGCGCGAGGCTGCCAGCGGGAAACATTACATTCCGGTGGCGGGAGATGTGCTCCGTCTCTGGGCCGGCCCCTCCGGCTGCAATCCCGCGGAGGCCCTGAACCTGGCGTTCGGCTGGGCGCCGGGAAGCTGCCTGAGCGTGGACCTGGACTGTCTGGCCCACAACCTGCGCGCGGTGGGCCGCGCGGCCGGGCAGTCGGTCGGCCTGACCGCAATGGTCAAGTGCGACGGTTACGGGACCGGGGCCGCGCCTGTGGCCCGCGCCTGCCTGGCGGCCGGGGCCGGGCGCCTGGCCGTGACCAACCCGCGCGAGGCGTTCGAGTTGCGCGCGGCCGGGATCGAGGCGCCCATCCTGGTGCTCAATTTCGGTTGCGCCGAGGCGGGGGCGCTGGTGTCGTCAGGCTGTGAGGCCGTTGTCTACCTCCCGGCCCAGGCCGAGGCCCTGGCCGAGGCGGCCCGTGCTCTGGGAGTCCGGGCAAAGGCGCACCTCAAGGTGGATACCGGGCTGGGGCGTTACGGGGTGCCGGTGGAGGGCGTGCGCCCTCTTCTGGAGCGTTGGCAGGGGAACACGGACTTGGAGTTTATCGGTCTGATGACCCACCTGTCCCACGCCAACGAGCCCCTGGCCGACTCGGTCAACCGGGCGCAGATCGAGCTTTTCGACCACCTGGCCCATTCCCTGGGGAATCTCCTGCCGCCCCAGATGCACGCGGCCAATTCGGCCGGGCTGGCGCGCTATCCTGGCGCGGCTTTCAGCTTTGTCCGTCCCGGGGCGGTGCTCTACGGCCTGCGACCCTATCCGGGAATCGCCGAGAGCCTCGACCTTCGCCGCGTGCTCGCCTGGAGCGCCCGGGTGGCCCAGGTGCGCGAGGTGCCCGCGGGACGGCGGGTGGGCTACGGCGGGATGTTTATCACCCGGCGGCCCAGCCGGATCGCCACGGTGCTGGCCGGTTACGGCGACGGTTACCCGGGGAGCCTGGCCAACCGGGCTCGCGTGCTGGTGTCGGGCCGCAGCGCGCCGGTGGTGGGGGCGGTCAGCATGGACTGTATCTGTGTGGACCTGACCGACCTGGATACATTGCCGGAACCTGGAGATGATCTGGTGCTTCTGGGCGGGGCGACAGGGGCGCAGGAGAGCGCCGGGGCGGAGTATATCAGCCCGGAGGAGCTGGCCGCCGCGGCCGGGATCTCGGCCTACGAGTTCATCACCCGTATCGGCCCGCGAGTCTGCCGCATATACCGGACAACGGTTTGAGCGCTGTTTCTTTTAATCTTATCTCAATATATTGGGAGTTGAAAAACTCTGGTTTGATCGTGCGGCATATAACCAGTCGGGATTGTTGTTTTTACGGGCCACACCGGGATGAGCCTTCAATAGGGGTTTTTCATTCTATGGTGACCGGGATTGTCGTAGGGGCACGGCCTGCCGTGCCCGAAAGACGGTTTTGTTCTCTTGGTTACGGCCAAGAGAACCAGAAGCCATTGGGGGGCCGTAAACTCGCCCCGGCAAAGTCAATTTTACGGGCTGCGGTGTACACGGTACAACTTGCACGCTACCCTTGGTGCAGGGCGGCGCTTGAAGCGCAATCGCCCGCCGGGCTTCGACACTGTGCCCGGCTTCGGTGTGTGCAGCACTTTTACTGCGCTCCCCCGGCGTGGCTCAGACATACGGCCCCCAGCGGCCCGCGGGGCCGCTTTGGGAAAAGTCAGGCCAATACACACAACTTCTGAGCGACCAGACGGCCGCTACATTTGACTGCCAGGTAAAGTAGCTGTAAAATTATCACAACACCTGCCGGGAGCTTTTGCCACTCCAACCCTGGAGAACCTCGATGCAGAGACGACAGTTCGTGCGGCGCAACCTGGCCCTGGCCGCGGCCGCGCCTTTTCTGAGCCCCCTGGGGGCAACCGCGGCGGAGGCCGGTTCGCAGCCGGAAAGCTTCTCGGCCGCCCATCCTTCGGGCCGTCCCCTGCGCCTGGGTCTGGTTCAGCTCGACACCTCGCACCCGGACTCGATCGGCGCGGCGCTGGCCGAGCGCAACGATGTCCAGATCGCCGCGGTCTACGACCGCGGCCTGGTCTACGGCCCGGAGCGGGTCGCCAAGTACGTGGCCGACTACAAGGTCAAGCATGTCTGCAAGAGCCTGGAGGAGATGGTCCCCCTGGTGGATGTGGTCATGGTCCTGGGTGTGGACTGGGACAACCATGTCTCGGACGCCGAGCCGTTCATCCGCGCCGGGGCGCCGGTATTCATCGACAAGCCGGTGGTGGGCTGCGAGGCGGATGCCCGCCGTCTTCTTGAACTGCGCACCAAGTACCCGACCCCGGTGTTCGGCGGCAGCACCTACCGCTACAACGAGGCGTTCCTGGGGCTGAAACAGAAAATGAGCCATCTGGAGGACAAGGTGGCCCTGACTGTCTACGGCAAGATCAACTCCCACAGCCGCAATGATATGCTCGACCTGATGTACTACGGTATTCACGGGGTGGAAACCATGTCCGAGGTGCTGGGACCGGGTGCGCTCACGGTGAGCTACCTGGATTTCTACCGCAAGCAGCACCTGATCCACGTGCACTACGACAACCGTCCCCCGGTGATGCTTATCATGGGCTGGGCGCTGGCCAACACCCAGGCGGTGCTCCTGACCGACAGCGCGCTGGAGAAAGTGGAGCCCACTGTGAACGAGGGCATGATCTACCCGAGGATCATGGCGAACATGGCGCGCAGCATCGTGGACCGCAGTGAGGACCGCCCGATCGATGAGACCCTGGAGGCCTGCCGGGTGCTGATCGCGGCCCGGAAAAGCCGTACTCTCGGCCGCCCGGTGGCGTTGAGCGAGTTGGAGCCGGAGGACGGGTTCGACGGGGACGAGTTTGCCCTGGAGTACCGTCGCTTCCGTAACCTTCCACGCGAGGAGCAGGTCAACTGGCGGGAGGGGGAAAGATAGACGGGCCGGGTGGCCCCGAATCACCCGAATGGCCTGAAAACGGCCCGGAAAAGGTCGATTTCCGGGCCGTTCGGCTTTCGGGCTGAATTTCACCGCTGGCACACATTCCACGGATTGCAATACATCCCAAGCTGTTATTCGTTTATTCCCCGCCGATTTCCGGCGCCCGGAACCACCACGGCTTGACAAAATTCCGGCCCCGGGATAGAATGAAGCGTAAGCCCAATCCTTCCAAGAGTTTCTGTATGCCGGGAAGCGCCGCCGCCGCCGGCCGCGCTTGCTTATTCGATAGACAAATTAATCCCTGTCGGACCGGAGCTGAACCGGGGGTGTGCGCCCGAGGCGTGACCCCTCCTTCCCGGGGGCAAACATGAAAGTCAAAGACCTGATGAGCCGCAACGTGGTCTCCGTGACCAAGGACATGTCCATCCGCAAGCTGATCAAGCTGATGGAGGAGCACCGGATCACCGGCGCTCCGGTGGTGGACGAGGCGGGCCGCCTGATCGGCATCGTCTCGGGCAAGGACATCATCAGCGCCATCGACCACCTTCTGCGGGTCCAGCTCAGCCTGGACGAGCAGCAGGAGCACAAGGGCCGTTTCAACTGGGTCGAGGGGATCATGACCCGCGAGGTGCTGACCGCCTCGGAGGAGGATGACGTGCGCGGGGTGTTCAGCCAGATGGTCGAGCGCAAGATCCACCGCATCCCGGTGGTGCGCGAGGGCAAGCCGGTGGGGATAATCAGCAGCCAGGACGCCTGCCGTCTGGTCTCGGGGCTGGCCCAACTGTAATCCACAGCCGGATGGGGTGCGGATGTTCGAGTTCGAGCGGGACAATTTTATCGTGGTCTCCAGGCAGACCCGTTTCCCGTACTCGCGGGGGCTGATGGCGCGCTCGCTGATGCGGGCCGGGATCGGCTCAGAGGACGCCTACACCGTGGCGCGCGAGCTGCAGGAGATGCTGCTCGGCCGCGGAGTTCAGGAGATCTCCTCGGCTGAGCTGCGCCCGGAGGCCGCCTCGATCATCTCCGCGCGTTTCGGCCCGGTGGTGGCCGACAACTACAAGAAATGGAAACCCGAGGCCCAGTCCATTTTCGTGGGTGATCCGGGGAAGAACGAGCCGTTCTCGCGCGGCATACAGGCCCAGTCTCTTCTGGCTGCCGGCCTTGACCCGGAGATCGCCCACCGGGTGGCCGAGAAAATCGCCGTGGAGATGAGCGACTGCGGCGTGGGGCTGATCCCGCGCAACGACCTGCGCCGGTTCACCTACCGCACCCTGCTCAACGATTTCGGCCCGCAGTACGCCCGACAGTATATTCTCTGGCGCAATCTGAAGTCGCCCAAGAAACCGCTGGTGCTGCTGTTCAGCGGGGCCACCGGCACGGGCAAGTCCTCGCTGGCCGTGGAAGTGGCCCACCGCCTGGGGATCACCCGCGTGATCGGCACGGACACGATTCGAGAGATCATGCGCGGGATGTTTTCCACCGAGTTGCTGCCCTCGCTGTACGAGTCCTCCTATTCGGTCTGGAAAAACTGGAAGCGGCCGTTCGAGACCCACGAGGACCGGGTGCTGCTGGCGTTCCAGGAGCAGGCCCAGCGCGTGGCCGTGGGGGTCAACGCCATCCGCCGCCGCGCGGTCAAGGAGAACCTGTCCATGATCATAGAGGGTGTGCATCTGATCCCGGAGGGGAGCCAGTCCACGGCCGAGGACCGCGCCATCGAGATTGAGGTGATGATCTCCACCAGCGAGGAGGCCATGCACCGCAACCGTTTCATCGAGCGAGGACGCCAGGCGGCGGAGCGCTCCTGCAAGAAATACCTGGACAATTTCGAGTCCATCCGCAGCATCCAGGCCGCGCTTGTCGAGAGAGCCGGACAGAAAGGCGTCTTCATTGTCGAGAACATCGATTTCGACGAGTCGGCGCACAAGATTGTCCAGTATCTGACCCGCCGGATGGGCGAACTGGTGGAGCTGGACCTTTCGGCCTACGAATCCGGGGAGGAGGCGACGAGCCTATGACTGCAAGCGGCGGCAACGGAAAGATACCGCGTTTCAACGGCCCGGCCGCGCTCATTATCATGGACGGCTGCGGGGTGCGCCAGGAGGAGGCCTACAACTGTGTGGCCCTGGCCAGAACCCCGTTCCTGGACTGCCTGCGTCAGGGCCTCTGCATGGAGCCGGACGGCACCAGCCGGGGCGAGCTGGCCACAGTCACCAGCTACACCGAACTGATCGCCGTGGGACCGCCGGTGGGCATGCCCGAGGGGGCCAAGGGTTCCACCGCCGTGGGTCACGAGGTCCTGAGCGGCGTGGACTACATCCACCCGATGTTCCAGATCAGCAGTGCCATCCACGACGGGGCGATGGATAACCCGGTGATCGATGAGGCCATCGACTATGCCGTGGCGCACGACAGCGCCGTGCACCTTCTGGGTCTGGTCTCCAATAACCAGGAGCACAGCCATATCCTGCACCTCTATGCGATCCTGCGCCGTATCGTGCAGCGCGGAGGACGGAAAATCCGCATCCACTATTTCTCGGACGGACGCGGCACTCCGCCCTACAGTGCCCCGCGTTTCCTGGAGGATTTGCGCAATCAGGCGCGCGAGATAATCGGCGACAGGCCCGTGGATTTCCAGGTGGCCACGATCGGCGGGCGCGACATCACCATGAACCGCAGCGCCGAGACCTGGTACAAGACCGAGAACACTTTCCGCGCTATTATCGAGGGAATCGGCCCGCGGGTGGCCGACCCGGAGGAGGCCCTGAAAAAGAACTACGACAAGGGCCTTACCGACCAGTATGTCACCCCCAGCGTGATCGGCGATTATCAGGGAGTGGACAACCACGACGTGCTGATCCACTGGAATTTCCGCAAGGACCGCGGAGAGTTCCTGATGCGCATGCTGGTCGAGCCGGTGACCGACCTCACCGAGCGCCTGCGCGCCTCCGGGGATGAGACCTACAAGGACCTGGCGCGTTTCGAACGCTGGAAACACCGCCCGCAGCTTCACTACGACACCCTGTACATAGCCGCTCTGGTGGAGTATTACCGCGGTATGACCTGCCCGGTGGCGTTCCGTGAGCCGGTCCAGGATATCAGCCTGGGCAAGGTGCTCTCGGGTTACGGTTTCCACCAGTGGCGGATGAGCGGAGTGGACAAGGCCAAGGCCGTGCTGCTCCTGTCGGGCAACAAGGTGGGCGCGCCGCTTCCCGGCGAGGAGCGGGTCACCGTGCCCCTGCCGGATGAGGTGCGCGAGTACATCAAGGGCTACGACCAGTTCAAGGGTGAGGCCGGCTACAGGTTCGAGCCTTACGCCCGCTTCCCCAGGATCGAGATCGAGGATCTGACCGAAAAGCTCCTGGAGGTGATCGCGGCCGGGGATGAGAAGACCGTGATCCTGGTCAACCTCTGCAACCCGGACATGGTGGGCCACACCGGGGATGTCAGCGCGGGCATTCAGGCCATGATGGCGGTGGACAAAGCCCTGGAGCGCATCGTGACCGCGATACGCG
>CAYLSM010000006.1:0-47005 GCA_964386505.1 uncultured Gemmatimonadales bacterium
GATCGTTGAAAATCATGGCATCGACACCGCTGGCCTCGATGCTCCGCGCCAGGCCGAGGGAGGCCCTGGCCGAGGCGAACAGCAGGTTGGGGTCCACGTCCTCCGCCACCCGGTAGGAGGCGGTCAGCTCAGCCAGGTATTCTTTAGTGTCGGCCCCGCTCACCGCGTCGATCTCCTCGGCCAGCGCGCTGTAGGTGAGAAATTTCATCTCCGGGCCGACGCGGGCGAACAGGTTGTAGGGATCGACATAGGTCGACCACATCAGGGGGTTGTAGTTGGCCAGCAGCCCCAGGGTCGAGCGGCGCAGCACGCTCCTCACTTTCGCCGCCGCGGCGAAAGTCATGATCTGCCCGGTCAGCTCCCGCCTGCTCCCGGTCAGGATCGTGATGTTTTTCCTGCCCAGACGCTGGATCGAGCCCGAGGCCTCCAACGACCCGACCAGGGTCCCGGAGCAGAGGAAATCGATGAAATCGTCCTCGTCCAGCGTGTTATCAAAGGACATTCTCTCTTTCACCGGGTTGGCGAAGACGACCGGCACCTCGGGCATGTCCCGCAGGAAACGGATCCAGGCGAAGTCCTCCGACCAGGAAAGGAACTCCGCCACGATGAAATCCACTTTTTCGGCGTAGAAAAGGTCCATCGCCCGCTGGACATCCTCGCGGCTGTAGACGATCTCCGGGAAGACCACCTCCAGCCGGATCCGGAGCGCCCCGAGGATTGTTTCCACATCGCAGCTTTTGCGTTCGCCGTAGGTTCCCCGGCTCAAGCCCTCGCCCAGGTCCCTGAAGCGCGGAGAGGCGATCAACAGCAAGCCCGCTTTCGGCTTTTCAAATTTCCTGTTGTCCATATGCCTGCCTGTCAGGTTGCAGAAACGTGAATAATTTCAACTGGATGTAGCTTCGCATAATCCTTGGCGAAGGTGTATTTATAGGCCACCAGCAGAAGAATCCCGCAAATCACCCAGACCACCGACAGCAGCGATATCCCCAGCGAAAGACCGATGAATTGTTTCAGACAGCCCAGCACGGCGGGAGACAGCGACCCCACCCCGAAGCCGGTCATCAGCATTATCCCGGAGGCCGAGGACTGGTATTTCGCCGGGATCACGTCGTACAGCACGGTGTAGGTGTTGGCGTCGAAAAAGGCCCGGGCGAACCCGAAACCCGCCAGACCCAGATAGATCAGGGCCAGGGTGTCGGACATCCCCATCATGACGATGAATGGCGCGGCGGCCAGCAGGCTCAGCGCCTGCATCAGCATGCGGTTCCCGCGATTTTTCAGGGCCAGCCTGTCCGAGAGCCGCCCGGCCAGAATAATTCCGAAGAAGGCGGAAAGGTGGGTGTAGAACATGGAGTGAAAACCGGCGCGCGAAAGGCTCAGATGGAATTTTTCGAACAGATAGGTGGGGGTCCAGGTCAGATAGCCGGTCAGCACGAAGATCAGACCGCAGAAACCGAGGGTCAGGATCAAAGCGGTCGGGGTTTTGAACAGTATCTGCAGGGCCTCGGTAAGTCTGACCCTTTCCCCCGGGGCGATTTCCTCCCGCGGCGTCTCTTTGTCCCTCAACCTGAATATCAGCACGGCCCCGTGGACTATGCCGATGGCGCCGAAAACATAGAACGCGCTCCGCCAGCCCCAGTGCTCGCCGATATATCCCGCCACATAGCCGCTCGCGATTATGCCGATGTAGTAGGATGTCTGGTGGACGGACATGGCGTAGGCCCGCGTCTCCTTGTGGTAGCGGGCCAGAAGGGTGTAATTGGCCGGGCCGAACAGCGATTCTCCACCCCCGGTGGCGATGCTCCGCAGAAGGATCAGCATCAGCAGGCCGTTGCTGAAACCTGTAAAGACCGTGGCCGTGCTGAAAAGCAGGATGCTGGCCACTATGATCCATTTCTTGCTGCATAAGTCGCCGATGTACCCGGCAACGGGCACCAGCAGGGCGAAAACCAGGTTGAAAGCAGTGGCGATGCTGCCCACCTGAAGGTCGGACAGCCGCAGATCGGCCTGGATCAAGGGCAGGACGACATTGAAGACCTGCCGGTCAGCCTGGTTGAGGAAAAAGGCGACCCAGAGCAAGGCCAGGACTTCCCATTTGTAATCGGGGTATTTTCCCATTTCCGGGTTTCCTGGCCTCGGCTATATGGAGCCGTCAGTTAACAGTGAATGAAAAATTGCGCGGTATTGTTAGGTGTGGTGTGCTGTGGTATAATATAGGCGGCTGAAAATGTATCTGCAACAAAATTGTTCTCGGTGCGCGACTGTCGCTTGCGTCTCCCGCGGCTGCACCGGAATGGGAGGTCCGATCTTGACTATCCGGGGCTTCGGGAGTATTTCTATAAGCTGTGAGCGAACAATTCCCGGCCGTTGAAACGAACCGCCGAATCTCTGAACATGGAACCGCGTTCTTATGGGACCGAAAATCAGCGTTGACCCTGCTTCGCAGGTGCCGGTCTACAAGCAGCTAATCCGGTCGGTGCAGGCGCTTGTGGACAGCGGCCGCTATGCCAAAGGGGATTTTCTCCCTTCGATGAACGTGCTTTCGGAAGAGCTGGGGATATCGAAGGAGACAGTCAAGAAGGCCTATTCCATTCTCCGCGAGATGGGTGTGATCGACTCCTCGCACGGGAAAGGCTTCTATGTCACCAACGACAAAGGCGCAGCGGTCAGGATACTGGTGCTTTTTGACAAGCTCAGCACCTACAAGCAGGTGTTATACAGTTCGTTCGTGCAGGGATTGGAGGGGCTTTCCGAAATCACTATCCGGTTGCACAACCAGGACATCGAGCTGTTCGAGCACTTTCTGAACGAAAACCTGGACCGTTTCGATTATTACATTGTCACCCCTCATTTCCCCTTGCAGGCCGCAGTTCAGAAACGGGCGCTGAAAGCCCTGCGGAGAATCCCGAACAGAAAGCTCATCCTGCTGGACCATTACATAGAAGGCCTGCCCGGGAATTTCGGAGCTGTTTACCAGGATTTTACCAACGACATTGTCGACGGGCTGGGCCAGGCTGCCGAGAAGTTGAGGAACTACAGCAAGCTGAATGTCTTTTCCATGCCGAGCAGCCTGTACGCCCCGCTGATCGAGGCTGGTATCGAGCGGTACTGCTCCGCTCACAATCTGGCTTTTGAGATCAGCAAAAGAATCACCCCGGAAAAGATAGAAAATAACCAGGCTTACCTGATCCTGAACAGCCAGATGGACCGCGAGCTGATCGAGATAATAAAGAAAGCCAAGGCCAAAGGCTGCGTAATCGGCAAGGATATCGGCATCATTTCCTACAATGAATCGCCGATCAACGAGGTCATTCTGGATGGGCTGACAGTTTTTTCCACCGATTTCGAGCAGATGGGGCAGGTGGCTGCCCGGATGATCCGGGACAGGTCGCTGAAGAAATTCAAGTGCGATTTCCGGCTCGTGACAAGGAACACCTTTTAGGAGTCTTTGCGGCCGCGAAGGGGACGGTGGCGCTGCTGGTCTGATTCAGGCCCGGCCCAGGCCCGGCAAAAGCCTTAGTCTTCAGAAAGCATTCCAGGAAGTTCAACCGGATTCCTGCCGCCGTTAATTCTGATTTTGCACCGAATCGAGGGCCTGCCTGACTTTTTCGAGCAACGAGCGGGCGGTGAAAGGTTTCTGCAGGAAATGCACCCCGTCTTCCAGGATTCCGTGGTGAGCTATTACATCGGCCGTATATCCGGACATGAATAACTGCCTGATATGCGGACAGACCGTCAGAAGCCCCTTTGCCAGGTCCCGGCCGTTCATTTCCGGCATTACCACATCCGTCAGCAGAAGATCGATCTTTCCTTCATACTCGCCGGCCAGGCGGATGGCATCGTTGGGCGAACTGGTGGACAGGACTGTGTAACCCTGACGTTCGAGCATCGTCGTGGCCATGACCAGGATAGACGGTTCATCCTCAACCACCAGAATGGTCTCGTTGCCGCTGGCCGCCTTGAACGCATTCTGCTTCACATTCGAGGCCTGTTCTTCCGGTTCTTGGAGACCGGGTAAATAGATCTTGAATATTGTGCCTTTGTCAGGCTCGCTGTAAACGTTGATAAAACCTTCGTTCTGTTTTACGATGCCGTACACGGTAGCCAATCCGAGGCCGGTGCCCTTGCCCCTTTCCTTGGTTGTGAAAAACGGCTCAAACACTCTGTCCAGTGTTTCCCGGTTCATGCCCCTGCCGTTGTCGGCGACAATCAACAGCACATATCTGCCAGGCTGGAATCCCGGATTTCCGGCACAGTCGGCCTCATCGATAACGATCTCTCCGGTGCTGATACTTATTTTCCCGATCCCGTCAATTGCGTCCCTGGCGTTGATGCACAGGTTGGTCAGAACCTGATCGATCTGGGAAGGGTCCATCCTGACCGGTATGATGTCAGGAGACGGGAGCCAGTTCAGCTCGATCGCCTCGCCTATCAGCCGCCGCAGAATTCCGAGCGTCCCCGCCACGGTTTTATTCAGGTCCAGCACCCGGGGCGAGATCGGCTGCTTGCGCGCGAACGCCAGCAACTGGCGGGTAAGATCGGCAGAACGCTCGGCAGCAGTGAGTATTTCCATCAGGACGAAATGCAGGTCCTGCTCAGGGTCAACCTGCGACAGCGCCACCTCCGTGTGTCCGATTATCACACTCAGCATGTTGTTGAAATCGTGCGCCACCCCGCCCGCCAGTTGGCCGATAGTCTCCATCTTCCTGGATTGCAGGAGATTGGCTTCAAGGGTCAGCTTATCCGTAATATCCCGGATCACGGCCAATACGAACTCTTTACCGTCGGCATCCCCTTTTGAAAGGCTCAATTCGATATCGAACTCTGTTCCGTCTCCGCGGAGCCCCTTAAGCTGAAGGGTCCTGTCGATTGCTCTATCCGGCTCACCCCTCTCAAAAAAGCTCTCGATAAATTGGTGGTGGTCCTCCCGTAAACCCTCCGGCATCAGAAGATCGAGCGGCTGATCCAGCATTTCCGCACTCGTGCGGTCGAATAACCTTTCAGCCGCCGGATTGAAAATTGTTATCAGCCCCTTTCTGTTGATCGCGATCATGCCATCCTTGCTCGCCTCGATAATCATGCGGAAACGTTCCTCGCTTTCGCGCAGGGCGCGCTCCGCATTCTTGATTTCGGTGATATCGGCACGTACGATCAGATCGGCTGTTCTGCCCTCGTAGAGAATGGTTCTCGAATACTGGTCCAGCCAGAGGGTTGCTCCGTTTTTTCTAACTCCCCTGAAGAAATATCGGGCTGTTGCACCTTCCCGGCCGCCCTGTTTAATTGATTTCTGGCGCTGCACGAATTGCCGGTCATCCGGATGGATCGTTAAGGTGAACTCTCCCGGCCCGAGAGCCAGCAGTTCCTCCACCGTATATCCTGTCTGATCGGCCGCCGCCTGGTTGGCGTACAGTATCCGTTCATCCTGAAGGATGAATATCGCCATCAGGGATTGCTCGGAAATGAGCCTGAATTTTTCCTCGCTTTCCCTCAACTGCTGCTCCGCCCGCTTGCGCTCTGTAATATCACGGTCATACGCGCAGTTCATGAAACGGCCATTGTTGTTGCAATAATTGGCCATGACCTCAACTGGGAATATCCTTCCATCTTTGGCTTTGTGGCGCGATTCGAAAACCATGTAACCTATTTCTGGCAGTTCTTTGACATGCCTCTTCATATCATCCGGAGTGAAGTCCGGATCGATATCATGGACTGTCATCTTGAGTAATTCTTCCCGCGTATAGCCCAGAGATTCACAGGAGGAATCGTTGGCATAGAGTATGTTTCCGTTTTCACCCACCCAGAGGAGGTGCTCCGAAGCCTTGTCCGTGGCAAACTGCGTCAGTTTCAGGGCGTCCTCTGCCCGCTTGCGCTCCGTGATGTCATGGTCAAAAGAGCAACTCATGAACTGGCCTTTGTTGTCGCAATAATTGGCATGGATTTCGACCGGGAAGACACGGCCGTCCTTGGCGCGATGGCGCGATTCAAAAGTTATCGATCCGAGGCGGGTCAGCTCCTCCACATGCCTTTTCAAATCTTCGGGCGAAAAATCGGGATCTATGTCCTGCACCTTCAGTTTTAAAAGTTCATCCCGCGTGTAGCCCAGGGATTCGCAGGCGGAATCGTTCGCATATGTGATATTTCCGTCAGCATCCCCCCACATGACATGCTCGGATGCCTTGTCCGTGGCAAACTGCGTCAGTCTCAGGGCGTCCTCGGTCCGTTTGCGCTCGATAGCGCCAGTGATGATCCTGGAAATAGAAAGTAGAAGCTCGATATCCTCGACCGGCCACTGACGGTGGTGGCCGCACTCGTCGAAGCCCATGAAACCGTAGTAGTTACCCCCCACAAACAGCGGAACAACCAGAATGGATTGAGTCCCATACGACTTGAGGAAATCCCTCAAGGAGTCATCCGGAATTTCCTCAATATCGGAGAATGAGAGCTCGTGGCCGTTTTCAAGCTCCCCCATTCCCCAAGGGCTGATGCTGTTCGGAAGGTTTTGCAGAATTTCCTTCTGGGAGGGTATGCCTTCGGAACACCACTCTATGGTGTTGCTCGATGTGTCAGCCGCCTGATTATACTCGAAAATATAGGCGCGGCTCACCCCGGTGGTCTTGCCTATATGCGCCATGCATTCCTGCAGGAACGCCTGAAGATCATCCACCTTGACCGCACTGGAGGATATCTGCGACAGGAGGCGTTCGTAAACCATCCGTTTCAACAGGGCTTCCTCCGCCCACTTCTGCTCAATCGCACCGGTGATGATCCTGGATATGGCCGTCAGCAGGGCCACATCCTCAACCGGCCACTGACGGTTGTAGCCACACTCGTCGAAGCCCATGAAACCGTGATAGCCGCCCCCGACAAAAAGAGGCACGACCAGGATGGAAAGGATATTCTGCGTGCGAAGTAACTCTTTGACCGTATCGTCGGGAATATCCTCGATGTCCGGGCAGAGAATATTCCGTCCGCTCAGCATCGTTTCCAGCCACCAGGGTGAAAAATCACTCGGGAGCCCCTGCAGACGGTCCTTTTGAGCCGACACGCCGGAATTACACCATTCCAGAGTGTTATCCATGGTGTTGGTTTCGGGGTGGTGTTCGAAGATATAGGCCCGGCTTATTCCCAGAGTGTTGCCCATCAAAGCCAGGCACTCATTCTGGAAGGCCTGCAAATCATCCACTTTTACCGCCAGTGAGGATATCTGCGAAAGAAGGTGCTCATAGGCCAGCCGTTTGAGCAGCGCTTCCTCGGCCCGCTTGCTTTCGGTTATGTCGCGGAATGTCCAGATCCTGCCGTAGTAATTTCCCTCCGGGCCCAGCACCGGCGCGGAATAACGGTCCAGGAGCATCCCGTCCTGGAATTCGATCTCGTCGCGGCTGGTCATGGTCTTGTGGTCGTACAGATAAAGGACCTTGGCGAGGAACTCAGCGGGGCGCCTGGTTTTCCGGGCCACATACTCGAGCAGCTCCGTATCGTCCTCGCTGTCGAGGCAGTATTGCGGAACATCGAACAGCTCTATCATCCTCTGATTTATAAGCAGTCGTCTCTTGTTCTCGTCCACCACCAGGATCCCGTCGATTGTGGCGTTCACCTGGGCCTCGAGCAGGGCCGCTTTCTCCAGGATCGCTTCTTCCGATCGCTTGCGCTCGGTTATGTCGGTATGCGTCCCCTGCATCAGCAGCGGCTTGCCATCCTCGGTCCAGCTTGTCACCTTGCCCCGGTCGAGGACCCAGACCCAGTGCCCAGCCTTGTGACGCATCCGGAACTCGATCTCGTAGTAGTCGGTTTCTCCGTTGAAATGCTTCTGAAGCACACCATACGTATTCTTGAGGTCGTCCGGATGGGTGAAGAGTTCCCAGGTATTAATCGAGAGGGGCGACAGCTCTTCCAGCCTGTATCCGAAAATGTCGGCCCAGCGCTCATTGAAAACAGTCTCGCCGGTCTGGACATTGCATTCCCAGGTCCCGACATGCGTGCTCTCTATGATACGCGCCAGGCGCTGGCGTTCTTCCTGAAGTTTTTTCTCGATCTGCTTGCGGTCGGAAATGTCACGGACCGACTCTATCGCGCCGATGATTTCGCCTTTTGTGCTGTACAGTGGCTTGGACTTGCCGAACAGGGTCACGTCCTTGCCCAGAATGGTCGTATCGATCTCGGCCAGAATCACGTTCCCGGGGTCGGTCCTCACATTCTGGTAATTTCCCGCAGTCTCATCATCCCAGTTGAGAACCAGGTCCACCATTATCGGACGGCGGATGCCATAAAACGGCAGGGCGTATTCGTAATTACCTTTGGACAGAATATTTTCAGCCTTGACTCCGGTCATTTCCTCGACAGCCCTGTTCCAGAGGATGACCTTGCCCTCCAGGTCGATGGCAAAAGTCGCATCCGGAAGGAAATCCACGATATCGCTCAGGTGCTGTTCGGACTCGCGCAGCTCGTCGCCGATCCTCTCCCGCTCGGCGATTTCCCGTTCGAGCTGGATGTTCTTTGCCCTGAGTTCCTGCGAGATTTTTCTCTTATGCCAGTAACGGACAAACAGCAGGACAATCGCTGTCAGGGTGAAAAGCAGAAGCAGCTTGAAAACAACACTTTGGTAGAAGGCCGGCCGGATCGTGAAAGCGAGACGCGCCGGCGCCGGGCTTTCAAGGCCGTGTCCGTTTCTGGCCACAACCTCGAATTCGTGCTGTCCCGGCGGAAGGTTTACGAAATTGACCGAATTCAGCCGGGTCTCTTTCCATTTCCCATCGACATCTTTGAGCCGGTAGGCATAGACCACCTGCTCCGGGGAATTGAAATCCAGTCCGGTAAAATCGAAACGGAGGTCGTTTTCTAAAGACTTAAGCACCGCCCCTTCTGAGAAACTGGAATCAGTGCCGATCAGGCTGGCCCGGGTTATATAGACCCGTGGACCGCTCCGAGGGATGACCTCATCGGACGGGTCGAAGACTGTCAGACCCTCGGTGGAGCCGAACCAGAGCTTGCCTTGCCGGTCCACGGCCGAGGCCCCGCGGTTAAGATCGCTTCCGGCCAGGCCCTCCGGCTGGCCATAAAGCCTGAATCGTTTGCCGTCATAGCAGTTCAGGCCCTGCATCGTGCCGAAAAACATCTCCCGGCCGATCCGGTTGATAAAGTAGCAGGTGTTGCTGGACATCCCGTCCGCTGTGGTCAGAGTATCGATCCGGCGGCCATCGTAACGGCAGACCCCCTCGTCCGTTCCAAACCAGATGCTGCCCAGGGAGTCGGCGAAAATGTCGTTGATGCAATCCGAGACCAGGCCCTGAGGCTTGCCGAAAGGCTCAAACCGCCGGCCGTTGAAACGCGCCGCGCCCTCGGTGGTCCCGGCCCAGAGTTCCCCCGAGGGCGTCTCGCAGAGGGAAATAATCAGATTACCCGGCAAGCCGTCGGCAGTGGTGTATGTGCGGCAAGCTGAACCGTCATATTCCTTCAAGCCTGTTTCAGTGCCGATCCAGACTCTGCCGCGACGGTCAGTGAGGATGGTCTTGATAATCTGTTTTTGAAGTTTCAAACAGGGCGGAGCTTCATTCCATTTGTTTCCGTCAAATCTCGCCACGCCGCTGTCAGTGCCACACCAGATCTCGCCCGCGGAGTCCTCGGCCAGGCAAAAAACGAGAGTACCCGGCAGACCGTCTTCTCCTTTATACGATTTCCATCTTTCTCCATCATAGCGGCTCAACCAGCGGTCCGTGCCGATCCAGACATTCTGCCTGGAATCAATCAGGCAGTCGAATACCATGTTGCCGCCCTGGTATTGCTCCCCGCGGAAAATTGAAATCGGACTGCGCGGCAGCAGGCTTACTCCCTTGTTGTATACGGCAAACCAGACATTGCCATCCCGGTCTCCCTTTATGTCCCAGATTGTCCCTTCGAGCATGCCGTTGTTTTTGTCCATCCTTACAAACCGTCCGTTAACCAATATGTAAGCCCCCCGGTCGGACTTGTCTTCAATCCAAAGCCTGCCTGACACGTCCTGATACGCGGGGTGGAGAATATGAATCTTCTTCTCATCGAGAGAATGCACCCGCCAGTTGCGGCCTGTGTATTCAATCACTTCGTTATGACCACCGAGCCACAGGTTGCCATCCCTGCCGATATAAATGAGACTGACCGCCTGAGTGACCGGGCTGTTGGCGGGTGTGAACGACTTCCATCGCTTGCCGTCATTCACTCTCAGGCCGTCATCCGTCCCGAGCCAGAGGTTTCCCTGGTGGTCGACTTTGGCGGTATAAATGGTATTTATTCCCAGCGATTCCTCGACAGGCCACTGTTTCCAAGTCAGATTCAAAGTATCGAACACGCTCAGCCCGTGGCTCGAGATACTGAGGAGATTTCCAGAAGCCGTTTCCAGAAGCCCTTGTACGCTGGTATCGGCCAGACCGTCACGGACGGTATAGGAACGCCATTTTCCGCCGTTATAACAGTTCAAGCCCTCTTGAGTCCCGAACCAGACCCATCCCCGGCGGTCCTCGAAAAGCACCACGCCATAATTCCCGGCCAGCCCGTCTCCGGTGGTGAAAACACGCCATTTCCCGTTTCCCAGCCTGGCCAGTCCATCCTGAATACAGAACCACAGGCAGCCCCGGCGATCCTGGAGCATCCGGTAGGTTCCCTTCTTTGAATCCAGAGCTTTCCGGTTGAAATAGGATATGAACTGATGCCCGTCGAACCGGGATATTCCGTTCAGAGTCCCGAACCACATGAACCCGGAGGAATCCTGCATTACCGACAGCACACGGTTGCCGGCCAGGCCGTCAGCCACCGTGTAGTTCAGGAAGGGCATTATCTGGGCTGGCGAGGGGTTGAAATCGAGGCAAATGAGGCTGAAACAATAGAATAAAATACCGGCCAGCGGTACTTGGAAAGCGCGTCTGACCAGTATTCCGGCCATGGATACCTCAATAGTCCGCTAAAGCAACAAATGGCGGGATTAAAGGGATATTTTGTAAGAGGTTAACAGTACAATTCCGAATAATTGTACTCCGGATTCTAACAAAATGCAAATCTTTCCACCGACTATCACTTTATGTTTTTAAAAGCTTCTGTTTTTACCGGTCAATTCCGGCGGCGCAAAAACGGGCGCAGTCTGGCCTGAAGAGTTCAATTTCGCCAGCCGGAATTTGCCATTCCGCTCAGAAAGTTCTGGAACCGCGAGGAATTTTCCATCCGGCCCCGCAGTGGTTTTTTGCATCCGGGCTACACTTTAAAATATCTGGGCCTAAAAACGGTGCAACATGAAGCAGACGTTGCAATCGAACTTATCCTTTCCATTTATTGAAAGTTGAATTATAATGACCGTATAAGCTTAAGCCTGGATTGAAGCAGTCTGTAAGCGTTCCCTCCCCAGACACCGGCATATCGTATCAAGGTCCGCAGACAGCGGGCGCGCGCAAGCGCTTTGCGGTCTCCGGCCTTGTTGCATGGCAGCAGCGAGCCTGGCAGCTCTCTCTCTGACCGTATTCACTCCGATAGCAACGAGTCCCCTGGGCCTGCGGGCTTATGCTCGCCCTTGCGGCCTCAGAGCACCGGGGCTTTAATCAGCAAAAACATGTTCGACAGCGGGATTCACACCGCCATCGTTCCTGCGCAGGTCGGTTCCGCACCCTCTGCCGTGTTCCGTGAAAGGAGCGCCCATGCCTCGACACTGGAGAAAAGGTCTCACGCTGAGTTCCGGTGTGCTGCTTCTTCTGGTTCTGTTTGTTTGCGGTGGATGCAAGAATGATGGCGGCATAAAAGCGCTGGGCGGCCCGGCCAGGAAAGTGAACCTGGAGGAGCTGATAAGCTATCTGCCGGCTGAGGTCATCTCGGCCAAGGGCCCGATCCGGATCCGGTTCCTCGACAAGCAGGCCGATCCCCGTCAGTTCGGTGTCCAAATCACCAAGCGGCCCCTCACTTTCGACCCCGGCATCCCCGGCTACCTGGCCTGGGAGGATGAGTACACCCTGGCTTATTATCCGAAGGACAAGCTCGCGCGCGGCCAGCAATACACCGGGACACTCGAGATAATGAAGCTGTTGGAGGGAGTCCGGCTCGACGCACCGGTGACTTTCACTTTCCGGGCCGCCGATTTCGAACTTGAGAAAATCGACTCGAAAATAATCGCGGTGGGCGACACCGCCGACCACAAGCTGCAACTGACCGGCGAAATGACTTTCTCCGGGCCGGTCAAGCCGGAGGAGCTGAAGGACAAGATCTCTTTCACGGTGGACAACAGACAGGTCGACCTGAACCTGTCGCCGGGCGCGGATGAGCGGGCCCTGACTGTCCACTCGGAGGATATCGAGCGCACCGGCAAATACCGGACAGCCACCCTGACCCTCGATGGCTCGGTCGCCGGGGGAAAGGACTATGTCCAGAACTATGCGATCCTGCCGGACCAGGAGTTCGAGGTCAGCAGTGTCACCAGTGCCGAGGAGGAGGACCCCTGCGGGATCGACATCCAGTTTTCCGAGCCCCTGGACAGGAGCCGCGATTTCAGCGCCTTCATCTCGGTGGAGCCGGAGACCGGTCTGACTGTCACTGTGCTGGACCAGACCCTGCGCGTGCGCGGCCCGTTCGAGCGCGGAGTCGATTACACTTTCGAGCTGCGCCCGGGTGTGCTCAGCGCCATCGGGGCCGCCACCCGCAAAACCGATGTCCGTCATTTCACGTTCAAGCACCTCGACCCGGCGGTGGAGTTCGACCAGAGCGGAATTTTCCTGCCGTTTTCCGGCAAGCGCAGCGTCTCGTTCCGGGCCATGAACATGGACTCGCTGGTGCTGGACGTGCAGCAGGTGTTCGCCTCCAACCTGGGCCAGTTCCTGCAGGTCAACCAACTGGATGACTCCGACCCGGAGCGCTGGTATTTCGGCGACCTGCAGCGGGTGGCCAAGAGCGTGCACACCCAGGTGATCCGTCCCGGGAACAGGCGTGACAGCTGGGAGCGTTTCGAGCTCGACCTCGGCAAGCTCCTGGACAGCCACCGCAAGGCCGCGTTCGTGGTGCAGGTCCGGGGCTGGGCCCCCACCCGCGACTGGCCCTACAACTGCTCCAAGCTGCTGATCAGCACCGATCTGGGACTCACGGCCAAATGGTCGGAAAAGAAGCTGTATGTCTTTGTCAGCTCTATCTCGAACGGCGGGCCGGTCGGCGGAGCCAGGGTGGAGCTGTATTCGAACCAGCTCCAGGTGCTCGGCGGCGCGACCACGGACAGCGACGGCAAGGTGGCGTTCGACCTGGAGGACCACGACGCGCTGTACGTGGCGGCGGAAAAGGGCGAGGACCGCTCCTGCCTGAAGACTTTCCAGGACTCCTGGCGGATCAGCGGTTTCGAGACCGGCGGGGTCGAGGCCGACCCGGCCGGGGTCAACGCTTTCATCTATACCGACCGCGGGGTCTACCGTCCGGGCGACACGGTGCACCTGGGCTGCGTGGCGCGTAACCGCGACAAGCCGTTCCCGGCCGGTCACCCGGTCACCCTCAAACTGTTCAACCCGCGCGGGCAGTTGATCGATACCCGGGTCAACAGCCAGGGGCACAACGGCCTGTACTGTTTCGACCTGGCCGGCAACAGCGGCGACATGACCGGCGCCTGGCAGGCCGAACTTCTGGTGGGTGACCGCAGTTTCCGCCACGAGATCAAGGTCGAGACCGTGATCCCCAACCGGCTGAAAGTGGAGCTTAGCCTGCCCGACACGGTGGAGAACAAGGAGTTCAGGGTGGCGGTGAACTCGCGCTGGCTGTTCGGCGCGCCGGCCGAGAACCTCAAGTGCGAGGCCGAGCTGTGGCTGCGGCCGGTGGAACGCCGTTTCAAGCGCTACCCCGATTTCATTTTCTCCAACCCGCAGCTTCAGTACGAGCAGTCGCGGCAGGACCTCTGGAGCGGTGTCCTGAACGACAAGGGCGAGGCCTCTTTCCCGGCCGTGTCGGAACAGAAGCAGACAGTGCCCTCGGCCCTGGAGGGTTTTGTCAAGGCGCGGGTGTTCGAAAAGGGCGGCAATTTCACCGAGGAGGTGAAGCCGGTCTTTGTGGAGGCCTACGACACCTACCTCGGACTGCAGCCGGCCAAGTCCCGCTGGGGTTATCTGCGCTCCGGCCAGGTGCTGAAAGTCCCGCTCCTGGTCCTCGACCGCAGCGGCAAGCCGGTGGCCGGGCACCAGATAAAGGTGCGGCTGCTGCGCTACAACCGCTTCTGGTGGTGGGATTTCGAGTGGCGCCGCTCCGACCGTTTCCGTTACCGCGACAACAATTACACCCGTTGTGTCCAGGAGGCCTCTCTGATCTCCGGGCCGGAGCCGGTGGAGTTCGTTTGCAATCCCGAGGATGCCGGCATGTATTTCCTCGAGGCCAAAGATGAGGTCTCGGGCCACAGCACGGGCTGGATGTTCTACGCCTCCTCCTGGGGTGCGAACGCCCGGAGCATGCCAGGACGGGCGGATGTGCTGAATGTGCTGTGCGACCGCAAGGTCTACGCTCCCGGCGAGACCGCCCGCCTGCGGGTGGAGGCTCCCGGACCCGGCAACGCCCTTCTGACCCTGGAAAAGGGCGGCGAGATCCTCTGGAGCCGCTGGCAGAAAGTGGAGACCGGCTGGCTGGAGTTCGAGGTGCCGGTCACCGCTCAGATGCTGCCCAACGCCTATGTCTCGGTCTCGCTGCTCCAGGCGCAGTCGCAGCGGGACAACGACCTGCCCCTGCGCCTGTACGGGATTGTCCCGCTGATGGTGGAGGACCCCAGGACCCGTCTGCCGCTGAAACTGGCTCTGCCGGACAAGCTGGAGCCGAACCGCGATTTCACGGTGGAACTGTCGCTGGAGGGCGGGCGAGACGGCTGGGCCACGGTGGCGGTGGTGGATGAGGGCCTGCTCGATCTGACCGATTTCACCACCCCCGATCCGTGGAAACATTTCTACGCCAAGCAGCGTCTGGATGTGGCCACCTCCGACCTGTTCGACAAAGTGCTGGATGCGGTCCGGGGCAATATCGGCCAGCGCTACACGATCGGCGGTGATTTCGACGCCGCACGGCGCAAGCGGGCCGCCCCGGAGCAGAACCAGAGGTTCCGCCCTGTGGCGTTGTTCTCCGGCCCGGTGCATATCGAGGCGGGCCGGAGCGTGAAAATTCCCCTGCACATGCCCGGCTACATCGGGGCGGTGCGCGTGATGGCGGTTGCCTTGTCGGATGCGGCCTACTGCGCGCAGGACAAGTCGGTGCCGGTCCGCACGCCGCTCATCGTGCTGCCCACGGTGCCGCGTGTGATCGGCCCGGGCGAGGAGTTCGACCTGCCGGTCACGGTGTTCGCCCTGGAGGGAGTGCCGCTCAGCGCCCAGGTGCGGCTCGAAACCGACAGCCTTCTCACCCGCAGCGGCGAGCCCACCCGCAGCCTCAGTTTCGACAAGACCGGGAGCCAGCTCGTAACATTCCGTCTCAAGGCGGCCGAGGCCGTGGGGCAGACCCGGATCAAGGTGAGCGCAGTCTCCGGCTCCGACCGCTCAGAACAGACCGTGAACCTGACAATCCGCCCCTCCAGCCCGCTGATCAGCCGGGCGCGGGAAATGCTGCTCGAAAGCAGCACCCCCCTGACACTCGACATCCCTGCCGTGGGACTGCGCGGCACCAACAGCACCCGTCTGGTGGTAAACACCCTGCCGGAGCTGAATATTGCCTCCCGCCTGAACTACCTGATCCACTATCCGTACGGCTGTCTGGAACAGACCACCTCCGGCGCGTTCCCGCAGCTCTACCTCAAAGACCTGGCCGTGCTGGAGAAAGGCCAGGCCGAGGCGGTGGATGAGAATATCAACGTGGCGCTGGCCAAGTTGCGTCGTTTCCAGCTTGGGGACGGGTACCTGGCCTACTGGCCGGGTTCGAACTACCGCGAGAACTATTCCTGGACCCACGCCTGGGCCGGACATTTCATGCTGGCGGCCCGGGAGAAGGGCTATTACGTGCCGCCCGGACTTCTGGACAGTTGGATCACCTGCACCAGCCGCACGGTCAGGAAATGGCCGGAGAAGTCCTGGGAATACAAGGTAATGGCCTACGACCTGTTCCTTCTGGCCCTGGCCGAGCGCAGCCAGATGAGCAGCATGAACTGGCTGCGCGAGAACCGTCTGGACCGCCTGGATGACGCGGACCGCTGGATGCTGGCCGCAGCGTATCATCTGTCCGGACGGCCGGACATGGCCAAGCGCCTGGCCACTGTCCCCGCCGATAACCCGCGGGCCTACCGCGAGACCGGCTGCACATTCGGCTCCGATTTCCGCGACCGCGCCCTGATCCTGTACCTGGCCGACCTGATGGGCGACGACCTCAACGCCGCCCGTCTGTTCCAGACAGTCAGCGCGCGTTTCGCCAAAGCGGACGATTATTTCAGCACCCAGGAGACCGCCTTCGCGCTCCTGGCCTTGGGACGGTATCTGCACAAGCACGGCAGCAACATTCCGGAGAGCAAGGTGCAGGTGGAGATGGCCCTGGGCGGCGGCTCGGCCCGGCCGCTCGAACTGACCAACGGGCGCTGCACGGTCGATCTGACCGGCTTCGAGGGCGCGAGGCTGAAACTGAGCGCCCGCACGGAACGACCCCTCTACGTGGTTCTGCAGAGCGACGGGATCCCGCTCGACCCGCAGATCAAGACAGGGGGAGAGGGCATGGCGCTGAGAGTGGAATGGATGGACGAGGACGGGGCGGCGATCGACCCGGGCACCCTGGCTCAGGGGCGCTCGTTCTGGGCCCTTTACACAGTGGAGCGCACCAGCAGCGAGGAGTTGCAGGCCCTGGCCCTGAGCGCGGTATTCCCGGCGGGCTGGGAGATCGACAACCTGCGCCTGAACGAGGAGAACCGTCCCGACTGGATGAGCAAGCTGAACCTGGGTTCCGAGGACTATGTCGATATCCGCGACGACCGGGTCAACTGGTTCTTCAACCTGAACGACGATTACCGCCGTGTCTGCAAGTTCGTGATCCGGCTGACAGCCACCTACTCGGGACAGTACAATTTGCCGGCGGCCTCGGTCGAGGCGATGTACGACCCGCGGCTGTTCGCCCGGGTGGCCGGACGGCCGGTGACAGTGACCGGCGGGCAGTGAGATGGCCGGCTGCGAGTGTGCAAGCGCCCGGACCGGGGCAGCCTATGAAAGTTAAGATCACGCGCCGGCGGCTGGTCCGGGCCGCCGGTATCGGGGTGGGGATCGTGGCCCTGCTGTTCCTGCTGACCCCCACACCCAGGTTTGCCGAGGACTACGGCGCCCTGGTGCTGGACCGCAGCGGGCGGCCCCTGAGCGTGTTCCTGGCCCCGGACCAGCAGTGGCGTCTGCCGGTGGACAGCCTGCCCGAGAAATACCGCCGCGCGCTGCTCCTGTACGAGGACCGCCGCTTTTACCTTCACCCCGGCGTGGACCCGCTCTCGCTGGCGCACGCTGTTTTCCAGTGCCTGGGCGCCGGGCGCTACGTGCGCGGGGCCAGCACGATCCCGATGCAGATCGCCCGTCTGTCGCAGCCCAAGGAGCGGACCCTGCTCAACAAGGGCCTGGAGATCGTGCAGGCCCTCAAACTTAGCCTCCTGCTCTCCAAGCGCGAGGTGCTTCACCTCTACGCCAGCCGGGCGCCCATGGGCGGAAACACCGTGGGTCTGGAGGCGGCCTGCCTGCGCTGGCTGGGCAAAAGCCCCGGGATGATAAGCTGGTCCGAGGCGGCCCTGCTGGCGGTCCTGCCCAACTCCCCCAGCCTGATACACCTGGACCGTCAGCGGGAGGCTCTGCGGGACAAGCGCGACCGCCTGTTGCACAAGCTGCACGCGGCCGGGGCGCTGGATAGGGACGACCTGGCCGAAGCCCTGGCCGAACCGTTGCCCGGCGAAAGCCAGCCCATGCCGTTCGAGGCCCCTCAGGCCTGCCGCTGGCTGCTGGAGACCCACCCCGAGCCGGTGATCCGCTCCAGCCTCGACCTGCTGCTCCAGCGCGAGGTCCAGGCCGCGCTGAGAGACCACATGCAGGCCCTCGGGCGGTTCGGGATCACCAACGCCGCCGCCCTGGTGACCGAGACCGCCACGGGCCGGGTGCTGGCCTATGTCGGCTCGGCCGACTTTTTTTCCACCCAGGACCAGGGCCAGGTGGACGGTGTGCGGGCGGCCCGCTCCACCGGCTCGCTGCTCAAGCCGTTCCTGTACGGGGCGCTGTTCGACCGGGGCGATATCCTGCCGCAAAGCCTGATCAAGGACGTACCGGCTTTCTTCGGCAGCTTTGTCCCGGTCAACGCGGGCAACGAGTACAGCGGCATGGTGCCGGCCGGCCAGGCCCTTCTGCGTTCGCTCAACGTGCCAGCGGTGATGATGCTCCAGCAGTACGGGATCGGAGAGTTCCAGGATTTGCTGCAGCAGGCCGGGATGAGCACCCTGTTCCGAAGCCCGGACGACTATGGGCTTACCCTGATCCTGGGAGGGGCTGAGGGCACGCTCTGGGAGATGTGCGGCCTGTACCGCATGCTGGGGCGCGGCGGGTTCCGCTCGCCGCTCAGTCTGAGCCCGGAGGGAGCGGACAGCACCGAGAAGCAGCCGCGGATTCTCTCGGCCGGAGCCTGCTGGCAGGTGCTCGAAATCCTCAAGGACCTGCACCGTCCCGACAACGAGTACTACTGGCGGCAGTTCGAGAACCAGCGGCTGGTGGCCTGGAAAACCGGCACCAGTTTCGGGCAACGGGATGCCTGGGCGATAGGGGTCTCGCCGCGCTGGACAGTCGGGGTCTGGGTGGGCAATTTCGACGGGCTGGGCAACCCGGAGCTGGGCGGGGCCAGGAGCGCCGGCCCGCTGCTGTTCAAGATACTGGCCCGTCTGCCGCGCGCCGGCGCGCTGGAGTGGTTCACCCGCCCGGAATACGACCTGCGCCGGGTGAAAATCTGCTCCGCCACCGGGTTCCCCGCCTCCAGCCGCTGCCCCCGGACCGAGTGGGCCGAGATGCCTGCCGGGGCCAGCCCCGGACGGATGTGCCCCTATCATATTGTTTGCCGCCTCGACTCGGCCGGCGACCAGACCTGCTCGCTCTGCTGGGGCAGCGGCCCGCTGCGCACCGACACCCTGCTGATTTTCCAGCCGGATGCCGCCGAGTACCTTCGCAAGCACGGCTACAGGGCCGACGAGCTGCCGCGCCACCGCCAGTCCTGCCCGACCCAGGCCGGCGAGAACCCGCTGCAGATAGTCTACCCGCCCTCCGGCTCGGGTATCTGGATACCGCGCGGCAGCGGCGGCGAGCCGCAGAAAGTGGTGCTCAAGGCCGCCCACAGCAACTCGACAGCCACGGTCCACTGGTACGTGGACGGCCGCTACCTGGGGGCGACCGGGGGGCTGCACGAGTTGGCGGTGTTCCTGCCCCGCGGCGAGCACCGCCTGACCCTGGTCGACCTGGAGGGCCACCGCCGCACGGTGACTTTCACGGCGGCCCAACGAACCGGACCGGACACGGTCGTGGGGGCAGGCCCGGATTGACTCTCTCTCGGGCATGCGAAAGCCGCACACCCCGCCGGGTCTGCGGCTTTCGTGCTTGTCGCGATCAAGTCATCCCGGAATGCGCCTTCCGCTATTTCCGCTCGAACACCACCCGCCACCGGACCTCGGCGTTGCGCCCGCTGTCGAGCGCCAGGCGCGCCAGGCCGTTATCAAGCTTGACCAGCTTTATTTTGGCCCCGTCCGAAGCGCTGGCCGCACCCGGAGTGAATCCGTTGAGCGCAAGCGTGATGTTGAAAGTCTCGCCCCCCACCACTTTCGCCACTCCCGAAAGCTCACCCTTGCCCGCGTCCCAGACCGGCTGACCGGTCAGGTCGACATAGCCCTGCATCAGGTGACGGTCCGTGGAGATAAACTGCGGGTTGGGTTCCTGCTCATGGACCGAGAGCATCCGGGCCTCGCCCGGACGCAGGTTCTGCACCAGGCAGCTATCCCCGCGGAAAGCACCGGCCAGGCAGTCGTTCCAGAAATCGTAGACATAGTATTTTTTCGCCGGGTCCAGGGCCAGGCCGCCCTCCGCGTTCTCCGCGGCCAGGCTCACCCGGAACGTTGACGCCGCCGGCACGCCCTGTCCCTTGTCCTCCCCGTTGATCGAGGGCCAGGCGCCGCCCTCGGTCCGCGTGTTGAACAGGGTGAGCTGGTGCCAGCGCGCGTTGACCCTGAAATCGTAGACCGCGGGGTAGCGGCCGCCGCAGAAAGCGTCAATCGGGCGGGCGGACTGCGCGGCGTTGTGGAACGGGAAAACGCGGGACAGGTCGTGCATTTCATCGGCGGTCATCCGGGCGAAACTGAGCCCCAGCAGCAGCCGTCCCGAGGCCACGTAGCACATGGTGTACATTGCCCGCACGCCGTCGCGGCCAGCCGGGAACACGTGGTCCGGGTTCTTGGCGTCGGTGTCGTAGCTCAGCACCACGCGGTTCTTGTACCAACGCAGGCCCGAGGGGCTGATAATGGCGGGGTTGAACTCGTCGTTGTCGCCCATGGTCCGCTGCGAGGCGACCAGCCCCAGGGTCACATCGGAGCCGCGAGCCAGGGTGCGCTCGTGGATGTAGTTCGGCTTGGCCAGCCCCTCGTGGGCGAAACGGAAAATGTTGCGGTAGGCGACAGCCGTGGTGGCATAGGGGTCCTCGAACCCGCCGTCCGGGAACCAGCCCGACTCGGCGGGATAGTCGTACATCAGGCCTCGCACACCGCCGGAGTTCAGGTTGGCGTAGACCTGGCGCAGGTGCGCGATGAACGAGGAATCGGTGAAATCGTAGCCCACCAGCGGCGGCTGGTCATCGTCCCACCAGAACACGTGCCCTCTCTCCTCCGGTTTCAACCGTCGGCCGGGATCGTTGAACAGCATGTGCTCCGGGTGCGAGTAGCAGTAATCCTCCGAGCGCCGCGCCGACTGGAAATAGGTCAGCGGGATACCGCCCAGCTCGGCCACCGCTCCGGCCCACTTGGCCGTGGTCTCGTAGGGTGGACGGTAGCAGGGTCCCATGCTGCTGGCGGTGTTGGGGCTGATCTGCCAGTGCGCGTCATCCCACCAGCCCTGCTGGTTGTTGGTCTGATAGTTGTCCGGCACCAGGCGCACCGCCACCCGCGAGTATTTCTGGAACCCGCTCGCCCGGATCCGTTCCATCTCCTCCACAGCGCCGGCAGAGTTGTTGTTCTCCGGCCCGCCGCCGTACTGAGGCATACCCGCGTACCAGAGGCAGAGGGTCGGGAAATCGTACAGCGCGGGATCGATTTTCTGGGCGGCCTTGAGGGCCAGGCCGTACTGCTCCAGGGCCGCGAACGGGTCGGGGGTCGAGAAATCGACATAGCAGCGCTCATCGGGAAGGTAGCGCGTGCCCGGGTCGACCCGCCGCCCCACCGGGTCCTGGCACCAGAGGTCCAGGCTCAGGCTGCCGGCCGATTTTGTCACCGCGGCCCATTTCTCGAATTCGTGATAAGTGAGGCCGCCGATGACCAGGGAACGCCGTGCCTTGCCCTTGCCGAACGTGGCCAGAAGGTTGTTCCAGCACTTGAGCGTGCTGTCGCGCCGCACCTCGGTGCGCACCCCGCCGCCGTTGCCGTCCAGCGTGGCCCAGCCGCTGTCGAGGTCGCAACAGTGGAACGCGGCCGCCTTGAGCGGGTGCATCTGACGGAGTTGCACCCGGAACCCGGTCCGGTTGTCCAGGCCGGCGTTGAGGACCAGGAAAGTGCGGCCCTCGTACAGAGTGGCCTGCCAGATCAGCCCCGGAGCCTTGATGCTGCTGCTCGTGACCGTGATTTTCGTGCCGGAGCCCAGCTCGTCGCTGACCGCTTCGCTCGTCCAGGCGTGGGTGAAACCCTGGTCCGAGGAGCGGCTGGAGCCGTAGACATCGGCCACCTCGCAGACCGCGTGCTCGATGACCGGACGGCCGAGGGCGCTATCGAAGACCCGGTAGGTGCCGGAGTTCAGGTCGTACTCCAGTCTCACATAGCGGTTCGACAGCTCCAGGGTCTGGCCGTGCTCGGCCACCCGGACCTCCGCCCGGGCAGCGGTGCAAAGGGAGAGGGATATTACGCAGAAACTGAATGCCAGTTTAAAAAGTGTTGATTTCATCCGGCCGCTCCTTTCCTGTTGCTGACAGCGAGAGGCAAAGTCACGACTGCTGCCTGCAGGGCGTGTTCATTATGGCCTGGTGCATGGCCCGGAAATTTTCCAGAGGGGTGTCGAGCTGCACGTGGTGCGTGGGCCCCAGGATCAGCCCCCCGTTGCGGCCCAGCGTGTCCAGACGGGTGAGGACCTCGTTCCTCACATCCTTCGGAGTGCCGAACGGCAGGGTCGCCTGCTCGTCGATACTGCCCCAGAAACAGAGGTTCTTTCCATAACGTTTCTTGAGCCGGGCCGGGTCCATGCAGGCCGGCTGGACCGGATTCAGCACATCCAGCCCGATCTCCACCAGGTCATCGATTATGGGCTCGATGTTGCCGTCCGAATGGTAGGCGATCTTGAGGGCCGGGTTTTTCGCTTTAAGAGTCGAGTAGAATTCGGCCAGACGGGGCTTGAGGAACTGCCGCCAGAGCTCCGGCGAGAGCAGCATCCCGGTCTGCGCCCCCACGTCATCCCCGGTCCAGATCATGTCCACGCCCAGGTCCACCAGCTTCTCGGCGGCGCGAAGGTGGTAGCGGAACGGAATATCCAGTATCCGCCCGGCCAGCTCCGGGTCCAGAAGGAAATCGGTCAGAAGGTTTTCCAGGCCGCGCAGGGCCCAGGCGGTCTCGAAAATGGTGCAGACAGTCACCCCCACGATCCAGTACTCGTCCTTGTATTTTGCAACCGTCTCCGCGGCGTCACGGTACAGCTCGGGCCGCTCCGGGTCGGGGGGGCGGTAGGTTTCGATGGCCCCCTGGCGCGCCAGGGGGAAGCCTTTCATCTCGGTGTAGCGGCGCCGGCCGAACGGTGTCGAGTACTCCGCGATGTCGAACGCCACCCCCCACTCATCGGTGTAGGGCTCCGGCTTTTCGTAGTAGCTGTTGGCCCAGCCGACCGAGCTGAGCAGCATGTCCACCCCCAGCGCCCGTTCGAGCAAGTAGGTGTTCCCGCCGCCGTGTGGGTTGTGCTGCCCGGCCTCGCCCAGGCCCAGCTCGGCCTTGAGCCGTAGCGCGAACTCGGGGGTGAAACTGATCTGCATCGGGCAGCGGTCGGGATTTTCATGGTTCAATGCGGTCAGCACCCGCTCGCGGTGTGTCACTTGAATTCTTTCCTTTTCTCAGAAGAACCGTATGTACAGGCAGATTACGATGCCGATCAGGATTATGCTCCAGAGCTTGAACTGAAGGAACCAGGGGATACTTTGCCTTTCCGCCAGGGCCTCGGCCGGAAACGAGCGGTCCACTATGGCGCCGGCCGGGATTTCCGGGCCCCTGTTCCTGTGGAACCAGATAATCCCGCAGCAGAACAGGAAATCCAGAGTGGCCCGGTTGAGGAATGCCAGGCGCGGGACCAGCTCGAAGGCCTCGGCCAGGGTGAAAAGGACAGCCCAGAGCGGCCCGGTGATCAGGGTGACCAGGCTGCCGCGCGCCGTGGCCCGTGGGTAGAAAAACCCGGCCAGGAACACGGCGGTCACGGCGGGCCAGGCAATGGACCAGAATTTCTGGATGTAGGTGAAAATGGCGCTCAGGTCGCGCAGGAAATAGCCGAACACGGTGGCGATGACCAGCACCACGGCGGTCACGGTCTGCCCGAGACGGATCAGCTTGCGGTTGTCGGCCTGTGGGTCAAAGTGGCGCTTGTAGATGTCGAAAGTGAAGATCGAGGCGCTGGAGGTGAGCAGCGAGGCGATGGTGGACATCACCGCGCCCATCAGCCCAGCCATCACCAGGCCCGACAGGCCCGCGGGCATCAGGTTCTTGACCAGGGCCGGGAAAGCCAGGTCGGCCTTGCCCAGGGTGAACTCGTGGCACAGAAGGCCCGTGCCGGGGGCGTACAGACGGTAGGCGATGATCCCGGGCAGGACCACCAGCACCGGCACGAGCAGCTTGAGGTAACCGGCGAACACCACCCCCATCTGGCCGTGCCAGACACTCCGGGCGGCCAGGGTGCGCTGGGTGATGAACTGGTTGCAGCCCCAGTAGAACACGTTGGCCAGCCACATCCCGCCGAAAAACACCCCCACCCAGGGCAGCTCCGGGTGGTTCCACGACTGGACCATGTGGAACTTTTCCGGGCTGCCGTCCAGGACCGCCCTGAGGCCGCCCAGCACGCTGGCGCTGTAACCGGGAGACACCGAGCCGACTTTGACCAGGCCGAGCACGGTCACAGCCAGGCCGCCCAGGATCAGCACGCTCACGTGCAGGATGTCCGTGTAGACCACCGATTTCAGCCCGCCGTAGAACGTGTAGCCCCCGGCCACCAGGCAGAGGATGGCCAGCCCCCAGGCCAGCGGCAGCCCGAAGATCGACTCCATGGCCAGCGAGCCGGTATAGAGCACCACGGCCAGCTCGATGAAGACGTAGCCGATCAGGCTGATCACCGCGAACACCAGCCGCACCTTGTGGTCGTAGCGCAGCTCCAGGAACTCGGGCATGGTGGTGATGCGGCTGCGCAGGTAGTAGGGCAGGAAGAACTTGCCGTAGAGGATCAGGGCAATCGCCGCCAGCCACTCGTAGCTGGCGATCGCCAGCCCGATTGAATATCCCTGGCCCGACATGCCCACGAAATGATGGGTCGAGATGTTGGCCGCGATCAGCGAGCCGCCGATCAGCCACCAGGTGAGATTGCGCCCGGCCAGGAAATAGTCGTCCGACACACTTTGCTTCCGTACGGCCAGCAGGCCGACCGCGAACACGAAAACCACGTAGCCGGCGAAAATGACAAGGTTGAGGTCGACTTTGCCCATGCTGTCCCCTTTCCGGGTCAGGGCGCGGATATCCGGCTGCGGTTTCAATGGGATGCTGCAAGCGATAGATCAAAACCGGAAGAGGGCCTTTATCGGCACCCGGGCCAGTAGCAGGGCCGCGGCCTCTCCGCGTTCAGTCGGGGGAAGGGTCTGCCTGTTGTGCCGGTGTTGCCGTTGCGAAACAGCCTCTATATGCACATCCCTGTTGCGGGATGCCGATTTTTGGATATAATAATCTCGGTGCGGAATCTCTAATGCGGTAACGGTACAGATTATAACTCATGGCTGCGGGATTGGAATGGATATTATTATACTATCGCATGCCAATACCAAACAGAGCTACAAGGACCTGACAGTCAACCCGGTCCGCAAGGAGGGCGACTACCTGGTCCACCAGATACCGGAGGGCGAGCAGCCGGTGCACGCCGATTACGGCCTGCGCATTTTCTCCGCGATCCAGGGACAGCGCTCCGCGGCGCGGGATACGATCCATCCCCGCTACCTTCAGTTCTACGGCATCTCCCACCTGTACAAGGGCCGCGGCTGGTACTGGACCCCTGAGAAAGGGGCCGAGATTTTCGAGCCTGGGCAGGCCGTGTTCACGACCCCGGGGTTCGTGCAGGACTACGACGGGTACAAGGTCGACTACGTGCAGGACTATATCTGTTTCTGCGGCCCTCTGGCCGACCACCTGTTCAAGAGCGGGATCATAACCAACGGCCTGCACGCGTTCGGCGAGGCCCGCCTTCTGCTGCCGATCATCCAGGAGGCGCGCGACCCCTCGTTCACCTCCCAGATCAAGGCCAACCGTCTGCTCCAGAACCTGCTCGTCGACCTGTTCCTTAAACGTTTCGAGGGCGAGGCCAGCGAGAAATATCCGCAGGTGGCCCGTCTGCTGGAACTGCTGCGCCAGGAGCCGGCGCGCAACTGGACAAATCTGGAGATGGCGGAGCTGTGCAACATGAGCCTGTGCCAGTTTCATCGCGTTTTTTTCCGCAAGACCGGCTACACGCCGAAGCGGTATCTCGACATGCTGAAAATCAAACAGTCCGCCGAGCTGCTGTGCGTGGGCGGGCTCTCGGTGGCCGAGGTCGCCTCGCGGCTGGGCTATGCCGACCCGTTCCATTTCAGCCGCCGATTCAAAACGATGACCGGCATCTCACCCCTGAACTACCGCCGTCAGTTCGGCTGAGGCAAGGGGTTTGGCTGGCAGACTGTCAAGAACGAGAACACTTTGCGTAATGAAGTGTAAACAATTCAGGCCGCACGCCGCAGGCTTGTCCTGCCCGGCGCCCGGCAGCGGTAAAAATCGAAAAGTCAGCACGCCAGCCGGTCTTCCATAACTCCGGTCAAGTGTCTCCATGCGAGAACCAGCCTGGCCTCTTCTGACGCTGAATACTATTTCACGTGTTCCGTGTCACACACAGGCCCGAACGTGTCCTTTAAAATCAAGCACAGCGACAGCACGGGTACGTCCCCCCGCGAGGCCATGCCCGATCTGCGGGCCCCGGGCGCGTTCCGGGACTTCATCGAGCGGCACCAGGAGCGGGTGAGGAATATCTGCTACCGTTTCCTGGAAAGTGTGGAGGACGCCGAGGAGATCGCCCAGGACGTGTTCGTGGAGGTTTACCGATCGCTGGAGCGTTTCCGCGGCGACTCCAGTCTCTCGACCTGGGTCTACCGGATCGCGGTGACCAAGTCCATCGATTGTCTGCGCAAACGGAGGCGCATTAAACGTTTCGGTGCGATCAAAATGATGTTAGGTTTGGCGGAGGTGGAAAACCAGGTGGCGGCGCCGGACGACTGCAACCCCGAGCGGGTGCTGGAGGAAAAGGAGCGCCGCGCGATCCTGGCCCAGGCCCTCGACAGCCTGCCCGAGAGTCAGCGGGTGGCGATCACTTTGATCAAGTACGAGGAGCTGAGCTACAAGGAGGTCGCGGAGGTCATGGGCCTGAGCGTCTCCTCGGTCGAGGCGCTGGTGCACCGAGCCAAGCTCGGCCTTCAGAGCCGTCTGACCCGCACGTTCGAAAAAGTTCTGTAAAAAAAAGCGCAGGATAATGGCACGGATGTCGTCTAAGGGTGTAACAAGGGGCCGCGTCGTGAACAGAGAGCAGAAAATACAGGCGGAAGTCCAGAGGACTCTGGACTGTCTCGACCGGGTCGAGCGGATGCCGGAGAACCCCTTTTTCGCCTCCCGCGTTCTGGCGCGCGTGAACAATCTCGATAGCCTGCGCTCCCAGGCGATGGTGATCCAGGTGGCCGGACGGCTGATCCGGCCGGTGTTCATCATATTCCTGCTCACGGTGAATATCCTCACCGCCATGGTGCTGCTGAACGGGAACACTCAGAGCGAGAGCCAGAGCCGCAAGCAGTTCATCAGCTCGATGGCCGAGGACATTTCACTAAACCAGAACCAGAGTCTCCTTTACTGACAGGGTCGAACGATGGAAGTCCTTTTCAAGCAGCGGGCGGCCGCCTGGATGATAGTTCTTCTGCTGGTGCTGAACCTGGCCACCCTTTCCACGCTCTGGTACCGGGAGCTGCGGCACCCCGATTTCGGTCCCCCGCGCTTCTCCAGCAAACAGGACAACGTTTCCCAGTTCCTGAAAGAGGAGTTTCAGTGGAGTGACAGCCAGGCCCAGGCTTTCGAGCGCCTGCGCAGCGCCCACCAGGAGCGGGTCCGCAGCCTGATTGGCGAGAGCATGGAGCTGCGGCGCCGGTTGCTGGACGGCCTTTTCGAGGCCACGCCCGATTCAGCAGCGGCGGCCGAATTGCTGCGGCAGATCAGCCTCAAGCAGGGCGAGCTGGAGGCGCAGAGCTACTCCTATTTCCTGGCCCTGAAACAGCTTTGCGGCAACGACCAGACCGACCGTCTGCGCCGTCTGATGACCGAGGTCATTTTCCATGACCGTCCGGGAGGCGGCGGCCCCGGCGGCGGTCCGATGTCTCCCCGCGATGACCGTCAACCGGAGCGCCGTCCCGACTCGCCCGGGAGCCGCGGCGAGCCCTGAGCGCCTTCGTGCTGGTCCCCTCCTCCCTCTGCAAGCCCTTTTCCGGTCTCCGGGAAAGGGCCTTTTTCTTGGCCGTCCGCCTGCCCCAAAAACATTCAGACACTTTTTCCGGTGTTTTTCCGCAAGGAACCGGGGGAAAAGGGCGTCCAATTCCCGCGGCGAACAATTTTCCTACATTGACGGGAAGGCAACGACAGCGCGGAGGTGAAAGCGGACTTGTCGTCCCGAAGCGAGACTGACTGCAGGTGGCCCTGCAAATAGGGATGTAATTTCAACTTTGCCAAGGATGGCGATGGAGGTGCCAGTATGGTTATTCAAGGAACAAGCGGCATCACACCCATGTGGCAATTATTTGGAACGGGAAGGATGGCTGGAAATCTTACCATCAACGGAACGAACAGCCAGTCCGTTTCAGGTAATTCCGCCGCCGGTGATAATGTCTCTGGAAGTGTGTCCGCTTTCGGGGACAGAGTGGAGATCAGCGGGGCGGGACGGCTGGCCGGTGCGCAGCAGGTGCAGTCGACGCAGCGGCCGCCCGCCGGACCGGAACCCGATGTTTCCGGAATGAGCCAGAACATCATGGACCTGCTGGATACTGACGGTGACGGGAGCCTGAGCAGTGAGGAAATAAGCTCCCTGACCGGTCAGCTCGAGGATGCGGATTCGGACAGTGACGGCCAGGTCAGCCAGGATGAACTGCTCGCGGCCCTTTCGTCCGGGATGCAGAACAGCCAGGCCATGGCCGGACCGGGCATGATGGCCGGTCCGCCGCCGCCCCCGGATTCCGGCCAGATAAGCGCCCAGATGATCAGCAGTCTGGACACGGACGGTGATGGAAGCCTGAGCCAGTCGGAGCTCGGTGATCTGAGCGAGCAATTGGCCCCGGCCGACACGGACAGCGACGGCCTGATCAGCCAGGATGAGCTTGCCACGGCAATCGAGGCCCAGATGCAGAGCCTGTCCGAGGAGGATTCGGCATCCGGGATGCAGCAAGCCGGCCCGCCGCCGCCTCCTCCGCCCGCTCCGATGGACGCTACCTCGATGAGCGACCAGCTGATCAGCCAGCTCGACACCGACGGAGATGATGCCCTGAGCCAGGATGAACTCGGCGACTTGAGTGAGAGTCTCGCCGATGCCGACACGAACGGCGACGGGGTGGTCAGCCGGGAGGAGCTTCTGAATGCCCTCTCCTCCAAGCTGGATGAGATGGGTGGGCTGCCGCAGATGAGCAAGAGCGGAACGCAGGAGATGAATGCGTTCAAACAGATGATAGGCAAGACGATAGAACAGAGCGGGGATACCTCGGAGGCCGAGAGCAACATTACGCGCATCACCGACCTGCTGGGTGAACTCGGCCTGTCCGAGGAAGAAACCCGGAGCGTGCTGAGCATCATTCAGACCGCCCGGTTCGATATGTCCGCCTGACCGATTGTGGGGCCACCGCAGTCACAGATAATGCCTGATTTTGCTGAATGGGGTCCGGGATGGAGCCGGCCTGGCGCCCGGATATGTCGCAAACGGTGCGGTCAATTTCAAGCTGAAAGGGGTGGGAAGATGAACTGGAAGACTCTCTTATTGACTCTGTTCATGGCTCTGGCCACGGTCGTTTTCGTGCAGGCGCAGCAGGGTCCTCCCGATGGTGAGGGCGGTGGAGGCGGCCAAAGAGGAAAGGCGCCCTCGGTCGAGGACCGTCTGGAGCGCATGCAGAAAGACCTGGACCTGACCGATGACCAGGTGGCGAAGATCAAGCCGATCCTCGAGGACATGCAGAAACAGATGGAAGCCCTGCGTGAGAGCAGTTCCGGCGACCGGGAGAAGTCCATGGAGGCGATGAAAAAGCTCATGGATTCCGAGGAAGAGAAAATCTCGGCCCTGCTGACCGATGAGCAGAAAACCAAGCTTGCCGAGATGAAGAAAGAGCGTGAGAAAAACCGTCCCGGACCGGGGCAGGGACGTCCGCCGCGCTGAGTGCGGCGGTTGCTGCGCGCGCTGGCCCCGGAACAAAGGCCCGGGCGGGAGCTGAAACCGGCCCTCCGCTCGGGCCTTTCCATGCCTTGAATCCCCCCTCTGCCGATCCCTTTTCGAAGCGCGCCTCTAACATGACGCTAATAAAAGCGCAAGGAATCGCGCAAAACGACGTCTTAACCACAGAATTGTTCTGCCGGGATGATGGGCAGGGTGTCCTGTCCCGGGCAGTCGTTGTCGATAACCGGCATTTCAGCGGGGAGCGCAAGATGAGCGGAAAATGGATGCAGTTGATGGGGGCCTGGGCTTTCGTGCTGTGCATGTTCATCGCCTGCGGCAGCGGCTCCGACCCGGTTTCCTCAGGCAGCAGCGACAGCGGGGCAAACTCGGGCAGCGGCAGCTCGGATACGGTCTCGGACGCGGAATCGGACAACGGCGACAGCCATGACGATGCTGCGGACTACACCTGGGACGGCGAGAAAGCGGTGCAGATCGTTCTCAACGGCAGCTCGGCCACTGTGAGTGCCGCCGGGGCCACGGCCGAGGGCGGCACGGTCACTGTCAGCGCGGCCGGCACCTACGTGCTGAGCGGCACCCTGAGCGACGGACAGGTTGTGGTCAACACCACGGAAACCGGGATGGTGCGGCTGATCCTCAACGGGGTGGATATCACCAGCTCCTCCAGCGCCCCGATCTATATCAAGAAAGCCGACAAGGCCATGCTCGTGCTGGCCGACAATACGACGAACAAACTAAAGGATGGCAGTTCCTATGTCTATGACGACGCCGCGGAGGAGGAGCCCAATGCCGCGGTGTTCAGCAAGAGCAACCTGACTGTTTACGGCAATGGCTCGCTCGCCGTGGAGGCGCGGTTCAATGACGGGATCACCAGCAAGGACGGGCTCGTGATCAGCAGCGGCACGCTCGCTGTCAGCGCCAAGGACGATGGGATCCGGGGCAAGGACTACCTGATAGTCAAGGACGGCCGCATCACGGTCAACTCCTCCGGGGATGGTCTCAAGTCGGATAACGAGAATGACGCCAGCCTGGGATATGTGCTGATCGAAAACGGCACGCTGACTGTCACCGCGGGGGGGGACGCCCTCTCGGCCCAGACGGACGTGCTGATAAAGAACGGTGAGCTCACGCTCACCGCGGGCGGCGGCAGCGGCAGCTATGTCAGCGAGAGCAGCACCTCCAGCAAGGGGGTCAAGGCTGTCGCGAGCCTGATTGTCGACGGCGGGACACTGACAGTCAACTCGGCCGATGACGCCCTGCACTCCAATGGCAGCGTGACGATCAACGGGGGTGATTTCACCCTCTCCACGGGCGATGACGGAGTCCACGCGGATGCCGACCTGACAGTCAACGGCGGCGAGATCAATGTCGCCAAATCGTACGAGGGCCTGGAGAGCCGCACGGTGCTCACGGTCAACGCGGGGACTGTCTACGTGGTGTCGAGCGACGACGGGTTCAACGTGGCCGGCGGAGTGGACGGTTCGGGTTGGCCCGGCGGGCCTCCGGGCGGGTTCGATGACGGCGGCGACTACTATCTGTATATCAACGGCGGCTATATCATGGTGAATGCCAACGGCGACGGGCTGGACTCCAACGGCTCGATCACGATGACGGGCGGCGTGGTGATTGTCAACGGCCCGACTGCCAACGACAACGGAGCCCTGGACCATAGTTCTTTCAAGTTGACCGGAGGGTTCCTCATTGCCGTGGGCAGCGCCGGCATGGCCCAGGGACCGAGCACGACTTCAACGCAGTATTCCGTGCTGTTGAATCTCGGCTCGGCCCAGCCGGCCGGTACTCTGGTCCACCTTCAGAACAGTGACGGGACCGGGGTCCTCACTTTCAAGCCCGCAAAAAAATACCAGTCCATCGTTTTCTCCTCCACCGGCCTGGTCAAGGGCGGCAGCTACGATCTCTACCTGGGCGGCAGCGACAGCGGCACGGCTGTCGACGGCCTGTATCCGGAGGGGACCTACACCCCCGGCAGCAAGTACACCAGTTTCACGATCTCCAGTATCGTGACCGGCGGCCAGTACCGTTGAGTCCGGAAGCCTGAATCCTGTGGGAGCGGGAGAACGCGGGTGATAAAGAAAATTGCTCTATCTCTGTTCATTCTGGCGCTGGCCGGGCTGGCCGCGCTCCTGCTGGGCCGGGCGCGGATCACCTACCGGGTGAAAGGCCCCTGCCTTTTCGTGGCCCAGGCCGAATGGTCCCTTCTGCAACCTCAGCCGGAGACCCTTCTCACCCGTCTGCGGCTCAACAACCCCCCGGGGATCAGCCAGTTGCGTTTCATGCAGTTTGACCGCACGGATTTCGTCACTTTCAGCCTGGACCCAGCAATCAGCGTGGGCGCGACAGTGCAGCGGGATGCGGTGATCGGTACTCTGCAGTCGACCGACAACCGGATCAGCTACGAGCAGTTGAGCGGCGAGGTGGTCCAGGCCCGCGCCAGCCTTACCAGCCTGCGCAGCGGCCAGAAAGCCTCGGTCCAGGAGCGCGCCCTCCAGGGCCTTCTTTACGCCCGCCAGGCCCTGCACGATTTCATGCCGACCTGGAAACGCAAGAAAGAGCTGGTGGACAAGGGCCTGATCGCCGCCGAGGAATTCGAGCTGAGCGACACGCAGAAAAACCTTCTCGAATCGAACGTGGCCCTGGCCGAAGCCGACCTCCGCACGGCCCGCAGCGGCGAGAAGCCCGAGGCCCTCGACCTGGCGGTGAAAAAGATCGACGACCTCGAGACCCGGATGCGCACCTGGGACCAGAAACTTTCCGCCCTGCAGATCACAGCCCCGTTCGACGGGCTTCTGAGCGGGCCGGTCGATTCGATGGCCTCAATTTTCACTCTCAGCAAGCTGGACACCCTGATCGTGGAAATCCCGGTGGAGGCGCGCAAGCTACAGTTCCTGAGCCTGGGCGCGCCGGTGCGGATCAAGGTTATCGATGGCCGGGAACGGGTGCTGATTGCGGAAATCGCCGCACTGGACAAGAACCCCCTGCTTGTCTGCGGGCGGCCGATGAACCTGGCCCGCGTCTGCATCGCCAACCCCGATTTCAGCCTTCTCCCCGGGCTGGTCGGATATGCCTGCATCGAGTGTGAAGGCGTGGAGCTGAGTCGGCTCTGCCGGAGCTGGCTGCGCGAGCTGACCTGGCGGATGTTTATCTGAGGCTCACGCCGAGAGAGCGCTGACGGGAAAAGGACAGGGTGACGACATGCGACTGAATCCGCTGGGCCGGGCGGAGTTGAAATATTGGGTCCCCAGGGAGCTGGCCCCCGAACTGAGGGCCTGTATCCTGCGGCATGCCTGTGTGGACAGCTTTGCGGAGGGCCTGCCCGGGAACACCTACACGGTGCGCAGTATCTATTTCGACACGCGCCGCCTCGATTTCTTCTACGAGAAGATGGACGGCGAATCCTACCGCAAGAAGCTGAGGGTGCGGGCCTACAACCAGTATTCGCCCGACAGCCCGGCTTTCCTGGAGATCAAGCGCCGTCACCTCAACCGGGTGATCAAGGAGCGGGTGGCAGTGCCGCTGAGCCAGGTCGGGCTTATCCACCGCGAGCTGGTCCTTCCCGGACAGATCGAGGACGCGGGCGTGCCGGTGCGCAACGCCCTGAAAAAGTACATCGCCAACCTTAGCAGCCTCGACCTCCGTCCCACCGCCCTGATTGTCTACGACCGGGAGGCCTACACCGGGCTGATCGACCCGGGCGAGCGGGTCACCATCGACAAGAACGTGCGCAGTTTTCTGTATCCGGAGTTGGATGACCTGTTCCGCGACTCGGGCCTGCTCCCGGTCACGGACTGCTGCTATATCCTCGAACTCAAGTTCGACCGGTACATGCCAAAGTGGATGGTCCGGCTGGTCAAGGAGTTCCAGTTGCGCTGCGAATCGATTCCCAAGTACTGCCAGGGTGTGGACAAGTGTATGTCGTGTGCCGGGCTGCAGGCAGTGTCGGCGTGAACCAGGAGTGGATCGAAGATGCAATATGAGAGCCTGTTCCTCGATTTTCAGCGCTTCACGGTGGTCGATATCGCCATGGGCGTGCTGTTCGCTTTCCTGACCGGGCTGTTCATCTCAATCATCTACCGCAAGACCTTTTCAGGCTTTTCCTATTCCCCCTCCTTTGTCAACGCCCTGGTCCTTCTGACCATGATCACCACCATCGTGATCATGGTGATCGGCAACAACCTGGCCCGCGCGTTCGGCCTGGTGGGGGCGATGTCGATCATCCGTTTCCGGACCGCGGTCAAGGACACCCGGGACATTGTCTTCGTCTTTTTCGCTCTGGCCGGGGGGATGGCCGCAGGCTCGGGCAACTACATGGTCGGGGCGGTGGGTGTGGCCATCGTGGGGACCGTGATCCTGGTGCTGTTCCTGCTCAATTTCGGCTCCGCCACCTCGAACGAGCACATGCTGCGATTCATGCTCGTCCCGGATGACCGTCCGGAGGGCATCTACCTGCCGGTTTTCCGCAAGTATCTCAAGAATTTCAACCTTCTGAATATCAAGAGCATCCGGATGGGACAGTATCTGGAACTGGCGTTCCGGATCGAGCTGAAAAGCCACTCCCAGTGCCAGGCCTTCATCAACGAGCTGAACGGCCTGGAGGGTGTGGAGCGGGTCTCGCTGATATTCGACGGGTACGAGGAGGAGGTGACGGTCTGAGGCAGCCCGCCACTCCGCGCGGCCAGGTCAGGGCAGCGGGCTCAGCCCCTCCCAGCGCACCTTCCAGCTTCCATCCGTGGGGAACCCGGCCGTGGGGCTGCCGTCCTGCGGAGCGCCGTCCCACCCGGCGCACATCAGCGCCACCGCGCTCAGCAGGCCGCCGTTGGCCGGAAGGTAGAGCGGCAGCCGGTCTGTCTGATAGCAGTGGCCATCCGCCAGGTAGCGGTTCTTGGGTGACTCCAACATCAGGGCCTCCACGGCCAGGCTGCGCTCGCCCAGGCGGGCGGCGGTCATGGCCATGAGCGGGTAGTCCCAGCCCCAGGTGCCGGGCCAGTCCCAGACTTTTATAACTTTGAGCAACGTCCGCCGCATGATCTCGCGGTCCACAGACGGGGTTTCGGGCAGGAACCCGAGCGCACCCAGCATCAACGGGTGGTCGGTCATGAACTCGGGCCGCGAAAAAGTGTCCGGGGCGCTCTCGGCCGCGGTGTAGAGACTGTCCTGCATCGGCAGGGCGGAGAGCCGCTTCAGCACGATGTCCCAGCCGGGGTCGCGCCCCAGGCCCAGACGCTCGCGCCAGAGCTGGGCCGTGCCCAGGCCGAAACGCCAGTAGGCCAGCTCGAAAGTTGGGTTGAACGTGCTGCGGCAGTCGAAAACCTCCTGCCCCGGAGCGACCGGCGGGCCCAGCACGTAACGTCCGCTGCTGTCGGCCCGCGCGAACGCGGCCATGAACTCCGCCGTGGCGAAGACGATATCCCTGTAGCGGGCCAGGGTCAGGCTGTCGGGGTGGGCCCGGTAGCAGAGTTCGGCGTAGTAGATCGGGTGCGGCTGCTGCCAGACCAGAAACGGCTCGATGAAGCAGGGCATCTGCACCCCCTGCGGGTCGACACACTTGGGCCAGCGAGCGCCGTCATAGCCCTGGCCCGCGGCGGTCCGCCGAGCCTTGTCCAGGATTCGTCCATAGAACGGCAGGCTGTGCTCCAGAAGCTCGCTCCGTCCCCAGAGCGCAAAGTGCGCCGCGTGCCACCAGTGCATCTCCAGGTGGAATTTTCCGGCCCAGCTGTTGTAGACCAGCCCGGTTTCCTGTGGCGGGAGCGCGCCCGAGCACTGGATCGCGGTCAGGTACTGCGAGAGCACGATCCGCCGTTCCAGCTCCGCGGCGCGCGGGTCGCGGCTTCCGGCCAACTCCACCGCGCCACCCGTGGACCAGAATTTTTGCCAGTAGCCGTTGGAGGCCTCCAGGGTTTCACTCACACCGGGCAGCGGTGCCGGGTCGGAGATTGAATCCGGGGCGAACGAGCAGACCAGCTCGAACACGCTGTCGGCTGCGGCGGGGGTCAGGCAGTAGAGATGGGGCTCGACAGGGTCGAGCTGTCCCGCACCGGACCAGGCCGCCTCAACAGTGTAGACCGTCCGGTCCAGACTGCGCGTGAAGCGGGCCCGGTTGCCGGAGGGCCGCGCAAGGTCCGTGCGGTGACGGTTTGCCAGGTCCCAGCGTCCCCCCCAGCCGAACTCGGTAGTATCTCCGTACGGGAAATGCAGCTGTATTTTCAGCCGTCCCAGCCGGACCAGACCCGAGCGCACCCGCACGGCCAGTATGTCTTTCTCGGGGTGACAGACTGTTTCGACCACGCTTTCGATCCCATCCAGACTGAAACGGCTGAACAGCACACCGCTCCAGAGGTCGAGATGCTGCTCGACGGTGCTCAGGTCCTCCGGCCCGGCCGGGCTGCCATCCGCCCTGGTCAGGCTGAACCCCACCAGCCCCAGTTGCAGACGGTGCGGGTTCGTGCGCAGCCAGCGGACCTCCTGTTCCCGCCCCGGCGCGTTCATGTCCAGGTAGCCCACCGCGCGGCCCCCGGATTCGTACTGCGTGAGCGGGAAAGTCTCCACCGAGTAGCCCTTGGGGTTGGGGTAGGTGTGCCAGCCCCAGTTGGACTGCGTGCCCAGGGGGATGCCGTGCCGGTAGGCCTGGGGGAAACTCTGCAGGCCGGTGATATCCACGCTGAACGCGAAGTTCCCGTTGCCAAGCTGCAGGGGGGCGAGCGAGTCGAGCTGGATAAAACGCGGGCTGTTGCGATCCACCAGGGCCTTGCGGTCTATACGGACGGGCTGCGCCGCCGGGTCGGCGGCTTTCGGGCCGCCACAGCCGCAGAACGCGGCAGCCAGGGCCAGCGCGGCGATGATGGATATTTGCCGGATTTCTCCCAGACTCGACTTTGCCATCTGAAATCTCCCGCGGTTTGTTGGGCCAAGCGCCAGTCTACACGAATATACTGGGTCTGAGTATAGTAATTTCCGCTTTTTCCGGCCAGCCCATTGCTCCGGGGATGCCGCCGTTCTATCCGGGAATTGCCCCGCGCGCGGCAGGAGTTTATTTTCCTCAGTATGACTCCCCTCGCCCAAGCGCGCCCGGACATTTAAGCCAAGGACCTCACGATGAGTGAAATCAGCCGCAAGAGTTTTTTCCGCCGCTCCGGCGCCGGGCTGGCCGGCCTGGGGCTGTTGGGCCTGGACCGGACCGAAGCCCGGGCCGCGGACACCGTCGCCGGCTCTGCAATCCCGGAGCCCGATTACGGCGGCATCGACCCCTGCCGAGGCGGCTGGATCGCCCACACCGACTGGCATATCGACTCGTTCCCCCTGCTGGACAACGCGGTGGCTTTCCGCAAGGACATCACCCTGGAGGGGTGTCCGGTCTCTGGCAAAGTGATTGTCACAGCGGCGGACGTTTACGTACTCTACTGCAACGGCGCTTTTGCCGGTTCCGGCCCGGCGCGCTCCTGGCCGCGCGAGAAGTATTATGACGAGGTCAACCTGCTGCCGTTTCTGAAACCCGGCCTGAACAGCCTGGCCGTGCTGCTCTTTCCCTGCACCGGAGTGAATTTCCTCAACCCTTTCACCCGCATGGGACTGCTCGTGCAGGGCGATATCGCCCTTGAAGGCGGCGGGGAATTCCTGCTGGACACGGATGATACCTGGTATTGCCGCATGGCGGACTGGGTGCGGTTCCACCACAGCCTGATCTCGCTGCCCACCGGGTTCCAGGAGCATTTCGATGTCGACCGCGAGGCGACGGACTGGCGGACCGCGCCGCCGGCCGAGGGCTGGACAGAGGCGCTTTACTTAGGCTCGGCCGGGCTTCCCCCCTGGACCGGCCTCAAGAAAAAGCCGGTCCCCGATCTGGAGGAAAATGTTATTGCACCCAGGTTGGTCTGGAGCGGAACCGGCAGCCCGGAACGTCGCGAGGACACCGCAACCCTGGCTGTGTCGTTCAATACCGAGGACCTGAGCGGCAAGGCCGAAAACCGCCCGGCTGTGGAGTGGATCGAGGCGGCCCCGGGAAGTGTGTTTACTTTCGATGTGGGCCGCACGCGTCTGGTGCGGCCGGGCCTGGAGGTGAGCCAGGTGAGCGGCCCGCTGCGCCTGGAGCTGTACTATGATATCAAGTTCGAGGGCCGTCCGAGCGGGTTCGACGGGTTCGGGGGGAGTTTCCTCGACACGCTCAGCCTCTCCAGTGGCGAGCACGCCTGGCAGGCGCACCGGGGACGGGGTTTCCGCTATGTGAGTGTGAAAGTGACCGGGGCGGGGTCGTGCCGCTTCCGTCCCCGGCTCAAGGCCCAGGACTACCCGTTTGCGGACGGGGCCTCCCTGCGGGTGAAAGACAGTTTCATCCAGGCGCTCTGGGACACCTCGCTGCACACCATCCGTTCCTCTACGGATGATGCCTATGTGGACACCTGCTCGCGCGAGAACCTTCTCTGGACCATGGATGCCGCCTCCACGGCCAAGGCGGCGTTCTACAGTTTCGCCGAGCTTAAAATGTGGCGTAACTGCCTTAACCTCATAGCCCTGGGGGTGGACAGCCAGGGGAACCCGGCCGCGGTGGTCCCCACGGACTGCCCCTCGCCCCTGATGGACCAGACAATGCACTGGGTGGCCTCCTGCTGGGAGTACTACCTGGCCAGCGGGGACATCTCACTGCTGCAGGAGGTCGAGGCGCCGCTCGCGCGGTTCCTGGGCCTCTGCGCGCGCGGCCTGACCGGGGAGGGACTGTATGTACCGCCCGGTTACTCCTGGCACTATGTGGACTGGGCCGTGCTGGACAAGCGCCCCTACTCCCTGCCGGTGAACGCGCTCCTGCTGCGGGCCGCGCAGTACGCCCGCCGGATCGCAAATTCAATTGACTCGCAGCCTCTGGAGTCTGTGGCCGGCCTGATCGAGACCACCCTGCGCCCGGCGCTCGGACGGTTTTTCAGCCCGCAGGACAAGGCTTTCCTTTCGCGGATAGAGCCGAAAGAACCGCTGCGCCTTCCGCCCTCCAAGCCAAACAGCGTGAATCCCAAAGGCCCGATCCCCCGGGCCAACCTGCACGGCAACGTGCTATGCATTGTCACGGGCTGCGGGACAGAGGCGCAGCGGGGCCAGGCTCTGGAGCACGCCTGTGGTCTGCTGACACTCCCCTCCGGCCCGGAGAACCGTCTTGGCCTGGGCTACTGCGATATCCTGCTCAGCCCGCTGCTGGCGGCCGGGCGCTACGCGCCGGTAATGAACAAGCTGGACCAGCTCTACGGTGATTTCATCCGCAGCGGGCAGCCCACCTGGGGCGAGCGGGCGCCGGTGGAGGCCGAGAACACGGCCCACGGCTGGGGCGCGGCGGTGAATTCCTTGATCGTGGAGGGACTGATAGGTTTGAAACCGCAGGCTCCCGGCTGGACAAAGGCCTCCTGCCAGCCGGCCGCGGGTTTCGGGGCCGATTTCACTTACCGGCTCGAAACGCCCTCGGGCCGGATCGAGGTGGAGCGGACAGGCGGCAAGCTGGCTACGCGTGGGCAGGCTTTTGGGGCTTGAGCTAAGTGGTATGTGTCATCATAAAATGGTTGGAGCTTCGGTTTTCCTGTCCGCGGCCCCCCAAGGGCTTCTGGTTTTCTTGGCCGTAACCAAGAGAACATATAAAACCTTTCCGCCAGGCATGTCGTGCCCTCAGGACTGCTTTTCCACCTCGGGCCGGACGGTCGGGAAATCGACCGTGAAACAGCTCCCCCGGCCCGGGGCCGACTCCACCCGGATTGTTCCGTCCAGGTTGTTCACGATCAGCTTGGCGATTGTCATGCCCAGGCCGCTGCCCTCGCTGTCGGGCTTGATCCGCTCGAGCTGCGCGTACTTGTCGAATATCTTCGGGATGTCCTCCTGCCGCATGCCCCGTCCGTGGTCCAGCACGCTCACCTGCGCCCGTCCGTTGGCTTCGCCAAGCCCCACCTCCACTACGCTGCCGGGCGGTGAGAAACGGATCGCGTTGGACAGCAGGTTGGTCAGCACCTGGATGATCCGGTCGCGGTCGGAGTGCAGGCGGACCGGGTTCTCCGGGCTGGCGAAACTGCAGGCGATGCTGCGCTCCTCGAACAGCGGCTTTAACGAGAAAATCGTGCTGTAGAGGGTCTCTTTGAGGTCGAAAGTCTCGCGGCTGAACTCCATCCGCCCGGCCTCGATACGCGAGATGTCCAGTATCTCGTTGATCAGGCGGGTCAGGCGCTTGCAGTTGTTGATTATGGTCAGCAGGAAATCGGTGCGACGGGTGTCGGAGCGGTCGAGGCCCTTGAGAAGCATCTCGGAGAAAAGCTGGATCGAGCCCAGGGGCGTGCGGAACTCGTGGCTTACCAGGGAAAGGAAATCGTTCTTGGCCGAGTCCAGATTGCGCAGCTCGAAGCAGACATTCTCCAGCTCGCGGTAACGGTTTCGCAACTCGGTGGTGCTCTCGGATATCCGGGTCTCCAGCTCGGTGTTCAGTTGCTCGACCTCCTGGCGTGAGCGCTGAAGGCGCAGGCTCATCTCGTTGAACGATTCGGAGAGCACCCCCAGCTCATCCCGCCCGGCCGCGGGGATTGTCCGTCCGAACTCGCCGTGTGCGATCTGACGGGTGGCCTCGGCCAGAAGGTGCAGCGGGGCGACCGTGCGCCGCACCGAGACTATGGCCAGGCTGGAGGCCAGCGCAAGGATAAGCAGGAACAGCAGCCCGGCCCAGCGCAGGGAGCGGGCCAGCTCGGCGTTCAGCCGCGCGGGCGAGACCTCGATCACGGCCCAGCCCAGGCGCTCGTGCGTTCCGTTTGTCTGCGCTCCTCCCGGGGCGAAGAACATCGACTCATCCATCTCCGGCCCGGAGGCCGCCCCGAGCGCGCTCACCGGGGCGACCGCCCGGTAGCGCGAGCTGGCCCGGACTGTCTGCCAGAGGCTGCTGTCCGGAGCGGAGGGCCCCGACAGGTAGGCCAGGCGCGTACCCAACAGCGGCGGGTCGGTGGAGGCCAGCACCTGGCCCGCGGAGTCGGCCACCAGCACCAGGACGACATCCTTCTCCAGCCGCACCCCGGTGACAAGCTGCTCCAGCCGTGCGCGGTCCTTGGACAGCAGGGCGAAATTGCAGTTGAAAGCCAGGTTGCCGGCAAAGGCGACAGCCTTCTCATGCAGACGGTCCATCTGCGAGCGGCGCTGGTAGTAGCCGAACAACGCCCCCAGCACCAGCGCCATCACGCTCAGCAGAGTGATCACCGCCAGGGTGGCCTTGGCGCCCAGGCTCAGGGCAGGCAGTCTTTTCAGTATCGAGTCTCTCATCTGTTGTCAGTCCCGGCTCCGAGGATTACCGACCGGCTCAGCACCCGTCGCGGGATATGCAGCCCCAGGCTTTCGGCCACCGGCTGGTTGACATAGAGCACGACACTCCTTGCGCTCTGCACTCCGGTCGAGGGACGTGAGCCAGGCTCCGGGAACAGGCAGCGCAGCGCCATCCCGGCGCTCTGCGCCCCCACGTCGGCATAGTCGCTGCCCAGGGACAGCGGCGCTCCGGCCAGGGCCATCTGGCGCGAAAAGGCGAACACCGGCACACGGTGCAGGTAGCAGAATTCGAGCAGGTTGAGGCTGACATCCTGGCTGTAGAGAAGCGGATCGGGCGGCAGCCAAAGCAGGTCGATCCCTTCCAGCAAGCCCTTGAGCGTGCCGAGCAGTTCCTGCTTGCCGCCGAGCCGGGCCTCCACCAGGCGCAGTCCCAGCTCATCGCACAGGCGGCGCAGGGAGTCCGGGGCGGCGCCGGCGCCGGAGGTTACCAGATAGCCCACCCTCCGCACCAGGGGCAGGCTCTCGCGGATCGCCTCGAGCTGCTCGCGGAAGCCGAGCGAAAGGCAGAGTCCGAAAACGGGTGGACTGGCGCCGGCGGGGGCCTCACGGGAGGGATCGCCCAGCACCATGGTGAAGGCCTGGGGGATATCCTGGAGCCGCTGCAGCGCAGCCCGGGCAGCCGGAGTGCCCACGCTCAGCACCAGGGCCGGGTTGGCGGCGCGCACCGCGCTCCAGAACGAATCCTGCGCCGCCGCCTCGGCCTTGCCCGCGGGTAGGATACTCTCCTCCACTGCCACCGGACGGCCGCTTTCGCGCAGGGCCGTGCTGAAACCGTCCGCGGCCAGGCGGTACTCCCGGCTATCGGAGCTGAGCACCAGCACCACCCCGGAGCGCCCGGGCGGCGGCGCGGCGGACAGCCGTGCGCCTGCCGCGAGCAGGAGCAGCAGGATACAACATATTCTGGCGCTCATGGCCGCGTGCGATTTCCGGCTCAGAACTCCCATTGGACCCCGCAATCGAACTGCCTCTCTATCTCCTCGCCCAGGGGGTACTGCTCCCGGGACGGCCCGGCCAGGTTGTCCCCGGCCAGGAACAGTGTCAGACCGCCACGGGGCAACGCGTAGCCGACTCGTCCCGACAGGCGCACATACTCTCCGCAGCGGCGGACCGCTGTCAGGCCGAGGCCGGCCGGCACCTCCCAGACCGAGGGCCCCACGTATCCGGCTCCACCGAAAAGACTAAGGCCTGCCGGCAGGGTGGCGTAGATCTGAAGGCTGCCCTTGTGGCGCGGCGTGTGCTGGCTGCGCCGCGCGCTGAACCGGTTGCGGATACGCTGGTAGCTGTAGCTGGCCACCACTTTCACCGGCCGCAGCGGCAGGTAGTCGATTGTCAGCTCGCCGCCGCAGCCGCGGGCCGTGCCGAAATTGCGGTACGAGTCGGCCAGCGAGGCATCCACCACCTGCAGCACGTCGCTAAACGCGATGTTGCCGCTCAGGGAGAGTGCGAACAGGTCCAGCTTCACCTTGAGCCGCTCGCGCCGCGACCAGACATAGCCCGCCTCCAGCGAGTTGATGCGTTCGGAGTCCAGCTCGCGGCTGCCCAGCAGACGGATACCCTCGCCGGTGGTGTAGTCTAGGTAGGAGTTGATGAAACTGGGACTGCGGAAAGCGCGGTTGTAAGTCAGCCGGAAAGTGTGGCTGGGCGCAGGAGAGTAGAGCACATTGAGCCGCGGGCTGGCGCTCAGGCCGGTCAGGGGGTGACGGTCGAGGCGCACGCCGCCCAGCAGGCTGATCTCGGGCCGCGGACGGTACTCGTCCTGGACATATGCCGCCAGAAGGCCCTGCCGGCGGGAGCGGTCGAGAATGTTCGAGCGGATGGTGTTGAGTCGTGCCTCCAGACCGTAGGTCACGCGGTTGCCCGGAGTGGGATTCAGGCCGTTCTGCAGCTCCAGGTCGAGCGAGTTGTAGCGCACGCTCTCGCTGCCCTCGCTCGGCGAGTAGGTGCTCTGGTGCATCTGGCCGTGGTTCAGGTAGAGCTGGCACGCTAGGTCGTTGCGGTCGAGGTTCAGTTTCAGGTGGCTGTTGTTGTCGCGCTGACGTTTCATTTCGTCCAGGAAGATACGGTCGGCGTAGCCGCCGGCCAGGCCGGCCTCCAGCGCGACTTTGGTCTGGACGGTGAGCTGCCTTTCCAGAAGAACGTTGCCCAGCACGTTGCGCGAGGAATGGTGCGCCGGGCTGGAGAAACTGTCCAGGCCCCGGTAGCCGGCGGCGATCCGGTAGCCGGTCCGCCCCAGTTGGCCCCCGGCCAAAAGCGAGCTGCCGGCCTGTCCGTTATTGCCCAGGCGCTGCTCCAGGTGCACGCCGCTCAACTGGGCGGGGGTGCGGGTGATGATATTAATCACTCCGCTGAACGCGTTGGCCCCGTAGAGCGCGCTTCCCGGGCTGCGCATCACCTCGATCCGCTCAATCTGCTCCGGCAGCACCGGCAGGCTGAACCAGTTGATCCCGCCGAAATAGTCCTGGTACACCGAGCGGCCGTCGATCAGGACCAGCATCTTGTCGGCCGGGACCATGTTCAGGCCGCGGGCGCTGACCTCATACTGCGAGGCGCCGACACGCATGACATCCAGGCCGGGGACCCACTGCAGAAGCTCGGGGATCGATCCGGCCCCGCTGGCCCGGATTTCCTGGGCCGAGATCACGCTCATCGAGGCGGGCGACTGGTCGAGGCTCTGGTCGGTACCGGAGGCGGTCACGGCGCTGCGGATGGGCTGGAAAAGGGATTCCTCGGTCAGGTCCTGTCCCCGGGCGGCTGCGGGCAGAAGGAGGCCGAACAGGATAAGCCGGACAAACAGATAAAGCATTGCTTCGCGCCGGGGCGCGCAGCCGGGTCTGGCCGGCTCGCCGCAGGCAGGGCGGACCGGCTGGGCAATGGCGTTAGACGGGGTTCGCATAGGGGGGCTGTCGGGCCTTTTCCCGCACCGCGCGCCTGGTCCCCAAGGGTCCAGGGCTGCGGCGGGAGGCAAAGAGTTCATTTACGGTGTTTCAAACCCGCTAAACTCTATCCGTTGCGTAACGCTCCGGCTACGACCATACAATCCAGACAGCGGTAAAACTCCGAGCTTTCGAAAGGCTTGAGCAGGTACTCGTTCGCACCGCAGGCGAGCACCCGTGCCCGGTTGAACGCCCCGGAGTGACCGGTCATGGCCAGGATACCCACCCCGGCCCAGATTTCATTCTGGCGGATGCGCTGGCAGACCTCCAGCCCGTCGATCCGGGGCAGGCGCAGGTCGAGGATCAGCAGGTCCGGGCGGAGCACGCCCATGCTGAGCAGCACCTCGTAGCCGTCGCTGGCCACCTCGATCACGGCCTTGGGGTAGCGGTCCTCGATCAGCAGGCGTACGCCGCGGGCGAAATCGCTGTCATCCTCGCCGATCAGGACTTTCAGGCGCGGCCGTGGGGAGAAAAACTCCTCGATCACCGGCACGCCGCTTAGCTCCAGAAACTCCCGGAAATTCTCGCGGCTGATCTTGTACCGCCCGCCCGGATAGCGGTAGCACTTGATCTTGCCGTCCTTGATCCAGCGGTTGACATGCACCACCGAGACCCGGCAATAGCGAGCCACCTCGGTGGTGGAAAGCGTGTCCTCCAGGTGCTGCCGGTCCTCGGAGTTTTTGGTCATAACCACACTCCTGCTTTTTGTACCGCCGGTCCGGAATTAAGTTGCATCCATCTGTCCAATTAAAACGGCGCCGCCGGCGCCGGCGTGACACCGGCGGCTCCGCAAAGCTCCAGGAAAGGACTATTTGAGCAGGATCATCTTCCTGGTCTGGCTGAACGATTCCGCGCGCAGACGGTAGAAATATACGCCGCTGGGCAGATCGCGTCCAAAGTCATCCCGTCCGTCGAAGAAGGCGAAATGCTTCCCCGGTTCCGCTGTTCCGTTCACCAACTGGCGCACCCGCTGTCCGCGGACATCGAACACGCTCAGCGCCACAGTCTGTCCCGCGCCCTCGGGTACCTCGAAAGTGATGGTGGTGGAGGGGTTGAACGGATTGGGCGCGTTCTGGGCCAGCGAGAAAGCCTTGGGCAGCGCGGCGCCGGCGGTGATCCCGTTCAGCAGAAGCTCGATCGCCTCACGGTTCTCCGCCGACAGGTCCACCCCGTTCAGCGCCTGGATCAAGTCCTGGCGGATCGCGGCGGGAAGGCCCTGCGTTCCCTCGAAGCTGCGTTCCGGAATGTCGGCGGCCAGGCTGGTGGCGCTTCCGCACTTGCCGGTCTGCATGTCGGTCAGGAAACGGAGCACGTCCAGGATTGTCAGTTTACCGTCCTGGTTGAGATCCATGCTGAGGCTGTACTGACCGTAATTGATGCTCCTGAGCATGCTGATCAGGTCGAGCACGCTCACGTTCCCGTCGTGGTCGAAATCGCAGGCGGAAACGACAGGCGTGGTGCCGGTGCTGATCACCGGAATCTCGAGGCTTGTCATCACGTTGCCCGTGTTGCGGCAGTCGTGGCGGAAACGCGGCCAGGAGGTACGGCCCTGGTAGCCTCTTTTGGTCGTGTTGGAGGAGAGAGAGCCGAAGCCGCCGTTGTTATCGTCGAGCACCATCAGGCTCTTTCCCAGGATCGAGGTGACATAGGTGCCGGTATAGCCCTGCGTGTAACTGCCCTGCGAATCCTCGGAACCACTGCCGGCATTGCCGCCGTCGCTTTCACCCTGACGGGTCAGGTTGAAGCTTACCGGCACCATCAGGTCCGTGGAGGCATAGAAGGAAGGAGGCAGGCCGCCTTCGCTGTAGACGCTGGAGCTGTAATAGCGTTTTACCGCGCCGCAGGTCCCGGCCTCGATGATGCCGTCCAGGTTGATCGTGGGCGAACTCCAGACCGGCGTGTTAAGCAGGTAGCTCCATTTCAGGCTGCCGTCCGGGTTGAATGCGTAGACTTCCCAGTCGCTGGAGGGTACATAGACCGTGCCATCCAGGTCGATTGCCGGCGAGGCGATCACCTCACCGCCTGTCTTGTAGCTCCATTTCAGGCTGCCGTCCGGGTTGAGCGCATAGACCGAGAAATCGTTGGAGCCGAAATAGATTTCGCCGTTATAGCCCACCGCAGCCGAGGAATAGATTCTGTTGCCGGTCGTGAACGACCAGCGCAGCGCTCCAGCCGGGGATAGAGCGTACATCTTGCCGTCGAACGAGCCGACATACACGGTCCCGTCCACTGCCAGGGCCGGCGAGGCATACACGGCGCCCTCTGTCTTGTAGCGCCACCTGAGGCCGCCGCTGCTGTTCAGGGCGTACAGATAGCCGTCCTTGGAGCCGGCATACACGGTCCCGTCCACTGCCAGGGCCGGCGAGGAAACCACCGCGTCGCCGGTCTGGTAGCTCCACTTGAGGGTCCCGTTCGGATAGAGGGCGTAGATTTTCCGGTCGTTCGACCCGAAATACAGGGTGCCGTCCCGCTCCACTGCGGGCGAGGAGTGGATCGCCCCGCCGGTGGAAAAAGACCAGCGTTTGGCGAGATTCGTGCCTGTGGCGGCGTTGAACGTTCCGTCCAGGCGGCCGTAGAACATGACCTCCGTGCTGTCGGTGATCTGGCAGCTTTTCAGGATATAGCGGTCATCAGACGTTGTCGGATCGGGGGCGCTGGTGAGCTGCAGCAGGCTGATCCCGGCATCTGTGCCGAACCAGATCTTTTCCGGGCTTTCGACGAGCACGGAGTTGATATTGCTGCTGCTCAGACCGTCAGCGGTGCTGTACCCGGTCCAGGCGGCGCCGTCGTATACCTTGACCCCGCCGCCGAGTGTGCCGACCCAGAGCTTGCCCTGGCTGTCGCAATCCATCGCCGTCACCTCATACCAGCCATCGCGCGAACGGCCCCCGTTGACAG